>DEKP01000045.1 GCA_002353935.1 Ruminococcaceae bacterium UBA2719 | reverse complement strand
TGTGACTCAGCCTGTGATTCAGTCTCTGTCGGATGCTCAGGAACTTCTAAGGTCTCAAATTTTATGAAATCTTTTTGCTTTTCTCCCTGATAAACAAGCTTTGTGGGCGTGCCTTTAGGACCATTATCATCAGCCGCTGATAAACTAAGGAGCGGAACCTCAAGTTTGCTCTCACCTTGAGCTCCTTCTTTAACTTCAAATACACATTTAACAAGAACACAATCATCAGTATTAAATTCATAATATGATGCTGTAGATGCGTTAAAATAGACGTTTCCCGCTTGGTTTAAGTTAGCTGTAACTGCAGCTCCAATTATAGGAAACATATTAGGTTCGAATCTTGGAGTATATTCCGGCTTAAGTTCAAATATATCCGGGTCATATTTCACTGTAGCGTCAATACCAGAGATCTTGCCTGTTTCATCCAAATTCGGTGTGTCAGCATCATCTTCTGTACCAGGAGTAACATTTAAGTAAGAATACAAAGTAATTGTATCACCAGGTTGTACAGTATAGCTCTCTTCGCCGTTTTTACCATCAATCTTTACGGTTACATTATTGGCAGATGTTTTTACCAAACCTGCTTTGCCGCCTAAAGCAGAAACAGCGCCTATGCCGGCAACAGCCAAAAGCATTGTAACTACAATAAGCAAACTAACCAGTTTTTTGGTCTTATTTGTCTTAAACATAATTATCTCCTCCAAATTTTATATTTATTTTTTAATAATTACATTATAAGTTAAGTAAATAAATTTTGTCAACAACAATAATGTTACAAAATCAATGTTAAAAAAACAATTTTTAAACAAATGTATTAATCGTGTTGTATTTGTTGCCAACTATACCGGTATTCTAACATAGTTTTTATTTTTTTGCAAGCCTTTTATAATATATTTTTCAAGTAATTTTAACCATAATTTTTCTTATACACAACAAATTGATTAAAATATTTTAATTTTATATAAAAACCACTATAAAATCAAATGTTACAAAAAATAAATTTTGTTACTTGTTTTTTCGTCTAAATTCATCTGACATTACAAAATAAAATTTATTCTAAATATCTAAATATCTAAATATCTAAATATAAACTTTACAATAAAAAATCAACATTCCGTATTAACTCTTTCGGGCTTGTGCTCTAAAAGCTCAGGTTTTTCCAAAAGGTTTTTAAATTTACGGAACGCAAGAGCAAAATAGCTACCGGAAGCAATGCGTTCGTCCATTACCATGCCAATAGGCATACAACGCTCAAATACAACTTCTCCGTTCTTTCTGACAGGAACCTCCCTGGGGCTGCCCATCGCAAGCGACAGGCTGGTTGTACCAAATTCGTATATATGATGATATATTTGCCCGGTCCTAATGCTGGCGAGATTAGTGAATACCGCAGATGCATGAAAAGGACTCAAGTCGATTAATTTCTTAGGTAAAAGATTATGCTTGTCCATAAATTTGAATAAATTAACGCCAACTCTCACAAGACCGGGTACGCTTAAGAGCTTTCTTACTACTCTGTCTGTACCGTTTTCATCTTCAATATTACGATTTTTATCAACATATTCTTTAATAATCTGGTCGACTTCATCTATAGTATAATCCGCTTTAAAATACATCTTGTCCATAGTGCCGTGCTGATCCATTTTACCCTCTTTTAGAACTACCATTCCGACAGCTATTTCATTTCTTGCATAGATTTTTTTGTTAATTACAAAACGATTAAGTGCAGGATACTCAGCCAATGTATGCAAAAACGCCGTAATAAACAAAGTCATATGGCTGTAACGTTTTCCTTCTTTCCTTTTTGCGTTTAAATATTTATTCATAGGTTCAAAAGGAATATCTATAGTAATCATATTCATTGAATCAATGCGCTTACTCATAAAATGAGCGGCAACTAAGTACATCGGATCAGCGTCCGATTTAATCCGTTTTCCGTCTGCTCTCATAAAATCCCCCCTAATCATTTTAAATAGTACTGTATTTTTTTAATTAATACAAGTACTTATAACAAAAAATAATAATAAAACTTTAGCATTGCTCCCGTTTTTTACCATTATGCTCCAACAAAACAAATATATATTAAATATGAAATATATATAACAAGATTAGCTATTCCCTGCCATCTGTAAAACTTCTTAAATATCATTGGCGGAATCAAAGAAATAAGTGTTACAGCTAAACAAACAGGCAGATCTATCATTATAGTAGAGTTTGCTACCGGAAGCGATCCGCCGGATACGAAAGCGCAAATCGGCAGTATAAGTAAAATATCAATAATATTTGCTCCGACAATATTGCCTACAGAAAGCGAACTTTGCTTTTTGACAATAGCTGTGATTGTAGTAACCAACTCGGGCAAAGACGTACCTATCGCAACCATCGTAAGAGAAACAATTCTTTCATCTATATGCAAAATGTTAGTTGCTATAAGTGAACCGTTGTCTACCAAAAGACGAGAGCCGACAAACAGTCCTATGGCGCCTAATACAAACAAAATTATATTTTTTATGACGGTCTTTTTATCCGTGTTTTCTTTTCCTTCTGAATTTTTAGAGGAAATATCTTTTTTGGCGTCGAATACATTCTCCACTATAAACGCAACAAAGCATATAAACATTATAATAGAAGCAAATATGCTCAAATTGCCTTTTAACGAAAACGCCCACAACAATATTATAGAAATAATCAATATAATAAACTTTGTCATATATTTTTTTCTGTTAATAGCTACAGGCATAAAAATCAAACTCAAAGCAAGTATCATGCCGGTGTTTGCTGTAACCGAACCTATGGCGTTTCCTGTAGCCATAGTTACGTTACCCTTTGCCGCAGCCATAACAGAAACTAGAATCTCAGGCAAAGTAGTGGCAATACTTACAACAGTAGCGCCGACAATAAACTGCGGTATCCCTGATACACGGGCAATCCACGACGCTGCGTCAACAAACCAATCTCCGCCCTTAATAATCAGCAACAGTCCAAGAAAAAACAGAAAAAACACCATAAATGTACTCATATTATCCTCCACAACAATGTAAAATACAAAGACTCTTAACGCATAATCACCATGCGTTAAGAGTCTCGTTCCTAAAAAGGTGAGCATCCATCGGAAAATCCGAGAGCATGTTGGGTGCACAATTATAACTACTCCCTCATAACAACGTTAAGATTATCACATTTATTACTCGTTGTCAATATCGTCTGTATTTTGATTATTTATTCATACTCACAAAAAATATAAGCTTAAACGTTATCCGTTTTTTCTTCAAAGCAAGCATTGCGGGAAAATTCACACCCGCAGTAATTTTGCCGATAAAGGCTATATTCCTTTGAAAGTTCGATGGAACGTTTGTAGCCGTTTCTCTTTTTAAAATCTGTAGCCAGATATTTAGTATGCATCAAAGCTTCTGAAATTTTCATTCCTATAGAATTAATAATCTCGGCATTTTTTAACGGACTTATAGTTAAAGTTGTAGCAAAATAATCAAATTTTAGCTCTTGCGCAAGCTTCGCCGTATATAGCAAGCGCTGTCTAAAACAAATTGAGCACCTTGCGCCGCCTTCTTTATCTTTTTCATGCCCTTTTACAAGCTCTAAAAATTCGTGCGGGTTATATTCTACTTCTATTAAACTAACCTCTGATTTGAGCGGCATAGTAGATATCAGACGTTTTAACTCACTGTATCTGTATTTGTACTCAGAAAAAGTTGTTATATTCGGATTATAATACGCTATATTAATATCAAAAAACTCTGTTAAGTATTCCAATACATAGCTTGCGCACACCGCGCAGCAAACATGAAGCAACAAGGTAGGACGAATATTTTTTGATAAATTAATATTTATAAGTTTTTCAAGTTCTTTTTGATAGTTTATTTTATTCATTGTTCCTCAACATTATTACATTTAGCAATTCATTTATATTGTCAGCGATAAAATCGGCATTCGCTTTTATCAGTTCATTTTTTCCGCGAAATCCCCATGAAACGCCGCAAGCCTCAACCTCAGCGTTATGAGCAAATTTTATATCAACATTACTGTCTCCTACATATAAAACTTCATTTTTTTCAGCGCCTGACAAAGACAAAAAAGAAAGCAGCAATTGCGGATCGGGCTTTCTTTTTAAATTCGGTTTTTGTCCCCAAGTATATTCAAATTTATGCTTAGGATATAACTTTTTGAGTATTTTTGGCACAAACTGATGGGGCTTGTTAGATATAACAGTAGTTTTTATATTGAGCTTTTCAAGTTTTTCAAGCAGCTTAGACATTCCAACATAACTTTTTGTATAATCACAAAAGTGCTCGCTGTAATAGCTGAAAAATTCCTCTTTTATTTTATTAAATAAAGCTTCGCTGTAATTATCCGCTAAAACACGTTCAATTAATTTATCGATTCCGTCGCCGACAAAATATCTGTAGTCATCGACTTTATAAGTAGGCAGAGCATTTTGTTCAAGCGCAAAATTTATCGACGCTGCCAAATCCTCCAAGGTATCAGCCAACGTTCCGTCTAAATCAAATATTACATATTTATACATATTATTTTCCTGCGTTTATTATCAATTTAATATTTCATAGTTTAACTATATGGTATTCTCTGTAAAGTTTTTGTCAGATTATTTTAATAATTTATGTGATACTGAATTAATGACACAAAATTTTTGATAGTTTTATTCGCTTTTTGAATCCGTATCAGCAGACCCAGCTTCATCAGACTCGGACGAACCATAAATTTTACGTCCCATTTCTTCAATTTCCTTTGCTTTCAGCTCTTTTTTCAGATTTTCCAAGCGATCTGCCTCTAGCTTTTCCTCAATATCTTTGTTTATTTCATCTATATATTTTTTGTTTTTCTTGTCTGACAATACGCCAAGCTCAGAAAGACTGAAGGTAGTTGTCTGAGACAGAGATGGCTGTAGCTGCGTTGTTTGCATTTGAGTTGCACGAGCCTTGGATAAATCAGAATTTATTGTATGCGTTTGATTTTCATTGCTTTTTTGCGACAGCAACAAGGTTAAAGCTTCTTTTCGTTTATTATGCCGCATCAACATTATACATACAGACACTGTAACCGCTATTAATAACACTGATATAATAGAATAAATTATAATATGTGATACAAGCGGAATATTTCCGTTATATTCGATTGTTGCGTTGCCTTTTTCTATCTCGACTTTCAGTTCCTTTGAGTTTGAGTTTGCGTATACAACATCTTCATTATTTGAAAGAGAAGCAATATGTTCTTCACTTGACGAACAGGCAGTGTATGTCATCGGACGGTTAGAGTTGGTAGAATTGAGCATATATCCGAGATTTATATAATCTATAAATTTCGTCTTTGATGATAGCGATAAAACGCTTTTGCGTTCGTTATATATCAAATAATTTCCGCTGCCAAACAGCTTGATTAATTCTTCGTTTATTTCATTGACTGTGCCTTCACATGTAACGCTAAGCAAAAGATTAGAATCATCCTCGCTCTCCTCCGCTTTGGCGCCTTTGATTTTGAAAAAATTCAAAGCATATTTGAGTCCGTCGTATCCGTCGGTTTTTGAATATAAAAATTCGGTTGTACGTTTAAATCTTCTTTGAGGCAAAGACTCGGTTATAAAGTTAATTCCATTTATAGAATACTGAATACCGTCGGGAATTCTAAGCGACACGGCCGATGCATCTGTATTCATAATGTAAACACCGTCTTCCCAGTACCCAAATGTAGAATAATTCCCTTCAATTTTCAACGAACCGTCTCCGTGAATAGTCTTTGTGGGCAAAGCATATTTGTAGCTGAGTTTTGGCGATCTAGCATCCGAACCTATATAAGCATAGGTATCAAACTTTTCATCGAAGGTCAAGCCTTCTGACAAGGGCGTAGATGAATTATCCCTATCGCCGTAAAAAACTTCTGTGTTCTCTGTATCAAGTAACATTGATGTGAACTCTTCAAGCTCATCAAGAGTGATATTCTCATAAATTACGCTGTACTCGGTATTTTGCCCTTTTGAGCTCCAACCGTAATACGAGCACGATGAAGATGTGTTTGAAAGAAAATACTGTTCTATAGCATTTTTATTGCTTTGATAGGTCTCGTTTGGAAAAGAAAAAACAAATGATCTGCCATACTTATTATCTTTAAAATTAGTTGTATCTACTGTAATAGAATTGACAGATAAACCCTCTCTGTTGTCTATGTCAATAGTAGAATTAGTAGTAAAAATCTCGTTATTTATACTGACCGCATTGTTTGTATACTTAAATTCAAGATTTGCTGTTGAGGAATTGCTTTTCGAAAGGCGTACTATCCATGAAATAATGTCCGCCACATCAAAATCTTCGCTCATTCTAATTCCCCTTGTAAGCGGCGAATTTATCCTTGATAAAAACACATCTGCTTCTCTTGAGATCAAAGCGTCTATCTCATCCAGATATTCTTTTTTTGAAGCAAATTCAAGATTCAAGCTAAAATAATAACCGTCTTCTTCAATACCGATATATTCAAACGACGCGCCTTTGATATCTTCACATGGATTTTCTTTTAAAACTGCCTCTTTAAGCTCATCAATTTTGACCTCCAGCGGAAATACAACCGTTATGTTTCTTGACCCTGAAAAATCGTTAGTAATATTAAGCGTAGAATCTACCCTTACAAAACCTTTATCACATCCTGAAAGCGAAAGTGACAATAATATTATAATCAAAGCTACTGTTAATGCTGTTAATTTTCTCATAATATCCCTCTAAATCTCCTATATCAATATCCTTTTCCCATATCAATAAGAACTGCTCTGCAGGGAGCAGCCTCAGCTCCCTTAACCTTTATCGGCAAGGCACAAAGAGTATAGGTACCGTCCTTTACTCCGTTTAGATACAACCCTTCTAAAACCGCTATCCCCTTCCTTGCAAGTTCCATATGAGTGTTATATTCATCAAACGACGGTGCTATTGACAAAGCGTCTGTTCCGACAAGGACTACGCGGCTGTCAGCTATAACACGTGCTGCAGACGCCGATAAATACGCATGCCCGTCCCCGTGAAGTATCAAACGCTTTTCACAATGCGGAAGAAGCGCCTCCATATCCTCTCCGGTCAGCACCCCGTCAATTTTTACAACCGTACATTTTCCATAAAAAAGCGACATCTTCATACCTGTGATATCATAACCGTCTTCATCAAAATGCTTTGGTGCATCAATATGAGTTCCCGAATGCGAACAAAGCGTCAGCTGTGAAAGATTGTAGGCGTCACCGTTTGAAGTATTTTTTATAAATTCAAGTTTTGGCTTGGGATCGCCTTCATATACTCTCGCCGACATTATTTCTCTGGAAATATCATAAATCAACATATTCTGCACCTCCATGATATATTTTAACACATAAAAAATCAAAAATAAAGATGGTTTGTTAAATATTGTAACTTAATAAGTCCAACATGGGGTGTAAATTTTTTGTTGTCACATTATTAAAAGAAAAACAGACTTTCTAGCAACACTCAGAAAAATTGCGCTTCTCCAAAAACTAAAATTCAAGTCGAAATTTAAACTCTAGATATTAACACTCCTGCGTAAAACAAAAGTTAATATTAAAAAGCAAAAAGAAAACGACTGCAATGTAAATACATTACAGTCGTCTATGTTTTTAGGAATCAAATTACTTCAATTCAACTTCAGCGCCGGCTTCTTCAAGTTTCGCCTTCAAAGCCTCTGCGTCGTCTTTAGAGACAGCCTCTTTAACAGCCTTAGGAGCTTCGTCTACGAGACCTTTAGCCTCTTTAAGTCCAAGACCGGTTGCCTCTCTAACTGCTTTGATAACAGCAATTTTGTTTGCGCCAGCAGACTTGAGGATTACATCAAACTCTGTTTTCTCCTCAGCAGCAGCGCCTGCAGCCTCTGCAGGACCTGCAACAGCAACAGCTGCAGCAGCCGATACACCAAATTCATCCTCTACAGCATGTACAAGCTCTGAAAGCTCAAGTACTGTGAGGCCCTTTAATTCTTCTATAATAGCAGTAATCTTTTCAGATGCCATTTTAATTTACCTCCAATAATAAGTTAATTTTTAGATTTCTTGCGAAATAAAATCATCGTTCAGCGAGTTTTATTTCAACTTTTAAATTGTTTCGCAGGCTCTTTTATACATATGCCTGCAAAAGGATCCGACTATTATTCAGCAGCCGGTGCCTCAGAAGCCTCTGCAGGTGCTTCTTCACTGGCGGTCTGTTCTGCTTGAGCCTCTTGTGTGCTCTCGGCAGCAGCCTCATCAGCTACGCCGCCTTTGTCAACGATAGCCTGTACGGCACGTGCAAAAGAAGCAATAGGAGCCTGGAATGCGCCCAAAACGTTTGCAAGAAGAACTTCTCTTGACGGTAATTTTGACAAACTTACGATAGTAGCAATGTCAACAACCTCGCCGTCTAAATATCCGCCTTTAACTTCGAAAGTCTTGTTCTTATCTGCATACTTACAAAGGATTCTTGCTGCAGCAGCATAGTCCTCTTCGCTTGTGGCAAGAGCAGTTGTGCCCTCCAAAGTCGGCTGAAGACCTGAAAGCTCCGCCTCTTCACAAGCGCGGTAAAGCAGAGTGTTCTTTACAACAGAATACTTAACGCCAGCCTCGCGCAAATCCTTACGCAGTTGTGTATCGTCAGCAACGTTGATACCCTTATAGCTAACCAAAACGCCCGTTACAGAGTTCTTTAATCTGTCGGTAAGTTCAGCGACGATAGCCTTCTTTTCTTCCAAAACCTTTACACTTGGCAAATTGTTTCACCTCCGTAAAATTAATTTTTACGCAGTTCAAAAAAACAGCCTCTCCTTTGAGGGAGAGGCACAAGTCACATATCTATGCTCAGTACACGCTTTTGCGTTCCTTGCATAATTATAATTGCTTCTTCCTCGGCAGGCGACAGCTAAAACTGTCATTATGTCATATATCCGAAATTAAAAACATCTGATATTTAACACCTGCTGTCTTTAGAACAGCGAATATATTATACTTTTATAAAAAGTGTAATAACTAAATAATATTAAAGTATCAATCCAAAAGCTCTAATGATTTGTCCGCGCTGAAATTATGCGCCAAATTTGCTCGGGTTGATGCGAACTGACGGACCCATGGTAGAAGTTACCGCACAGCTCTTGATATACTGACCTTTTGCAGCGGCAGGTTTAGCTTTTACAATAGCGCCCATCAGAGTGTCAAAGTTCTCCTGAAGCTTTTGAGCACCAAAAGAAGCTTTGCCTATCGGACAGTGGATAATGTTTGTCTTATCAAGACGGTACTCAATCTTACCTGCTTTAGCTTCTTTAATCGCTTTTGCAATATCAGGAGTAACCGTACCGGCCTTCGGGTTCGGCATTAAGCCGCGAGGTCCTAAGATCTTACCTAAACGACCTACAAGACCCATGCAGTCGGGTGTTGTAATAAGAACATCAAAGTCCATCCAGCCTTCCTGCTGAATCTTTTGAGTCATATCCTCAGCACCTACAAAATCCGCGCCTGCTTCTTTAGCAGCCTCTTCTTTATCAGCTTTACATATAGCAAGAACTCTAACGTTTTTACCGGTTCCGTTAGGAAGCACAATAGCGCCTCTAACCTGCTGATCTGCGTGACGAGAGTCAACTCCTAATTTAACATGAAGCTCGATGGTTTCATCAAATTTTGCAACAGCCGTTTTTACAACTGTTTCTATAGCTTCATTAGAATCATATAATTTTGTTCTATCGATAAGCTTTGCGCTATCAACATATTTTTTACCGTGTTTCATCATTTTCCTCCATTTTAGGTGGTTAAGCGGAAATATCCTCCCACCCGGATAAATTTTATCAGTCGACAACCTCTATGCCCATTGATCTTGCAGTACCCATAATCATCGAGGTAGCTGTATCAATATTAGCGGCATTTAGGTCTTTCATCTTCTGCTCTGCTATCTTTTGGCACTGCTCACGAGTAATTTTGGCAACCTTTTTCTTGTTAGGTTCGCCGGAAGCAGTTTCGATGTTGCAAGCCTTTTTGATAAGTACAGCAGCAGGCGGTGTTTTCGTAATAAAAGTGAATGAACGGTCTGCATAAACTGTGATAACAACAGGGATAACCAATCCTATATCATTTTTAGTACGCTCGTTGAATTCCTTGGTAAAGGAAACGATATTAACGCCGTGTTGACCGAGCGCAGGGCCGACAGGCGGAGCCGGAGTAGCTTTTCCGGCAGGAATCTGTAACTTGATAAATCCTGTTACTTTCTGAGCCATTTGTTATTCCTCCTAAATTCGTGGTAGATGGCGGAGATTACTCCTCCCACAAGGGACAATTGTCCCTCATATAAAAAGCATAATGCTAATTATTCCATAAGTTTATAATTTGTAATAATAAAAATAGTTTTCAGCTGATCGACACAGGTCTAATGTGCAATTAAATGTACAATTAAATTTAATTTAAAAGTCGAAATTTGCAATCAATCCTCAAGTTTTTCAGCCTGGTTAAGTTCGAGTTCAACAGGCGTTTCTCTGCCGAACATAGAAATTGTAACCTTAACGTAGTTCTTATCAACGTCGAGTTCGTCTACGATACCGACAAAATCCTCTAGCGGCCCGTCGATAATACGAACCTGGTCGCCGACAGCATATTTAACCTCGGTAACGCGCTTTTCAACGCCCATTTTATAGACCTCAGACTCTGACAAGGGTACCGGCTTTGACGAAGGTCCTACAAAACCTGTGCAACCGCGAATATTGCGGACAACATACCATGTTTCATCCGTATAGACCATTTTAACAAAAACGTAGCCCGGAAAAAGCTTGCGCTCTACTTCCTTAGTGCTACCGTCATCTTTAACTTCTGATACAATCTCAGTAGGCACCTTGGCGTCCAAGATCTGATCTGACAAGCCGCGGTTTTCAACAGTAGACATCAAAGTAGATGCAACCTTGTTCTCATAGCCTGAGTAGGTATGAACTACATACCATTTTGCTTCTTCAGACATAGCCGTTCTCCTTTACATTATTATAAAGACAGGCTATCAAGCACCTGTATTCATTACAAGGTTGAGTAATGCATACAGACCTCTGTCAAGTCCGAAAATAAAAAGTCCTGCAACAATAATAACAAGCACAACAACACCAAAGTTCCTTGTAGTAACGGCGAATGTCGGCCATGTAATCTTCTTGATCTCACCTATGCAGGCGCGAAAGTAAGACGCTATCTTAGAAAAAACATTCTTTTTCTTTGCCTTGTTTTCAGCCATAACAATCCCTCCGATTACTTTGTTTCCCTATGAAGAGTATGTTTCTTGCAGAATCTGCAATACTTGTTCATCTCTAGTCTGTCGGGATCGTTCTTTTTGTTCTTCATTGTGTTGTAATTGCGCTGTTTACATTCAGTGCAGGCCAATGTAATTTTTACTCTCATTTCGGCACCTCCCGGTTTTTTCGGAATAATTTAGCCTCCCTCAAAAGGGTACAAAAAAATAACCCCCTATTACGAGGTAAGACAAAGTATAACATAATAAAGTCAAGCCGTCAAGCGGTTTTGCAAAGATTTTTAAATTTTTACGGGGAACGGCTGTCCGTCCCCCGCAATTAACATGTTTTTATAAGTAAATTTTATATAATTACTACGGCCACCAATTTTTAATTCTCTAAAGTTTATACGACCAAAGCTAAAGCATAAAAACAACTTAAATCGCATTATAACATTATTTAGACCATGCCTCTTTTTCAGCGTCTGCTTTGCATATTATCCTGCTGAGCTCGCAGTCTCTGGGCAACCGTCTTGCGTTTTTTCTTTATCTTTTCGGGTTTTACCTGTTTTCCGCGAAATTTGCGCGAGCACTTTTCTGCTTTTTTTAGCTCGTCGGAAAGATATTCGTCAACCGTACCATCGTACTTAGGATCAATTCCATTCAAAATAACGGTTGTTATAATCGATCGGGTATCAGCGTCGCCGTTATCATACTGGGCGTTAATAATTTGCATGAGTTTTTGAATTTCCTTTTTATCGCCGCGCAGCATAACTTCATTTACGCGCGGTACTATGCTCGCCTTTGTAAAAGTAACCGATCTAAACGGATAGTAGCATTCCTCTTCTCTTCTTATCTCATCCTTGAGCTGAGGAAACAGCGCAACAAAACGCTTTGTCATAAAAATCGGATCGGCATTTCCCTCGTCGTCGCTCTTTTTCTTATTCCTAGGTCGCTTAACTCTCTTCACGGCTGCAGGAGTTCTAAGCGCGTCTGCAAAATCATTGGCAATAGAGCGCGCTTCTTTTTCGGTATCGCTGTTTGGATCAAACATCCAGGTTGCAAGCGTTCTCCAGTCATTATCAATCCCGTCATCATCTACTGCACATTCACGCATGACCATGTGCATCTTATCCTTATAATATACAACCGAATATGCTACATTCTCGCCCTCAAACAGCGATACAATCTCGTTATCATCGGCAGAATCTACATTTGATTTCTTAAACCCTCTGCTTAACAGCGCTTCACCTACAGTATCTGTAATAATTTTAAATGCATCATTTATATTAATCATCATGAACACTCTTTCTGTATAGTTATATAAAGTATTATTATCATGTGTTTTTACCTATAAACGCCAAAGCAAATACACAAATAATCTCGAAATACTCAAAGAACAACACCGCACAACACGGTGTACAAATTACCATTATTGTAGATTATAACTAATAATATATTATTTGTCAAAGGTTTTTACACTTGAAAGAAAAGTTTGTTTATGATAATATAGTATATATTTGGAAATTACTATATCAACTGATTTATGAGGGATATATGAAGAACGAAGCTATAGGTATTTTTGATTCAGGGTTAGGCGGTCTTACTGCTGTCAAACAAATGATTGAAATTTTGCCAAATGAAAACATAATATACTTTGGCGATACCGGTCGCGTGCCCTATGGTAACAAAAGCCGTGAAACGATTATTAAATACGCTATGCAGGACGCACGGTTTTTAAAACATATGGGCGTCAAGATGATTGTCGCAGCCTGCGGAACCGTTAGCTCTGTTGCACCTGATTTGTCAGAATCGCTGGGCATCATGTACTCTACCGTCGTACACCCTACCTGCTATACAGCTATGAGAGTAACCAAAGCGGGCAGAATAGGAGTAATAGGAACCTCTGCTACCATTTCATCTCACAGCTACAAAAAACGTATTCAGCAAAAGCACCCCGAATACGAAGTTTTTGAACAAGATTGTCCGTTGTTTGTGCCTTTGGTGGAAAACGGCTTTACAGATGAAAACGATGAGATAGTTCGTTTAACTGTAAAACGATATCTAAAACCTTTAAAAGATGCGGATGTCGACACCATTATTCTCGGCTGCACCCACTACCCGCTGCTTTCAAAAGCTATAAAAAACGAAATGGGCGAAAATGTTACGCTGATAGATTCAGGCAAAGAAACAGCGCTTTATACGGCCAAGTTACTAAAAGAAAAAAATCTGCTCAATGATTCCGGCTCAGGCGCAAAATTCTTTGTCAGCGATACACCTTTTAATTTCGAAAATATTGCCGGGCTGTTTTTGGGCAAAGATATGCACAACAAGGTCACACAAATAGATATTGAGCAATATTAAAATCGTTTGATTGAAATTTGAATTGCGATGTAAAAAGCTTCAAATATAATTTATGAGGAATTATGAAAGAAAACTATCTTATTAACGTTATAATAACACAAGAAACTCAGGGTGAAAAAGAAATGATAGAATCAACCACCGTGGGCGAATATGAACAAAAAGACAATAAAAAATTTATCCGATACAAAGAATACAGCAACTCAGATCCCGTCACCAGCATTGAATCCGAGGTAAAAATTGATCAAGACGGTGTCATAAAAATAAAAAGAATCGGCGAAATAACAACCGAACTCATTTTAGAAGAAGGCAAACGCCATATTTGTGAGTGCCATACAATCGCCGGGAATATGATAATTGGCATATTTGCAAACTATGTAACGGACAAGCTAAGCTCTGACGGAGGATATCTTAAAGCTGAGTATGAAGTTGATTTTGGCTCAGGCTTTGTAAACTTAAATAAAATCACAATAAATATAAAGAAAAATAATTAATACTAATTTATAATAAAAAGCTTTAATAAGATGATAACGAAAAATTTTGCATATCAAGGCGGACAACGCAGACAGGCGCCTGTCAAGGATGCCAACAAAGAGATACGAAATTCAACGCATCAGATGTTAAAGGGTTTTATTAGAAATTAGTATAAGGATAAGGTTGCATTATGTCAAAAACAAATAAAGATTTAAGAAGCAAACTAAAAACCGAAATAATAAACGCTATCGAAAAAGCGCGCCAAAACGGACAACTCATACAGGGTGATATCCCGCAGTTTATCATCGAAGAGCCGGCTGACCGCTCACACGGCGATATAGCTACAAACGTTGCCATGGCAGGAGCAAAAATTTTTAGAACCGCTCCTAATAACGCAGCAAAAGCAATCTGCGAAAACCTAGACTTATCTAATCTTTTGATAGACAGATATGAGATTGCAGGTCCGGGATTTATAAATTTCTTTTTATCAAAAGAATATTTTTCAGGCGTAATAAAAGAGATTGAAAAAGAAAAGGAAAGCTACGGTCAAAGCGAAATGGGCAAAAGCGAAAAGGTTATGGTTGAGTTTGTATCTGCAAATCCCACGGGACCGATGCACATCGGAAACGCCAGAGGCGGCGCGCTGGGCGACTGTTTGGCTTCTGTTTTGAGCAAAGCGGGCTATGACGTATACAGAGAGTTTTATGTCAACGATGCCGGTAACCAAATCGAAAAATTCGCAAATTCCTTGGAAGCTAGATATTTAGAACTTTTTGATCCCTCCTATCCCTTCCCCGAGGACGGATACCAGGGAGAAGACATTATAGAACATGCGAAAAATTTCGCAAAGATACACGGCGATACTTTCGTTTCAAAAGAGCCAATGGTCCGTCAAAAGGCTCTTGTTGATTTTGCTCTTCCAAAAAATTTAATCAAAATGAAGAGCGATATGGAAAAATACCGCATTCATTTTGACAACTGGTTTATGGAAAGCACGCTTCACAACAGCTCAAAAGTTAAAGATGTTGTAGATTTGCTGACAAAAAAGGGACTGACTTATGAAAAAGACGGGGCTCTCTGGTACAAAAACAAAGAAGTTTGTACCAAAATTCTCTTAAGCGAGGGCAAAACTCAAGATTATATAGACAAGCTAGAATTCAAAGACGACGTGCTGATAAGGCAAAATGGAAATCCGACCTATTTTGCCGCTGATATTGCCTATCATAAGGATAAATTTGACCGGGGTTTTGATACCTGCATCAACATATGGGGTGCAGATCACCACGGCCATGTTATGCGTATGAAAGGAGCCATGCATGCGATCGGCTATAACAAAGATAAACTCGATATTGTTTTAATGCAGCTTGTAAAGCTCACAAGAAACGGCGAAACCGTTAAGATGAGCAAGCGTACCGGCAAAGCTATTCAGCTATCAGATCTTTTGGACGAGGTACCGGTAGACAGCGCAAGATTTTTGTTCAATACAAAAGAAGCTAACACCCAAATGGACTTCGACTTGGATCTTGCTGTCGCTCAGGATAACCAAAACCCTGTATACTATGTACAATACGCTCACGCAAGAATTTGCAGTATTCTCAGAGCGATAGAAAAAGACGGCATTTCAATCAGAGAATGTTCCGTTGAAGAACTCAATAAATTAAACTCTAAAGAAGAAGTTGAGCTAATCCACCTTTTATCTTCCTTTGATAACGAAATAGAGTCCGCCGCCAAAGACTATGATCCGACAAAAATCACACGCTATGTCACTGCGGTAGCCACCTATTTCCATAAATTTTACAACGCTTGCCGTGTGAAATGTAACGACGAAAGTTTGATGCAAGCGAGATTGTCCCTCTGCCTTTGTACCAAAACAGTTATCAAAAATGTGCTTTCTATGTTATCCGTTACCTGTCCCGACAGCATGTAATTTAAAACAGCTATAATATACAAAACAGCCTCAGCGTATTTCTAAGCGCCGAGGCTGTAATTTTTTATTCTGTCAATTTTCTAAATTATAAATCAATACTACACATTAAATCTGAAATACGGATAAAATCTTCGATACTTAAGCTTTCTGCACGAACGGTTTTATCAAGGCTCGCTTTATCCAGTATATCATTTACTGCGGATTTATCCATCTTAAAATAAGAAGAGAGTGAATTTGAAAGCGTTTTTCTGCGCTGGATAAATGCACCCTTTACAACCTTAAAAAACATTTTTTCATCTTTAGGTTTTTGTTTTCTGTCAAAAACATCCAGCCTTATTACAGCAGAATCCACCTTAGGCGCCGGCATAAAAGAGCCCGAAGAAACATTAAATAAAAATATCGGATTGCTGTAATAATTAACCGCTACTGTCACAGCAGAGCTGTCTCTTGTTCCCAAGTCGGCACACAGCCTGAGCGCAGCCTCCTTTTGCACCATAACGGTTATTGAAGCTATACTGAGCTTTTCTTCCAAAAGCCTCATTATCACAGGAGAGGTAATATAGTAAGGCAAATTTGCACATACAACTACATTCATACCTTCAAACTCTTCTTTTATCAGATTTTTTAAATCAATTTTCAACACGTCAGCGTTTATGATCTTAAGATTATCATATTCACCCAACGTTTCATCAAGCACAGGCATCAGGCGTTTGTCAAGTTCTATGGCGACGACTTTTTTTGATACTTTTAACAGTTCATTTGTCAAAACTCCTATTCCCGGTCCTATCTCAATTACACCCGTGTTATCATCTATATTAGCGTTTTGAGCCATTTTTGGACATACAGAAGGATTGATCAAAAAATTCTGTCCCAGAGACTTTGAAAACGTAAAGCCGTGGCGCGAAAGTATATCTTTAATTGTACCGATATTAGTTAAATTATCCATTAAAAATTACGTAGTCCTTTCGGATATTTGTTTTTGAGCTTTCCGTTGGATGCCTTTGCCAAAGAGAGCGTCAGCCCCTCTACTGATACCACCGTATAACCCTTCAGAATTTTATCACACTCTATTTCTTCGCCTCTCAAAAAGCGCATAAGCTCTTGATCATCCAGACGCAGGTCAACAGCTCTTAAAAAATTGTTAGTTTTCATTGATGTTGCAAAATGATGACAAGGCTCAATTCTGCCCTTTTTTATCTCACCGAATTTAACGCCTGCCCTGAGTATTTTCAGCTTAGAAAAGTCGGGCAAAAGCGAATTTTCCGGCAATATATAAATTCTTGAATTTTGCTCTATCATATTATTGCAGTTAATATTCTTAAAATTATTGCTTATAAAGTCTTTAATAAACTCTTTGGTATTGTTTGACATCTGTGGTATCAGGTATGGCTTTATATATCCTGTCGAAGAAAAGTTATCCTCTCTTCTTTTCAGCTTGGCAACAAAATGGCCCTCACCTTTATCAAAGGGATAGATGCGTTTAGCAAACTTAAGCGTATTTGTGCCGAAATCGAAGCCTGTATCAATAAGCTCAAATTGGGGATTGTCCGCTAAAAAGCTTTCGATCACGCCTTCATTTTCTTCTTTGGAAAAGGTGCAGGTGGAATAAACTAAAATGCCGCCCGGCTTTAGCGCTGCTTTGGCGTTTTCTAAAATTTCTCTCTGACGTTTCGCGCAAATAAACGGAGCGTTTTCGTTCCATTCGTTGATAGCGTTTCTGTCTTTTCGAAACATTCCCTCTCCTGAACACGGAGCGTCAACCAGTATTTTATCAAAAAAGCCACCTAGCTTTTCACACAGCGGTTTTGTATCCATATTAGATACAACGGCGTTTTTTATCCCCATACGCTCGATATTTGACAGTAAAATATTTGCTCTGGAAGATATATACTCGTTTGCCCACAAAAGTCCCGTTGAGTCAAGCTTTGCGGCGATCTGTGTGCTTTTTGATCCGGGAGCCGCACACAAATCGAGCACCTTGTCCCCCTTTTTTATATCAAGCGCTTCTACAGCCGACATAGCAGACGGCTCTTGAACATAAAACGCTCCGGCATGATGCAGAGGGTGATTTCCGATATGCTCTATGGAGCTGTCTATATAATATCCCTCGTCGCAAAACGGCGTTTTATCGCGCAATATATCGGGCATAAGCTGTTTTAAATTTTTAGTTGATATTTTAAGTGTATTTACTCTTAGCGCCCGATAAGGCTTTTCATTAAGCAAAGCCTTATATTCATAAAAGCGGTCACCAAGAATTTCTTTCATTTTATTAAAAAATTCATTCATTTGGTATAATCTCCATATTTTTGAAGATACTAGCTACAAAAGGGAGGTGTAACAATGGATCGCAAAAACAGCAATCAAAACAACAGCCAGAACAATAACAACAATCAAAATCAAAATAAAAACGGTTCTAATCAGAACAAAAACTCTAATGAAAACAAAAACAACAAACAGTGTGACTAATTAAACTATTTGAATAATTAAAACTTTATTAGCATGCTAAGCTTAGATCGTCAAGCAAGATTTGTCAAACTAAGTTTACTAAATTCAGTTTAATAAAATTAGGATGTTAAAACTCAGTACGTAAAACACAAAGCTGTAGTCAGCGTGCTGATTGCAAACCGAATCTTTCGGCAAATGCAACATAAGGCTAACTGTATAATTTACAGTTAGCCTTTAGTTTTAATATCCAAGCTGCTCGCCTATAATAATGACCTTTATACGATCTTTTTGGCGCTGTTTTGCAGAAATCACGTAGTTGCAGCATATTCGCGCTTCACTTCTGCAGCCGTCGCACACATAAGACGCGTCTTTGCCAAGTGACAAACACTCTTTGTTATAAAAGCAATATGTATCACATTCAAGACGCTTTGTGTTTTTCGGCGCAGCAATCTTTTTTACCCTATAAACTGCCTCGTCAATATCTTTAACAATTTTATTGTATCCGCACAGCATAATAACAGATTTTGGACCGTACAGTATAGCGCTGACGCGGTTGGAGTTACCGTCTACATTATACAATTCTCCAGATTGAGTTACAGCGTTGCTGCTCGAAAAAAATACATCTGCGCTATAGGTTTTTCTGTACAAATCCTCTATCTCTTCTCTAGACTTGCATTTTGTGCGGTCAAGATAATTATAGTCTCCCGAGTTTATTAAATCTATAACGCCGCATTCTTTAAGGGTAACGCTGCCTCCGTGAGTAACTGTATCTCCCTTGTTTATAAGTTTCTTCACAAGCTCTAAGGCGTCTTCTTTTGTCTGAGCATAATAAGCCGCCATATTATTTTTCTTTAGGTTCTCTATTGTAGAGTTTATGATCTTTATATCCTTTTCTTTCATCATACAATCGCCTTCCTTTTTATTTGTTGAGGTAAGACTATAGCGCTAAATCGTAGTTATTATCTTAACTTTATATAATATTATACTTTATATTGTTACGCTTTGCAAGCAAACTTTCTCAAATCAAGATTCTCAAATCAAGATTCTCAAAAACTCACCTAAAAACCGCACTCTACAACTTTTGCTTCAAAAACCGCCTTATGGTTCTCTAAACGGCACATCAAAATACTGGGCAATACTTCGTGAAAGATTTCTCGCAATATTATCAATGTTATCTTTTATAAAATCAGCGTCCTGAACATTGTCATGATACGCAGTTTCTACCAAAATTGCAGGAGCTGAGGTGTTTCTGATTTCAGCAAGAGAAGTGGTGGGGACTTTTTTTACCCTATCAGGAAGAGGATAAATCTCCTTGTAATTTTCGACAAAAATATCAGCGGCACGATTGCCGTTTGTCGATGTCGGATAATAATAAAAATCTGTACCTCTTACAGTTCCGGCGTTTGCAGCACCCGCAGCGTTTGAGTGTATCGCAAAATGTAAATCCGCCCCCGAACGGTTTGACTGAGCTATAGCTTGCGACAGGGTTTGAGAAGGCGTATTGCGCTCAAATTCTATCCCCGACGCTGTAAGGTACGGCTCCATTGCATCTGCTACAAGATTCATAAAATACTCTTCGTTTCCGCCGTTTACATAAGAATTAAATTCCTGCAAAGACGGACTTAAAAATACCTTTGGCATAAAAATCACTCCATTTAAATTTTGGTAAAATATACTCATTTTGAATGAAAAATATTCATTAAAACAGTATTAATGTATTTACGAATAATGTTTTTTATGTTATAATTTTTTTGACCCTAAGATTTTAGCAAAATTACTGAAGAAATCGCTAAAACATATTTTAGGAAATTATAAAACGGAGGTTTTTTATTATGGCAAAATGGGTTTGTCCGATATGCGGATATGTTCACGAGGGAGATACTCCTCCTGAAGTTTGTCCAATATGTAAGGCTCCCGCTGAAAAGTTCAATAAAATGGACGAGAATGCGGGCTTTGCGTGCGAACACGAGGTAGGTATCGCAAAGGGCGTCAGCGAAGACATAATCGCTGATCTCAAATCAAATTTCGAGGGTGAATGCAGCGAGGTAGGCATGTATCTTGCTATGGCGAGAGTTGCCGACAGAGAGGGTTATCCCGAGGTTTCCGCAGCATTTACAAAGTATGCCTTTGAAGAGGCAGAGCACGCTGCAAAATTCGCAGAGCTTTTGGGCGAGGTGCTCACAGACTCTACAAAGAAAAATCTTGAAATGAGAGTTGAAGCCGAAACAGGCGCTTGCGCAGGCAAACTTGACCTCGCTAAACGCGCAAAAGCTGCTAACCTCGACGCTATTCACGACACAGTTCACGAGATGGCTAAAGACGAAGCCAGACACGGCGCAGGATTTGCCGGCCTTTTGAAGAGATATTTCTGATAAAAGTTTATTTTATCAAAGGAGAATGTAAACAATATGAAACAATGTCCACAATGCGGTCGTGCTGCTAATGATAACGAACGTTTCTGCAGCGTATGCGGGGCTGCTTTATCTCAAACAAACAACGAAACACTAAACAACACCGGCTCAGATAACAGTACATCAAACGAGAACATCACAAACGAAGCTCAGACTTTCAGTCAGCTGGTTCAAAATACTCAGCCGGCTCAACCGCCTCAGGCAGCATACACAACTTCTGCTAAAACAGTATCTACCAGAAAAGACTTTCTAAAGCTTGAAGAAAATAGAAAGCTTTATAAATCATGCCGAGCTGCAGCTGTTTTTTGCTATTGCTGTGCTGCAATAACATTACTAACGATGTGTTTAGTGCAGAAAAATTGGTTTTCGTTGATTGATGTCGCTATAACTATCATCTTAGGCCTTGGCATTCATTTAAAACAAAGCAGAGTTTGCGCGATTATATTGCTCGTTTATGCTTCAATTAATACAACATTTATGTTAATTGCTTATAAAATGCCCGGCGGTTTACTTCTTTTAGCCGCAGGTATTTTCGGAGTTATTACTACTTTTACTATTCACAATCGATGGAATGAATATCAACAGCAACAAGCATATCAGCAGCAATCTGTTCAACAACCGCCTCATCAACAATAAAAACAAAACACGTTACACAGTTTGTAATCTATTGATTAATTCTATTTGGGGTAGGCTTTTATAGCCTATCCCCTTTATATTTCATAGATTTTTCCATTGGTTTTTTTCTTTTAAGACTTATTTTTAGTTGTATTGTTAAAAAAATAACAATATATAAGCACCAAATAATTTTTCTTTGTTATATTTGATAATTGAATACCACAGACCCGTGTGGTATACTAATAACGTAAAAGGAGGTAATTTAATGAAAGATTATCCAATAGTTGATAGTGTAAGCGCGTTGGAAAAGCGCATTTTAGAAGTCAGAAAAGCACAGGAAAAATTCTCGACCTTTACACAAGAACAGGTTGACGAGATTTTTAAAGCGGCTGCTATCGCTGCTAACAAAGCAAGACTCCCTCTTGCAAAACAAGCGGTTGAAGAAACCGGCATGGGTGTAGTGGAAGATAAAGTTATCAAAAACAACTATGCTTCCGAGTATATCTACAACGCCTATAAAAATACAAAAACCTGCGGAGTTTTAGAAGAGGACGAAGCCGCTGGAATGGTGAAGGTTGCTGAACCCATCGGCGTTATTGCGGCGGTCATCCCTACCACCAACCCTACTTCTACCGCTATTTTTAAAACGCTTATTTCACTGAAAACACGCAACGGGATCATCATCTCCCCTCACCCCAGAGCAAAAGCTTCTACCATAGCGGCTGCTAAAATTGTACTTGAAGCCGCGGTCAAAGCCGGAGCTCCCGAGGATATCATAGCGTGGATAGATGTTCCTTCTCTTGATATGACAAACCTTTTGATGAAAGAGGCAGATATAATACTCGCCACCGGCGGTCCAGGAATGGTAAAAGCAGCTTACTCCAGCGGAAAGCCTGCTTTGGGCGTTGGTGCGGGCAACACGCCGGCAATCATCGATGACACAGCCGACATTATTCTTGCAGTCAACTCTATTATTCATTCAAAAACCTTTGACAACGGTATGATCTGTGCGTCTGAACAGTCCGTCATCGTGCTCAATAAAATTTATGAAAAGGTAAAGAAAGAATTCTCTTACAGAAACTGCTATTTCTTAAACGAAGCCGAGCTCAAAAAAGTCAGAAAAACCATACTTATAAACGGCTCCTTAAATGCTAAAATCGTTGGACAAAGCGCATATAATATCGCAAAGCTTTCAGGCGTAAAAGTTCCTGAAAGCACAAAAATTCTCATTGGCGAGGTTGAATCAGTAGAGTTGTCGGAAGAGTTTGCTCACGAAAAACTCTCCCCGGTGCTTGCTATGTATAAGGCAAAAGACATAACAGACGCCTTTGAAAAGGCTGAGCATCTGATAGCAGACGGCGGATACGGACACACTTCATCGATTTATCTAAATGAACTTACAGAGAAAGAAAAGCTCGCCCAGTTCCAAGAACGCATGAAAACCTGCCGTATACTTGTAAACACCCCGTCATCACAAGGCGGTATCGGCGATCTTTATAATTTCATGCTTGCTCCGTCGCTGACCTTGGGCTGCGGTTCATGGGGCGGAAACTCAATTCATGAGAATGTCGGCGTAAAGCACCTGTTAAATATCAAAACTGTTGCTAAAAGGAGAAATAATATGCTGTGGTTCAGATCACCAGAAAAAGTATACATTAAAGAAGGCTGTCTTGTCACTGCTCTCGACGAACTTCATACCGTCATGAATAAAAAGAAGGCCTTTATCGTAACCGACTCCTTCCTTTATCAAAACGGCTATACTAAGTCCATTGAACAAAAGCTTGACGAGATGGGCATCATGCACACCACCTTCTCCGATGTTGCTCCTGATCCAACTTTGGGCTGCGCTAAAATCGGCGCAAAAATGATGACCTCTTTTAACCCTGATGTTATCATAGCGGTTGGCGGCGGTTCTGCTATGGACGCTGCAAAAATCATGTGGGTTATGTATGAGCATCCGGATGTTGACTTCGAAGATATGGCTATGCGCTTTATGGACATCAGAAAACGCGCGTATACCTTCCCGAAGATGGGAGAAAAAGCTTACTTTATCGCTATCCCCACATCAGCCGGTACCGGCAGCGAGGTAACTCCGTTCGCAGTTATCACCGATGAAAACACAGGGGTTAAATATCCGCTTGCTGACTATGAGCTTATGCCAAACATGGCTATCGTTGACGCAGATTTAATGCTAAATGCACCAAAAGGACTTACAAGCGCTTCGGGTATCGATGCTGTCAGCCATGCTCTGGAAGCCTATGTTTCCATTATGGCAACAGAATTCACCGACGCTTTAGCGCTAAAATCTCTTGATATAGTTTTCAACTATTTGCCCAGAGCGTATGAATCGGCAGGAACCGAAAATATTGACAAAGAAGCCAGAGAAAAGATGGCGCACGCCGCAACTTTAGCCGGTATGGCGTTTGCAAATGCGTTTTTAGGCATCATGCACTCTATGGCACATAAGCTCGGCGCATATCATCATATTCCTCACGGTGTTGCAAATGCGTTGATGATGAATGAGGTCTTGCGTTTTAATTCAAAAGAAGCTCCGACAAAAATGGGAACCTTCCCTCAATATGATCATCCGCACACACTGCGCCGCTACGCAGAGGTTGCAGAGCATTTACACCTGGACGGCAGAACAGATGAAGAAAAGCTTGAAAAACTAATAAATAAAATCAACGAACTAAAAGAAAAAATCGGTATCAAACCAACTATAAAAGACTATGTTCCAAACGAAGAAGCTTTCCTCAGCACTTTAGACGAAATGAGCGAAAACGCATTTGATGATCAGTGCACCGGCGCCAATCCTCGCTATCCGCTCATAAGCGAAATAAAACAGATGTACCTAAACGCTTACTACGGCGAACACAAAGATATTTAAGGAGGGGTCACAATGAGTAAAAACAACTACACAGTAATAGCAAACCGCAAAAAGAAAACCGTATACAAAGACGGCGACACTGTCTTAAAAGTTTTTGACAGCGACTATTCCAAAGCTGATATTCTCAACGAAGCCCTCAACCAAGCGAGAATTGAAGAAACCGGGCTTAATGTACCAAAGCTGCTAGAGGTTTTCAAAACAGACGGCAAGTGGGCAATCCGCCTTGAATATATCGAAGGAAAAACGTTGCAAACTCTAATGGAAGAAAACCCGGATAAGCTTGACGAATATCTAAAGCTTTTTGTTAACATTCAAAAGGAAATCTTCTCAAAAGAAGCTCCCCTACTTAACAAAATCAAAGATAAATTCAACCGCAAAATCTCTCAAAGTTCATTTGACGCAACTACAAGGTATGAGCTTCACACCCGTCTGGACTCTATGCCGAACCATAAAAAAATCTGCCACGGTGACTTTAATCCATCTAACATTATCATAAAACCCGACGGAACTTACTATATAATAGACTGGGCTCATGTAACCCAGGGAAACGCCTCCGCAGACGCCGCAAGAACTTATATGCTGTTCTGTCTGTCAGGTGACGAAGAGCTGGCTAAGAAATATCTTTCAATGTTTTGCAAAGAGACCGATACCGCTAAACAGTATGTTCAGCAATGGATGCCAATTGTCGCTGCTACACAATCTACAAAGGGCGTAGAAGAAGAAAAAGAACTTCTATACAGTTGGGTAAACGTTGTTGACTATGAATAATACACCAAAGACCAATAGCGAATTTATAGGACTTAAAAACAGCAAAAAAGATATTGTTACAGAAGAAAATACCGCACAAACTCTTGGCAGCGGAACTCTCAAGGTTTACGCTACTCCGGCTATGATTGCTCTGATAGAAAGCTGTTGCGCAGAAAGTGTGGAGAATTTGCTCAGCGACGATATAACAACTGTAGGTACAAAACTTGATATTGAACATATCAGCGCAAGCCCAATAGGTGCTCAAATTTCTTGCCAAAGTATACTCAAAGAGTTTGACGGCAGAAAGATGACTTTCTTAGTTGAAGCGTTTGATAATACAGGCTTAATCGGCAAAGGTACTCATGAGCGCTTTACCGTAAAGTCAGAAAAATTTCTCAAAAAAACCTACGCTAAGCTTTCATAATATTAATAAAAATAAACTTATAAAAACGGCTGACTCAAAACAAAATGAGTCAGCCGTTTTATTGTGATTATTTATTCTATTTTCTGTTAAAATAATCTTCTGTGCCAAAAGGATTTGGTATAACATTTGACATTATTATATCAAATGCTAAAAGTCCGGCAAAAACAAAAAATAAAACCGTTTTAGTCCTTTGGTTTAGCTTATTGAAAATTTTGAAAAAAACAGGTATTAAACAATATATCAAAAAAATTCCCGCTAAAGCAAAACCGATAGTATTATCTAAACTTACAAAACCGTTGATATTAAACCTGTGATCGGAATAGTCCCACCAACGCTGATGATACAAAGCATACATCAAAACGCCGGCAGTATATTCAACTATACTGGTTATAAGCGCTGAAAGCAGTATCACAAAAACAGGATGCTTTCTTAAAGGATTTAACAACAGATAGACAGCAAGTCCGCCAAAACCATAAACCGGAAGCATAGGTCCATATAAAAATCCTCGGTACTCAAGTCTTCCTTTGGTAATTAATATATATGCGACTTCAACGATAAAGCCACCAATCGCACATATCATAAAAATGAAGAACAAAATCTGAAAACCTTCAAAAAAGGTTCTGCCCTTTAAGCTGTAATCATCATTTGTCTTATTTTTAAACCATCCGCTCATCTAACCTATAAGCTCCTTTAGCTTTTCCTTAACTGCGTTTGCATCAGCTCTGCCTTTAGAGTTTTTCATAACAAAGCCCAGTATAGACATCAGCGCCTTTTCCTTGCCTGATTTATAGTCGGCAACAGCGTTAGCACTGTTGTTTATCGCGTCTTGACACAACTTTGTCAATGCTGCGTCATCTAAGCCTGCCATATCCTCTTCGCTGACAAATTTTTCTATGTTTTCGCCGCTGTCAAGCATTTTTTCAAGCGCCGATTTCGCCAGTGAATTTTTAAGCTTTCCGCTCTCGATTAACTTGCACATCTTATTGAGCTGTTCTGGAAGGGTTTTTATATCAAAAGCTTCTTTATCCGCTTCTGTCTCGAGTCGTCTAAATATTTGAGTCAAGATGAAATTAGCCGCACTCTTAGGAGTTTTCAGTCCTTGTGCCGCTTTATCAAAATACTCTGCAATGTTTCTGTATTTCACAAGCAAAGCCGAGTCTTTCTCAGAGATTTCATATTCATTAATATAGCGGTCAAGCTTTTTGTTCGGAAGCTCCGGCAAACAAGCCTTTATCTTTTCAACTTGTTCGCGTTCAACCTTTATGGTAACAAGATCGGGCTCTCTAAAATAGCGGTAATCGTGAGCGTCCTCTTTTCCGCGCATAGGAGAAGTCGTGTTCGTAGCGTCATCATATCTAAGCGTTTCCTGAACAACCTTTTCCCCCGCTTCAATCAAATCGACCTGACGCTCAAACTCATATTGCATCGCCTTGGTGATAAATGTGATAGAGTTCATATTTTTGATTTCGGTACGGGTGCCGAGCTTTTCAGAGCCTGCTTCTCTAACCGATATATTAACATCACAACGCATCGAGCCTTCCTGCATCCTGCAGTCGGAAACACCGATATAGCGCATGATTTGTTGGAGCTTTTCTACATACTCCCTTGCTTCTTCAGGGCTTCTGATATCCGGCTCGCTGACAATCTCAATAAGCGGAACTCCTCCGCGGTTATAATCAACATAAGTGTCGCCGTGATTATGAATCAGCTTGCCCGCGTCCTCTTCTATATGAATACGGGTTATGCGGATTTTTCTGCCGTTTGAAAGCTCGATATATCCGTGTTCGCACAGCGGTTTGTCATACTGCGAAATCTGATAAGCCTTTGGCAAATCAGGATAGCAGTAGTTCTTTCTGTCCATCTTGGCAATTTCGGCAATCTCACAATTTGTCGCAAGACCTGCCATAATCGCATACTCCACTACCTTTTCATTGAGCTTTGGCAGTGTTCCCGGAAGTCCGATACACACAGGACAGCAATGGGTGTTAGGCTCTGCACCGAAAGCTGTTGTGCACGAACAAAAAATCTTTGTATTTGTAGATAATTCAACGTGGGTTTCAAAACCTGCTACCATCTCATATTTCACAGCTTTACACCCCATTTCGTTTCTTTTAAGTTATCTGTACTTTGTTCATATTTATAAGCAATATTAAGTAAAGTTTTCTCATCAAATTTTCTGCCGATAAGCTGCATTCCGATAGGAAGTCCTTCTTTATCAATACCACAGGGAACAGAAACAGCCGGAAGCGACGCAATGTTCACAGGCACTGTGCAGATATCTGTAAGATAAGTTTCTATAGGATCAAACTGCGCTTTTCCAAGCTTGAACGCAGTCATCGGAACAGTAGGCGCTAAAATAACATCACAGTCGGCAAAAGCTCTGTCAAAAGCTCTGACTATGCTTCCTCGAAGATTTTGCGCCTTTTTGTAATAAGCATCGTAATAGCCTGCCGACAACACATAAGTGCCAAGCAAAATTCTGCGCTTTACTTCCTCTCCAAATCCCTCAGAACGGGTACGGCAAATCATATCGTGAGTGCCCTCATAGTGCTCACACTTGTAGCCGTAGCGAATACCGTCATATCGGCCTAAGTTAGATGAAGCCTCGGCACACGCCAAAATATAATATACCGGCAAAGCGTAATCGAGTTCTTTTAAATTAAAATATACAATCTCAGCGCCCAAGCTCTCATAGACCTTAGAGGCGTTTAACACCGCCTCTTTTACTTCGTCTTTAACACCGTTTAAATATTCATACGCTATTCCGATTTTTTTACCCTTTATATCATCGTTAAGCGTATTAAACGTTTCATAGTTGCTGCCTGTGGAGGTAGAGTCTTTCTCGTCATATTTGGAAATAGCGTCAAATACAATCGACGCATCCTCAACGGTTTTGGTAATCGGGCCTATCTGATCAAATGAACTTGCATAAGCTATAAGTCCGTATCTTGACACCGCACCGTAAGTAGGCTTTAAGCCAACAACGCCGCAAAAAGATGCAGGTTGGCGGATACTTCCGCCGGTATCAGAGCCTATGGCGTATACAGCCAAGTTGCCGCCGACAGCGCTCGCGCCACCCCCCGATGAACCGCCTGCGCAACAGGAAAGATTATGCGGGTTCTTAGAGCCGCCAAAGTACGAAGTTTCGCTGGATGATCCCATTGCAAATTCATCCATGTTGGTTTTGCCCAGCATAACAGCGCCGCTCGATTTTAAAATCTCATATACCGTAGCGTCATAAATAGGCTTGTACCCTGAAAGGATCTTTGAAGCGCAGGTAGTTTCTACTCCCTTTGTTGAGATATTATCCTTCAAGGTCATCGGGATTCCTTCTAATAGCGAAATCTCCTCCCCGGCTTTTATTTTTGCATCAACCTTTTTAGCGTTTTCCAAAGCTAACTCATCGGTTACAGTAATATAAGCGTTCAAATCGCCGTTTGATTTATTAATTTCGTCAAGATATTTCTGCGTCAGCTCAACGCATGAAATCTCTTTTTTAACAAGCAAATCGTGATATTTTTTTATCAAACCCATATTACCCTCTCTTTCTGACCAAAAAATGGTCGTCGGCCTGTTCGGGGGCGTTTGACAAAATCTCTGATACAGGAAGCGACTCTTTTACAACATCATTGCGAAAAACATTTTCAAGATTATTTATATTATCGAATTCTTCACTTTCATCGCTTGCTTTATTTATTGTATCGGCAAAATTTATAATATTCTGCATATCCTCGGTCAATTTATCAAGGTCGTTTTCATCAATAAAAAGCTTTGACAACAGAGCAATGTTTTCAACGTCTTCTCTTGTTACCATAGTCATCTTCCTTTCAGATTCTACTTTGATTTTTTGCAAAGTTATATTATGAGCGCTGCACAGTTCAAAATATAGGCTCAAACATATTCTGACAAAATTTAATATTTAAGTTAGATTTGATATAATCGTTAATCATATTATCTTAACTTTATATGAACTTCTCTAAGCTGCTGTTCGCTGACTTCATTAGGAGAGCCTACAAGGAGATCCTGAGCATTAGAATTCATCGGAAAAGCTATAACCTCTCTGATATTCTCTTCTTCCTTCAAAAGCATTAACATTCTGTCGATTCCCGGCGCCATACCTGCATGAGGCGGCGCGCCGTACTGGAACGCTGTATAAAGAGAAGTAAATTTCTCTTTTAAATCTTCTTCGCTATAGCCTGCAATTGAAAACGCTTTTATCATAATATCGAGATCATGATTTCTCACCGCGCCCGAGGACAGTTCAACGCCGTTACATACGATATCATACTGATAAGCTAAGATATCGCACGGATCCATATTCTCTAAACTTTCCATTCCACCCTGAGGCATTGAGAAAGGATTGTGAGTAAAAATAATATTTCCTGTATCCTCGTCGCGTTCAAACATCGGAAAATCAACGATAAAGCACAATTCAAACTTCGACTTATCAATAAGATCCAAACGGTTTGCAACCTCGGTTCTAATCTGACCCGCAAGCTTAGGAGCAGCTATGGCAGAGTCTGCTATAAAGTATATTACGTCGCCGGCTTTGCTTTTGTTACGCTTTATCAATTCTTCACGGTCGCCTTCTTTTAAGAATTTGTCAATAGGTCCGTCAAACAGCATTTCATCTGTAACTTTAACATACCCCAAACCCTTCATGCCTATAGAAAGTGCAAATTCTTCCATACGCTTAAACCAGCTCTTAGATTGAGCTGCGGCAGCGGGCACATTGATACTTCTTACTGTCTTTTTCAAAAACGGCTTGAACTCGGTTTCTTCAAACATATCGGAAATATCAACGATCTCCAACGGATTTCTCAAATCGGGCTTATCGGTGCCATATTTGAGCATGCTTTCTTTATATGATATACGTCTAAAGGGAGGTTTTGACACCTCTTTATCTGTAAATTTAGAGAAGGTGTTATACAAAACTTGCTCAGCAACTTCAAAAACGTCTTCCTGCGTAGCAAACGCCATTTCAAAATCAAGCTGATAGAACTCTCCCGGAGAGCGATCGGCACGCGCATCCTCATCTCTAAAACATGGGGCAATCTGAAAATATTTATCAAAGCCCGATACCATCAAAAGCTGTTTAAAAATTTGCGGAGCCTGCGGCAAAGCGTAGAATTTGCCCTTGTGTTTTCTCGAAGGAATCAAATAGTCTCTGGCTCCCTCAGGTGAAGACGCAGATAAAATAGGCGTTTGAATTTCCGTAAAGCCCAGATTTTCCATCTGAGCGCGCAAATATGAAATAACCTGTGATCTAAACAAAATATTATTATGCACCTTGGGATTTCTTAAATCCAAAAAGCGGTAACGCAGACGAACATCCTCGTTAGTAGCTGTTGATGTAACCACCTCAAACGGAAGGTTATTTTTGCATTTACCGAGCACCGTAAGTTTATCGGCAACAACCTCTACGAAACCGGTAGAAATTTTCTCATTTACTGTTTCTTCATCTCGCTTTACGACCTTGCCCGATACAGTAACTGAGCATTCACGTGCAACGTTCTCGAGCATTTTGTCGTCATGAACAACAACCTGCGTAACTCCGTATTGGTCGCGTATGTCAAGAAACATTACTCCGCCGTGATCGCGGATATTTTCTACCCACCCTGCAAGGCGAACCTCCTGATCAATATTACTTTCTCTGATTTCACCGCATGAAACGGTCCGATAAATATTAGTAAGCATAAAATTTTTCCTTTCAATGCTATTTTTACCCATAATGGAAAATTATATCATAAACTTAAAATAAAATAAAGGGCTATACGGATTTTTTTGAAATTTTTTATGTAGGCTTATTGTTTTAATAATAATCTATAATAAAAAGTTGATAAAATTTTACAGGATAATTCACACCAAATTATAAGTAAAATTGTTTTTTAACTTTCAGTGAGTACAGCTCGTTTCAAATAGACAGTACAAAGTATTCATAAATTACGTTATATAAAAAACCATCTTGATTAGTATTAATATTTCCGAAAAAAAGACGCCCTATAGGCGCCTTTTTCTTTTGGTAATTTATGATGATTTCTTGTTGTTTACGGCGGTTAATATAGTTTCAAAAGCAAGTGTCTGTACCAACATAAATTTCAAATACACTTTCGACAATAAAGTTCATAGTTTTCCATACTGCTTACAATTTAAAATTATAACAAGTTTCAACTAAAGATTGCTCTTTTGGACTCTTAACTAATCCACAATTATCTAATCAAGTTATTCTTTAAAAATCAAATTAATGTGTTGATTTTCTTTTAAAACAGGCAAAACGACTTCACTCATTACAGATCCAGGAATAATAGCATTATTTGGAACTGTGACATTTCCTTTCAATCCTTTAGCAAACTTTATTTCCAGCTTTTCAAAAATTGATTTAACTTGTTCAGATGATAAAGGACTGTTATAGTCAAACAAGTTTTCTTTATCTAATTTTTTATAACCAGCAGTAGATTCAATTGTCCCTGAAATATTATCGTTTAGTTCCTGATTTACATAAATATCAATTTCTGTGATAAAAAAGCGAAGAGCCCTTTTCCATTTAATGTTGGAAATAAGAAATAATATTTCCTCACGTTCTTGTATTGGAAATATATTTTCTATATTTTTCCAGCTCTTTTCATCAGGAAAAACAATAATATCAGAATTTGTTGCCATTGGAATTATTTGGAAACAAAGAAATTTATCTTTTCTCGAATATTTTATTTGTTTCCAAGACATTTCCAAAACAGCACCATCTGGCAATACTACCATACTATTTTTATCCTTTCTTTTTCAAACATAGATTCCTTTGTTAATTCTTTGTATATTCGTTCAATAATGTCTCGCTTCTCTTTAAGGGTTATCTTTTAGCATCGTTTGGAGGCTCCCAGTTCTTTATTTGACTGATATCCAGATATATGATTGGATCTCTAAAATCAATATCTAATATCAATTTGCAATTATTCTCCTTATACTCAAGGCAGTAAAAATGCGGTATACTTATTGAATAAGATTTCATTGTTTTTCTCCTATTGCATTAATTGTGTAAAAATATTTGTGATACTGGGATTGCTTTCCAGAGTTGGTAATTCAACTGTATTAAAAATACTTTGCTCCCTAGCCCCACTAACAAAGCCATATACATTTCCTTGTGCATTTTCTGCGTATCTTTGTGATAATCGACTCCAAACCTCTGACGCTTGCTCTGCGGTCAATGTGCTGCTGCGCAACACCCTGCAAGGTGTTGCGCAGGGTACCAAGCTGCGTGTCAAGCTTGTTGGAGGACTTGACAATGCTATCGATCAATCCACCAACACCGTTAATCTTGTCTTTATATAATATAATCGTTGCCACAGAAGTCCTTCTTCCTGCAAAAGTAAATCTGTATTCTTAATTTCTATATTTTATTGTTTATATCCAGCCCTTGTCTTTCAGATATTTGTCAGGTATTCTTAATTCAATTTCTTTTTTAACATCCAACAAATATTTATCAATTTCTGTATCAGAAAGACAGTGTTTCCCATCAATCAATGATATATTGATGCCATCTCCACAAGCTATATGACATCCTATTATATCCAGTTCATATTGTAATACAACAGCGAAATAGTTGTACGCAAGAAATTTAATTTTGAAACTGTGGTGATTCGGCTCATCGACCACGTCATATATTTCTGTACTTGAAACCCTGTCACCAAAAACGCTTCTCAACTTTTTGCTTATTTCAATCGCTTGTAATTGAATTTTATTTAATTCCATCCCAAAAATCTCCTGTTTTTAATAAATCAGTAAAACCATGATTGTCCGATAGTGGTATTAGCTTAACATCTGCACCTGCATCCCATTCTCTTGTCATTGCAAACGTATATTAAGCTAAATTTAGTTTTCAAAACCTGCCTCTCTTTCCATCTCCTCATTAACCTGATACTCAATTTCTCTATATTGCTTCACCAGGTTGTTTAAAAACTTCAGAGTTGTTTCTTCGTTATCTTCAAAAAGAATACACTTGAAACCATTATTTGATAATTCATCGTAGAGAGAAAGAATTTGCTTTATCCCTACGCCATCAATATAATCGCAAGTCATTAATAAATCTCCGTTTTCAACGATTTTTTTCATCTCGGAAATTGGAATGTTTCTGTATTTCTTTAGTATTTTTGCACAATTTGCTGAAAAGATATTATCTGCTAATTTTATTCCTATTGGGCTCATGTTTACACTCCTCTAAAAATAATAGTTATTATCTTTCTTTACAACCAATCCAGCATCAAACCGCTGTTGTTTTCAAATTCTTCTAAATCGTCATCATTACGCATACAAACATAAATTTCGTTTCCGGCTCTCACTCCGATAGCTTTATCGATAATATAATAAACTGCACCATCTTCTTTGGAAATAGTGATTCGCTCCATAAATCTTTCTAATGTATTAATATGTTCCGCTTCCAGTATCCCTACACTTGGTAAATACTCTGTACATTGCAAAGCAAGTAGATATAACAAAAAATCATCAAGGCTTTGTTCCATAGCTTCCTTAATATTATTGCTTTCATCTAAATAAACCAGTTTTTGAGATTGAAGCTCAATTCCATAACCGCACACATTTTGATTTTCTTTAACAAACACAAGAATTCCGTTATCCGCTACTATTTCTTCAGGTGCAGCAATATCATACATACACTTTAGAAAGTCCGATTCCTCACTGAATATCATATAAAAATCTTTCAACGGTTTTGGAAGTTGAGTACCAAGACGTTTTTCAACAGAAATATATTCTTCAGATAAAATTAATGGTTTATCATAAAAAATCACATTTCTGATTAATTTTAATTTTTCAGAAAAATCTCGATTTAACATAAGTGAAAATCTTCCTTCAATTAAAACAATTTAACATTACTCGCAATATATGTATCCTAAAAAGTTTCTACTCTACAGATTATATACAACATCAATGCTGTATCTACTAATCTTCGGATCATAAGCTAATTTTACGATTCCCCATAGAAAAATATTGGTGTTTGACAAACCTTGTTCTTTCAGCACTTTTTTATGTAATGTATTTCGGAGTTCCTCTTGTTCATAAGAAATATCCTTATCAATGCAGTAAAGAGACAACAGCTGCAATTTAGAGTCACGAAACAATACTGTAATCACAAAATTATGGTTATCTAAAACAATCGGATTTTGCGCCTCATTCAGCGCAAATATAGAAACATCCGTTTGATGACGGTAAAAAGCAGATTTTTTAAAATCATCAAAGGTGTAGCCGGGGTAAAAACGCTCCCCTTCAATTTCTATAATTCCTCTTGCTAAATCCATAAAATGCCTCCTGTTTAATCAACTGTTTTGATATAGGGTAACAGTTAAACCTTCTTCTCCCATAATGCCATCACCAACATCGACTACAACATTTCTATTTGGAAAAAGTGAGTTGACACGAAGTTGCCAGAAGTATTGCATAGCCTTTGCAAATTCACCAATATAATCAATTGAATAATTTAGGTTGTTGCTATCTTTGAGCAAACTCTGTAACGACCAACTATTAACAAACATTTCAATTTCTTTGTTGCTATTATATATTTTTTTCAGTTCACCAATATCCCCGTTATAGAACTCGGAAATAAATAAACAACCCTCTTCTTCAATAATAGTTGGGCAAAACAAATTTGCAAAAGCTATTGCCATCTCAATGTTGTATGAATTAGCTACATGGTTCATTAATGTACAGCCATTAATTTCAGAAAAATCAGATAGTATTTTTTCATCAACAATACTTTTATGAATTTTCATTATACTCTACCATCTTTCTAATAATTAAAAAACAAACTATTACAGCTTAGAAAACAATTTTCGCCATAATGATTTCTTTTTATTTTTATTTAACGCGATTCTGCCCGGCGTGTTATATACAATAGCAATATCGCAACAATTGCTTCTGGGGTCATAAATTGAATCGACCGATCCCCAAGGATAGTTGTTGACCGGAGCAAGTCCTTGCTCTGCAAGAATCTGCTCATGCAGTTTTTTTCGCTCGATCTCTCGGTCGAATGGGATTTCTTTGTCAATACAGCAAAGCAACAGAAGATCAAGCTCATAATCCATGAAACATATAGTAATAATAAATGTATGGTTCAATATATGAATCGGATGATCCAACTGAATATACAGAATGCCGTCCTGATCGGTATAAAAACGAGAGCGTTTGAAATCATCAAAGGTGTAGCCGGGGTAAAAACGCTCCCCTTCAAATTCTATAACTCCTCTTGTTAAATCCATAAATGTCTCCTATTTAAAAGCCTTTTCTAAGCTTCAATTGTTTCTACATATTCTAAAAAAGCATCCTGCAAATCATTGTCAACAGTTGTATTATTTACAGAAACCTTAAATTCCCATTCATCTCCACTCAACTCTAATGACCCATCAAAAATACCTAATGTATTTGATACTGTATCGGTGATAACTGTTTTTATTATCGAAAAGAATATTTCTTTTTGTGATTCGTCAAATGTATTATATAACGAAAGTGCACTTTTCCAATACTCTATAATATTATCATCTTCGTTATCTTCATCATATAATTTACGATATAAATCTACGTTTTCTAAAACTATTGATTCATATATTTCTTTAGCAAGTTTATGGTTCATAAATTAACCTCCCTGTATTTAATTATCAAAGCGTTAAGTAATCGGGATTCAATTAATATTTAAAGGTTACTTAAATAGATCCCCGAACCCATTCGACTTTTATGTTTTTATCGGAAAGTTTTTTTCTAACATGATTTAAGTAATCTAAACACAGATTAGATATTTCATGCAAAAAAACAATATTTATTTGGAAGCGGTAACCGGTGAAATCTACTTTAGGATAAACATCTTTATACTGCTCAGAATTGAGATACCATAGATATGTATTTAATTTTTCTTGAAGCATAAACATATGATCATTTTCAATCTCTTTTTCAAAATCCAGATGATCATAGATGTATAATATCAACAAATGGTTAGATTCTTCATATGCAATAGAATCAATCACATCTTTATCAGTAACTGCCATAACAATAAATTCCTTTCATCTTTATTCAACGCAGTTCTGCACTATGGGTTATATTCAATATCAATATCGATCACCTCACGCTCCGGAGAAACTAACGAGTCCTCAAAACAACAACTCCACCGAACAACCATGCTGATTGATTTGTTCCATTGTTTTCATAATATAATTCATGATATAAATCTACGTTTCCTCAAACTCGTTAACTTCTCTTTCGTTTTCTTGTTCAATTTCTTCCTCAATTTCCTTATTCCATTGAAGTAAGTTTTCAAGATATTTACAAGTTGTTTCTCTATCATTCTCGTACAACAAGCAAGGAATATCCTCTTTCCTTAATTCTCGATATAGATTAATAATCTGTTTAATCATTTCATCATCTATATGATCACACGACATAATAAATTCTTGATTATTTATTCTCTTTTTTATATCTGAAATAGAGATGTCTGTATATTTTCTGACAATCTTTACGATTTGAGCAGAAAATGCAGATTTTGATATTTTTATTGCAACATATCCCATAATTACTCATTGTCCTCCTAGTATTTTATAATTTTTTTGAGTTGTTTTTTCTATTCCTCTGACCATTTAACACATGTGGGCAGCTCATGCTTTAAAAAGAACTCTATAGCAATATCTTTTGCTTTCTCAACAGATAAAACATATTCATTCCACACGCAAATTTCTTGTTCTTTTGTGCCGGTAAAAAAGGTCGTCGTTTTATCCATATTTAATCCAAGTTTACCTCCTATAGATTGAAGTATTCCATCTGTTTCGTCTGAAACGTATATTGCTGTCGCGTAATTTCCGTTTATTAATATTGATAAATAAGGATATTTAAAAGATCCTGACAGCAAAAATTCGTTTGTATTATTATCTGTCCGTATATTTAACACCGAATTCAAGTCCTCTGCCGTATTAACATCTTTTTTTCCGCCAAAATAATAGACTGTCATATAAGCGCTCTCCTTTTATCAACACAAATAACTGCTGAATCAAAATGCAATATCTTGGTATCCGATTTCCTCAACTGCTTCGTCAACCAGCAGAACGCCCAAGCCGTTTTTCGCATCCCAATCACAACTAAAAGCCATAGCTACACTCCGTCCATCATATATCCCAGACAACGGAACAAATATAGCTTCAAGTTCTATCATTTCTTTGATTTCTTTAACAGATGCTACTTCGGGATAGTTTGCATCACTACCATCGCTAAATCCTAGTTTGTCACGAAGATTTATATAGTATAATAGTATTTCATCTAAAAGAAAGCTCTCGATTTCCTTCCAATTATCAATAAATTTTTGAAAAGATTGATATTGCAAGGTATCAAATGTCTCGTTCTCTTCACAAGATATGACAAGATCGATTTTTTACCTCTCCATACCAATCAAGCTCAAGTTCTCCGTTCCAATCATAATAATCATAGGTTAATTCTCCAAATACTTTATCAAACATAGTTATTTCTCCTTTTGGTTATAATCAGGTTCAACCACCTCACAAGTGATTGTAATCGGAAGACCATCACCTATAAGTATATCTTGAAACGATTGCAGAAATGAGATTGCTCGTTCTTCCGGAATCTCCGCAAAATAAATATTTATAGAAAAACTTTCAAACTCTCTGCCGTTAGTTTTTGTCAGATACCCTTTGTTGATAATATATGTAACATAGTTATTCATTTTTTCTTGTAAAAGCAGCAAATGTTCTTCAACATGGTGCTCCCACTGTACGTCATCAGATATACCCAAACATAATTCTAAAGGTTTAGTTTTATCGATGGTTATCAAATCAATTTTTTCAAGCTCATAAATCATTTCTTTCCTCCTTCCCTTCTCCTGTTTTTATATTCTGCATCTTATAACGTCTCAAGCCATATATTGATATTTTACTAATCTTTCTTGCACAATACAATACCACTTGATTTTTGTTTTTATGTATCAAGGATAATATATTTTGAACTAACAAAAGTTGCAGAATATCCCTTTATACTTCTCCTGTCATCGCGTATATTAAATTGATATGTTCACGAATTTTCACTTTTTTTAGATTGTCCACAGATTCCTTTCCGCCTAATGCAAGTAGGGGAACATATCCGAAACATTCATCATATTCTAAGTCGCCAAGTTTCTTTATAGCAGCTTTATATTGTTTGATACTTAATTCATCATCATCTAATTCGCCATTTGTAAGTTCGTCAAAAAAGAAATCAAAGCCATCATCTATAACATCAAAGTCACCATAGCGGTATTTTACAATTCCTATATACCGGTCTTTTTGCCATGTGATCAAATCACCAAACCCTGTTGCAAAAATGGGAATTGATACATCCCCAAGAAAATAAGACTTTTCAAGCAACTCTTTATAATCATTGGGGTTTATTGATTTTAAGTATCCATTATAAAATACTCCAAATCCAAATTCTTTCCAAAAGGCTATCACTTCGCTGGGAAGTTTATCCTCATATTCCTTAATTAATTCTTCCGGAACATCATCTTTCTTAATAAAATCTGTTATCAAAATATATACCTCCTATCATTTTAGTACGAATTCAATATCCAACTCACTTAATTTAGTGTTCCCGGGTAGTGTTGCTGCTTTTTCGTTTATATAACTGTCCAATGCGCCAACTTATATTTGACAAAACAACTCTCTATATAACACACTATTTAAACGACTTGTTTACTATTTTGATGCGTGAACTGTCAACATTGTTTTTGATGTAATTGGAAAACGTACCAAAATTTTGCATTAAAGTTTCTACAGAAAACTTATGAGACTTGAAATAAACGGTTATTTTTTCCATTCTTTCGTATTTTGTATCATTAACTCTCCACTTAACAAATTTTATCTCAGAAACATCAACAGTCCGGCTGATTCCAAACATATTTCTGTTCGTAATAACGGTACCTTGAACCGTTACCTTAAAAATATTGAGCCACATTATAGCTATAAAGCAAGGAATATCAATGAAAACAAGCATTGATATAAAAAAAGGAAAAGAAATCCCATTCGTTGAAACTGACTGAATGATAAAACCAATTAAGAAAAAAACTATTATCGCGAGCAGCCCAAAAGTAAGGTTGGAGTTGTTTTTTACCACAAACTTTTTATCCATCATTCTTCCTCGTAATATCCTTTCTTTGCAAATAAAATGCTCTCCATTTCGTTATCCGGAGCATATATGCCTATTGATAATTCATAACTTAACAATCCGTCATCATCTTGGATAAAACTTGGAACAACTTCTTTTGCAGAAGAAAAATCTGTTGGAAAGACTTTGTTATTACCAATATATACTTGATTTTCATTAAAAATTTCAATGGCTTCACAACGATTATATTCGTCGTAAAAAACATGGCAATGTCCAAAATCATCTGTCGTGTTTTCGTCAAAGTTTGTTTTTTTAAATTCTACGGCATTTCCAAGCAATTTTCTAACTGTTTTTCGTGTCATACCAAATTCAATACGACCTACTTTCTTCAATGGTTCTGCATTTAATCTTATCATTATAATCACCTCTATTTTTATCTGTATTAATCTAATTATTTAAACAAACTTTATATTTTTACGTTTTTGCTCAAAAAACTAATAAAACAGGGCTGTCATATACATTTAGATTTTCGTCCAGCCACAAGCCTTCATCTTCTCTGTATATGTGAAATCTTAATTCAATAAATTCATTTTTTATGAATAAATAAATCACAAATCTTTTCCCGTCAAATTTAAACTGCAGCGCCTCTTTTAGTTGTTTTGCAAATATAGTGTATTGAGAAACCGGCAAATCACTAAAAGGAATTAGTATTTCATTACACATAATCTCGTAATCGGTCCAGTCATTTACATACTCAAATATTTTTTTAAAATCCACTAATGATTCGTCTATTCCTTCTGTATCATATACAATCGCTTCTTTTATAGGCTTTGTATTATTTATAATTCTATCAATAATAATATTATATTTGCGGCTATCGTTTTCAAATATTTGAGAAGAAATAATTTGTTCCATAGCCTTATTAAATTTTAACATGATTTTCTCCCCAAATTTATTCGTAAACAGAGAATATTTGCTGCTGATATATATAATCTTTCATTCAATTCTTTATATCAAATTATTCTTCATACGGATGTAACGAATTAACAAATGCATCAAAATCCTCGGCAATATTGGTTTTTACAAAAAAATCTGTCGCAGGATCAAACATCTCGTGATTTGCAAAATATACTTTTCCGTAATTCTCATCTTTGAATAAATACAGTAAAAAAACATTTCCGCTTGAATCATATGCAATCGGCAAGTAACGATCCTCCCATGCAGGATCTTCTTTGTTTGCCTCATATTCTTCAATTATTTCATCTACAGAATAAAATTTTTCCACATTTGATGATTGATAATATTTCTCATGTGACTCAGGATCGGTTTCTACAAACTTTGGAGTACCCAAAAAGCCATCAATGTATCCACCATTATTTAGTAACAAAAAGCGCACGTATTGTTCCGGTAATTTTGCGGATACGGTTTCTTCCAAATTAGTAATCTGTTTATTACTAACTGGATTTCCACTATTTCTTAGTTTCATTTTTTCCTCCAAAAATCTTTTTTATTTAACACTAATTTTTAAGTGCTTTACAGCGCGTTGATAATAAATTTTCTAATAATATGTTTGTTCAACAAAGATCAGATCTTTTTAATCTGATATCATTTTCATCCAGTATTTCAACTATATCATCTCCGTCAAACACAATGAGATATCCATAGGGAAACGCCAACGCTTTAATAAGAGATTGTCTTTTTTGTAATAGTTCATATGCATAACATGAACTGTATTTTTTTGTTTCAATTGTATGGTATTTGTTATCTTTTTGTTTTTCAATTGATTCAATGCACCAGCCGGACGCACCTTTTCCTAAATTTGAGAATCTTTGTAAGCAAATCGATCTATTGTTTAAAGCGTTTTCCGCTATAACTATTTCTTCATCAAATCTTGCTGGAACACCCTCCACTTTGTAATCATTTAATAAAGTTGTTTGCTCCATTAATATCCATAAAGGAACAGTTAAATCATCGGTGGTATTAAAAAAAGGTCTATTTAAATAATCCGGTACAACAATCGTAAAGCCGTCATCTGTTGCTTTTAAAATGAATACAGAAAACCAATTTCGATCTTATAGTCATCATGTATTTTGTCAATAGGTATGCTTCTCATTGATCGAGCTAAAATATCAATCATCGGTGCTAAAGCTTCATCAGCGTTTATATAAAATTTTATATTATTTATTATATAACTGCTATTTTGCATTTTCTCCCTCTTTATTAAAAATAATTTTTTACAAGTTGTTTTCTTTTATATATTCTTGTTCTTCATCATAGTAATGCCTGTCATGAATTAATACATCTTCCACAATATCCTCCGGGCAATAAATTCTTATCCCCAGCTTTTTACTTGAATAACCTTCTTCGTCATCATCCAGTATTAAATCATCGGTAATTTCTCTTATTTGTGAAATCAATAAATCAATATCCATACATAGAACAATCTCTATTCCTTGATAAATAAGACTATAAGGCTCAGTAGCCATATCCGGAAACAGTTCGATTGCTTCCAAAAAACCTTTTTTATCACATAATATATGACCATCGCCAAAATCATCCATAAAACTGTCCTCAATAGGATATCCATACATACCTGACCATCTAATTTCACCGCAAATCTCAACAGCGTGTTCTCTTGTCATACCAAAAACTAAATCGCCAACTTTTTCGTAAGGTTCAAATAATAACTTTTTCTCCATTATAAGTTACCTCCTTGAATTAATGTATCTAAATATTTTTAATAATACGTGTTTTTACGGTCGATGTTAAGCGCCTGCTTGGCAATCTTTAAAGATTCATCGAACCTGACCTACATAAAGACAAGATTGGAATCGGCGATAAATGCATCAATAAATTGTGTTTCCATAATACTACGTTTTCTATAAAGCTGCATCTTGATAGCCTATTTCTTCAATTTTTTCGTTTACCAATTGAATTCCGAGACCGAATTCTTTATCCCATGAGCAATCAAACAACAATCCGATAACTCTGCCTTCAAGTGCTTCGCACACCTGAGAACAAGGAACAACAATTCCAATCAATTTTATCATTTGCAACAATTCTGAAAAGTCGGAAATTTCAGGATACTGTCGAGACGGTACTGCTTCGTATCCAAGCTCTCTTCTTTCATTACAATAATAATCAAACAAATCTTTTTCAATTAATTGAGAAATATACTCCAAACTACTTTGAAATTTCTCAAATGAATCATACTGTATTTGCTCTATTGGTTCTGCCTCATCTACATAAACCATCAGCTTTACAGTTTGCTCCATCCCCAAAAACTTAAAGTCATATTCCCTTTCCCAACAACCATCATAATAATTTAAACTTCCAAACACTTTATCCTGCATATTAGCCTCTTTTCTGTTTTTTATTTAAATCTTATCATTAAATCATCGTATTTACAACTGCATTTTAAATTAATTTGGATATATCCAAATTAAAACTCAATAAACAACAAATCGCATTATAATTCTAATAAAGAAATAGAAAATCCGCATAACAAAAGTCTCAAAAATGGCTTTCCAATGCGGATTTTTGTATGGAGCTGAAGACGTGACAGACTACGCGACCTTCGTCATCGCTCGCTCTGCTCGCTTGGAGCAAGTTTTATTCCTTGCTCTTGCTGCTCGCGACGCGGCTCTTCCTCTCCCCAAAATAAGTACTTATTTCGGGGGACCCCTCAGCAGGTCGCTTCCATCTCGCTTATAAATAGCAAAAGACGCCCTATAGGCGCCTTTTTTTGGAGCTGAAGACGTGACTTGAACACGCGACCTGCTGATTACGAATCAGCTGCTCTACCAACTGAGCTACTCCAGCGTTTAGTTTTCATACGTTTTTTTACTGCTTTTGCTTTAATGATTATATAATATGTTAAATATTTTTTCAAGATATTTTTATAATAATATTATCAACTAATTATTCAAGCGTTTATATAAACTTAATGTAGCGTGACAAATATTCACAAAAAGATGAAAGTGAATTTTCCTCACGATATAATATTGTAAGAATATGTCATAATTCGTCGGAGGCTTTTATGAATAAAGAATATTGCATAGGAGACATACTCAAGGAATATAGGACTAACCGCGCACTTTCACAGCAACAGGTGGCAGACGCTTTGAAAATTGACCGCTCTACCTACTCTTACTATGAACTTAATAAAACGCATCCAAGCTTAGATACAATAGTAAAACTTGCAAAAATATTTGATGTTGAAGTGTCTTCGCTTTTGCCGGACAAAGATTCCTCTTTTGAACTCAGAGATTCTGAAAAGCTGAAAGTTCCTCCTATATATCAGCTTACAAAAGATGAAAAAGCCCTTATTACTAAATTTAGAGTGCTTTCTAAGGAAAAGAAAAAGCAGGTTTTGGATACTGTTACCAATATTATTAATGAAGACGATTGATCTTATTATAACGTTATTAAAATAAAATTCTTTACATTTTTTTGATTTTGTGTTATATTATTTTTTAGCGCCTTGCGTGGTTTTGGGATTAAGCCCTAAATAGGGATTTCACCTACCCCTTACTATGCAGGTTGCCGAATATTAAGAAAGGGTGAATGTTATGCTTAAAGAAGAAAAAACTGCTATAATGCAGGAATATGCTACTCACGAGGGAGACACAGGCTCGCCCGAGGTACAAATTGCTCTTCTTACAAAGAGAATCAACGACCTTACCGAGCACCTTAAAGTTCACAAAAAGGATCACCACTCCCGCAGAGGTCTTTTCAAGATGATTGGTCAAAGACGCGCTTTGCTCAACTATCTTACAAAGATTGATATCGAAAGATATCGTTCTATAATAGCAAGACTCGGCATTCGTAAGTAATTTTTTCTTAGGGCAAACGTTTTTTCGTTTGCCCTACATTTCGTTAGTAACAGGATTTTTGCTTTTGTTATTTAGCACTAAAACGGAAGAATAAAAGTAATTTAGACATAACAAGAGCATAGAAACACAAATTTTGTTCTTCGGTTTTATTGCTAAACACACTGCATAAATCCTGTAAAATAAACTATTTATAACAGGAGGAAATTTTATGTCAAACAAAGCTATGACTTTTGACAAGTACAAAGTATTTGAAACAGACTTTGCAGGCAGACCGCTTAAAATTGAAACAGGCAAAACGACTCAGCTTGCTAACGGCTCGTGTATGGTTCACTACGGTGAAACTGTTGTTCACGTTGCCGCTACAGCCTCTGCAAAGCCAAGAGACGGAATCGACTTTTTTCCGCTTTCGGTCGATTTTGAAGAAAAACTTTATTCGGTAGGTAAAATCCCGGGAAGTTTTTTGAAGCGTGAGGGCAGACCGAGTGACAAAGCAATTCTCGTCAGCCGCGTTATAGACAGACCTATTCGTCCACTCTTCCCTAAAGATATGAGAAACGATGTTTCTATTGTTTGCACGGTAATGAGCGTTGACCCTGACTGTATGCCTGAAATTGCGGCTATGGTAGGAACTTCTATCGCTCTGTCTATTTCAGATATTCCATGGAACGGTCCTATATCCGGCGTTTCTGTCGGACTTGTAGACGGCGAAATCGTAATCAATCCAAACGCAGAACAAAGAGCTGTATCTGATATGGCTACTACCGTTGCTTCAACCGATTCAAGAATAGCCATGATAGAGGCAGGCGCTAACTGCGTCAGCGACGAAATTATGTACAACGCTATTATGGCAGGACATGAAGCTAATCAGCATATTATTGAATTCATCAAGGGTATACAGGCTGAAATTGGTAAAGAGAAATTCTCTTATCCGTCAAATGAGCCTGATCATGATATGTTTGAAGCTATTAAAGCCTTTTGTGAAGATGAAATAAAAGTTGCTCTTGATACAGACGACAAAACCATACGTGACGAAAGGCTGAAACCGATTTATGCAAAAGTGCATGAAAAATTTGATGAGATTTATCCCGAAAGCGCAGAAAAAATCGACGAGTGTATATACAAAACTCAAAAGTTTATAGTAAGACGCTGGCTTTTAGATGAGCAAAAGCGCGTTGACGGCAGAGGTATGAACGACATTAGACCTCTTGCCAGCGAAGTTGGCATTTTGCCGCGTGTACACGGTTCGGGCTTATTTACCAGAGGACAAACTCAGGTGCTGACAATTGCAACTTTAGGTTCAATCGCCGATCAGCAGCTTTTAGACGGCATTGACGAGGAAGAATCCAAGAGATATATGCACCACTATAATTTCCCGAGCTACTCTGTTGGCGAGACAAGGCCTTCACGCGGTCCGGGCAGACGTGAAATCGGTCACGGTGCTTTGGCTGAACGTGCTTTGGTTCCGGTCATTCCTCCTGTAGAAGAGTTTCCTTATGCCATCAGACTGGTATCTGAGGTTCTTTCTTCCAACGGATCCACTTCTCAGGGTTCGGTTTGCGGATCGACTCTTGCTCTTATGGACGCCGGTGTTCCGATCAAAGAACCTGTTGCAGGTATCTCATGCGGTCTTATAACTGAGGGCGAGCGCTGGATGACTATGGTAGACATCCAGGGTTTAGAGGATTTCTTCGGCGATATGGACTTCAAGGTAGCCGGTACCCATACAGGAATCACTGCTATTCAGATGGACTTAAAGATCACCGGTCTTTTGCCTGAGATGGTAAAAGAAGCTCTTGAAAAGACTCACAAAGCAAGAAACTATATCTTAGATGAAGTTATGCTCAAGGCTATTGCAGAGCCTAGACCTGAGCTTTCTAAATACGCTCCTAAGATGCTTACTACAACTATTCCTGCTGATAAAATCGCAGATGTTATCGGTAAATCAGGCAAGATCATCAAAGAAATCCAGGCTGAGTGCGAAGTTAAAATCGACATTGAAGAAGACGGCGAGTTTGGACAGGTATTTGTATCCGGTCTTGATATTGAAAAATGTAACCGCGCTCTTGAAATCGTAAAAACAATAGCAACAGATCCTGAACCGGGCGCTATTTATCTTGGAAAAGTTACAAGAATCATGGACTTCGGCGCTTTTGTTGAGATCGCTCCGGGCAAAGAGGGCTTGGTTCATATCTCTCAGCTTGATGTAAAACGCACAGAAAATGTAACGGACGTTGTAAACGTCGGAGATGTTATCCGTGTTAAAGTTCTGGAGACAGATGACAAGGGCAGACTGAACCTAAGCCGCAGAGATGTACTCATCGAAATCGACGGTATGACTCCCGAAAACGATCCCGATGATAACAAACCGAGAAAAAGAAGCAACGACCACAGGCCCAGAAGACATCATAACTAACTTATAAGGCTAATAAAATAGTTAACGGCTGCCGCTTTTGATTAAAGTGGTAGCCGTTTTTTATAGAAAAAGCTTATTTTCCGCATATGAGCTCATGTGCGTTTATTACAGCTTTTAAAAAATAGGTTTTAAATAAGATGATAATCTGATTTTATCAAGCCTTCTTCAAATTTACAAATACTATCCCTAAACAAATTAATATTACACTTACAAGATACAAAGGTGTAAAAATCTCCTTTTCTCCCAAGATAAAATATGACCATATTGCTCCGGTAACAGGAATCAGCAAATTAAAAATCAGTATTTTTCCCGCCTCGTTAAAACTCAAAAGCGCCGTCCATATGGAAAACGCTGCAGCAGATACAAAAGCGAGATACAAGATGATACAAACTGACTGAAAATTAATTGCCAAAGTGCAACCTAAAAAGATGGCAGGTAAAATCAAAACTGCAGAGCCTATCATAAGCTGATATGCCGTAACCTCAAACACCCTGCCTTTAGAGATTGTTTTTCCTATAAAGCTGCCAAACACATTTGATAAGCAAGCTATCATAACAAATCCCTCGCCTATAATAGAAAAGCCGCCTGAAAAAGCACCTATATTCACAACCAATATTCCTATAAACCCCAAAATGCAACCTATTATTTTATATGCGCTCAACCTCTCCGCTTTGAAAAATAACGGTGCAAAAAGCACCGCTAAAAACGCCGACATTGCTGTCAGCAGCGATGTTTTTGTAGCTGTGGTATTAGAAACGCCGATATAATTAAAAAGATAGGCAAAACCAGTCTGAAAAACTCCGAACAAAATCAACGCTCTGATTTTATTCTTAGGCACAACAGGTATTTTTTTGTTTATACGCAAACTAACAAGAAAGACAAAAAAACCTGCTGTTAAAAACCTGATGCCGGCAAACAACAATTTATCCGGTACTGTTTCTATGTTAAGTGTTTGATAAGCATACTTAATCACCGGATAAGCGCTTCCCCATAACACGGTACAAATTACTGCGCCAAGCATTGCAACATATCTATTGGATAAAAATTTCTCCATATTTCTCCTCGTTTTTTCTTTGGTAAATTTTAAGAAAGCCACAGCAAAAGCTGTGGCTTATATGCTTTTATCAAGCAAATTATTTGCGGTCTTTCATATCGATATATCCGGTTTCTTCGCAAACACTCATATACGCAGGACGTATAATCTTTTTAACGTTCAATAATTCCTCTATTCTGTGAGCACTCCAGCCGGCAATTCTTGCAACAGCAAAGATCGGAGTATATAACTCACTTGGCAGCCCCAAAATTTTATAAACAAAGCCCGAATAAAAATCAACATTAGCTGAAACGCCTTTATACATCTTTCTGTGCTCTGCAATTACCTTCGGAGCCAGTTTCTCAACTCTTGCATAAAGATTATACTCGTCGAGCTCTCCTTTTTCCTCCGCCAGCTTTTCAACAAAACCCTTGAACACTCTGGCTCTCGGATCAGAAATAGAATACACAGCGTGTCCTATTCCATATATAAGACCTGCTTTATCATAGGCCTCTTTATTCAAAAGCTTAGTAAGATAAGCAGAGATTTCATCTTCGTCTTTCCAGTCTTTGACCTTGCTTTTTAATTCGCTCATCATACCCATAACCTTGCGGTTAGCTCCGCCGTGTTTTGGTCCCTTTAAAGAACAAAGCGCTGCTGCTATTGCAGAATAAGTATCTGTTCCTGACGAAGTAACAACACAGGTTGTAAAAGTAGAATTGTTTCCGCCGCCGTGCTCAGCGTGTAAAATCAACGCAAGATCAAGCACCTGTGCTTCGAGCGGAGTGAATTTTTGATCGGGACGCAAGGTACGCAAAATCATTTCTGCCGTAGGCTCGCCGCTTTCGGGATAATGAATATATAAACTCTTCCCCTGAATATAGTGGCTGTAAGCCTGATATGAATAAACGCTCAAAAGCGGAAACAACGATATAAGCTTCAAGCACTGTCTTAAAACGTTCTCTATAGACAAATCCATAATATCATCGTCATATGAAGCAAGGGTCAAAACGGATTTCGCAAGCGAATTCATCATGTCCTTTGACGGAGCTTTTAAAATTACATCACGAACAAAATATCTGGGCAAAACTCTTGAATCCGACAACAGATTCATAAACGACTCATGCTCTTGTTTGTTGGGGAGCTTTCCAAACAGCAGCAAATAAACTACTTCTTCAAAGCCGTATCGGTTATCCGCCATACAGCCTCTTATAATATCTTCAACATTGATTCCTCTGTAAAAGAGCTTGCCGTCAGTCGGAACAACCTTGCCGTCCACTATTTTATTTTGTCTAATTTCACATATATCGGTAAGACCGGTCAAAACGCCTGCACCGTTTAGATCGCGCAGTCCGATTTTTACATCATATTTAGAATAAAGCGAACTGTCTATTCCTCCGTTTTCTTTGCATTCTTGTGCCAGTTCAAGAATTCTTTGATCAGAGTTTGTCAGCGCTGCCATCGTTTCACTTCCTTTGATAAATGAATCTATATTACTATTACTATATTTAGATATTATACCTTTTTTGTATTCATTAGTCAAATAAAAATTGTACCATTTTAAATATAATCAATACAGTATGATTTCATACGCACACCTTGTCTTTATTATATTTTGTTATAAATTTTATTAAATATATCTTTATCTCAATTTTTATATATTCAAAAGGCTGGCTCAAAAAAATTTTGAGCCAGCCCGTACTATTCTAATAAAACTAATTAATTACATCTAATTTAGTATACAAAATAGTTAACCTATAAAAATCTAGCGATGAAATTCGTGTAACTAAATAACCGCTCTGATTAAGCCTTTCCGATAGAACCGAAAATCTCCATCTTCTCTTTAACTTTAGCTTTAATAGCCTCAGTTCCGGGAGCGAGAAGCTTTCTTGGATCAAAACCTTTGCCCTGCTTATCTTTACCTGCTTCGATATATTCTCTTGTAGCTTGAGCAAATACAAGCTGGCACTCGGTATTTACGTTAATTTTGGAAACGCCGAGAGAAATAGCTTTTTGAATCATTTCATCCGGAATACCTGTACCGCCGTGAAGAACCAAAGGCATAGACCCTGTTTTCTCCTGGATCTTTTCAAGTGTTTCAAAAGAAAGGCCCGGCCAGTTTTCGGGATACACGCCATGGATATTACCAATACCCGCAGCAAGCATTGTAACGCCCAGATCAGCAATCATCTTGCACTCTTCTGGATCGGCGCACTCGCCCATTCCTACAACGCCGTCTTCTTCGCCGCCTATAGAACCTACTTCAGCTTCAATAGAAAGGCCTTTTTCGTTGCAGATATTTACGAGTTCTTTTGTCTTTTCAAAGTTTTCTTCAATCGGATAGTGAGATCCGTCAAACATAACCGAAGAAAAGCCGGCCTCAATACAAGCCTTTGCTCCTTCGTAAGAACCATGATCCAAATGAAGAGCAACAGGAACAGTGATATTGAGTTCCTCGATCATACCTTTTACCATACCAACGATAGTTTTGTATCCACACATATATTTTCCTGCGCCTTCGCTTACGCCCAAAATAACCGGCGACTGCTGCTCCTGAGCTGTAAGCAGTATTGCCTTGGTCCATTCAAGATTGTTGATATTGAACTGACCTACAGCATAGCGTCCTTGTTTTGCCTTTGTGAGCATTTCTTTTGCATTTACTAATGGCATAATAAAAACCTCCGAACAAAAATATAATACAAATAATGAAAAAATTTTTTCATCTCTTATGATTATACAACATATTTTTCTACTAATAATATCCTTTGCAGAAAAATGCACGATTTTTAATTTTTAAGTTTTTATACCGACTTAGAGGCTGCAATGCAGAATCCAAACTATAAAACTCATAACAAGTTAAAGCGTTTTATCATAAATTAGGATGATAACTTGATAAAATACAAACTTGGTATTATAATATATTTATATTTTTGTCTTTTGCCGAAAAATGAGTTTTGGAGGTATTCATTTGAAAAGTTTTAGAAAAGAATTGTGGGTAAATGTACCAAAAAGAAGGCAGATAGTAAGAATTACCGAAAGCGTTCAAAACGCAATTGACGAAAGTGGTATAAAAGAAGGCCTTGTTTTGGTCAACGCTATGAACATTACCGCCTCGGTTTTTATCAACGATGACGAAAGCGGCCTGCACAGTGACTATGAAAACTGGCTCGAAAAGCTCGCTCCCGAAAAACCGTATAGCCAATATCACCACAACGGCTTTGAAGATAACGCAGACGCTCATCTGAAAAGAACTATAATGGGGCGCGAAGTTGTGTGCGCAATAACTCAGGGAAAACTCGACTTTGGAACATGGGAACAGATTTTTTACTACGAACTCGACGGCAAACGCGATAAACATATATTAATAAAAATCATCGGAGAATAAAGAGGGATATATCATGAAAATTGTTGTACTTGCAGGAGGTCTCAGCCATGAGAGAGACGTGTCTATCACATCCGGCTCAAAGGTTGCGTCTGCTCTTAGAGAAAAGGGTCACAAAGTAGTTTTAATAGACGTTTTTATGGGTTATGAGGAACCGCTTTCGGATATAGGCAGCCTTTTTGAAAATCAATACGATTTTAGCAAATCAGCTGTGCTCAGCGAAACGGTACCTGACATAGAAAAAATAAAAAGCCAAAGAAAGAACAAATCTAATTCTTATTTTGGCGACCATGTCATTGACATATGCAAAAAAGCGGATATATGCTACCTAGCCCTCCACGGCGGCGAAGGAGAAAACGGCCAGATTCAAGCAACATTTGATTTGATGGGCATCAAATATACAGGTTCTCCGTATTTAGGATCAGCTGTCAGCATGGATAAAGCTATTTCAAAAAGCCTCTTTGTATACAACAAAGTTCCTACCCCCAAAAGCGAGCTTTTTAAAGCGGAAGACTTGCAAAACGGTAAGATAGAAAAATGGTCTTCCTTTCCCTGCGTCGTCAAAATATGCAGCGGCGGATCATCTGTAGGAGTAGAAATTGTACAAACAAAAGACGAGTTTATGAAAGCTGTCAACAACGCCTTTTCATATGAAGATAAGGTCCTTATAGAGCAGTACATAAATGGTCGTGAATTCTCAATCGGACTTTTAGACGGAAAAGCTCTGCCTATTATCGAGATTATACCAAAAGCAGGTTTTTACGACTACAAAAACAAATATCAATCGGGATTGACCGATGAGATCTGTCCCGCCGATTTAGATGAAGATATAGCTCAAAAAATGCAAAAAGAAGCAGAACACGCCTATAGAGTATTAGGGCTCAAAGCATACGCGAGAATTGACTTTTTGCTTGACGATGACAACAATTTTTACTGTCTTGAAGCAAACACCCTGCCCGGCATGACACCTATGTCGCTTTTACCTCAGGAGGCTGCTGCAACAGGGATAGATTATCCCTCCTTATGTGAAAAAATCATTGAGCTTTCACTCGAAAAATATTAATTAGAGGTAAATATGAAACCACTGAAATTATCGGATATCGCGTCTGCGTGCGAAGGAAATCTTCACGGCAACAAAGATGCATTTATCAGCAATATCGTTACAGACAGCAGACAGGTTGACAAAAACTCACTTTTTGCCGCTATTAAAGGTGAAAAAGCAGACGGTCACGACTTTATTGAACAGACAAAAGAAAAAGGCGCTGTTTGCGTATTATGCGAAAAAGAGCCTAAAACAGATATAAATTATATATTAGTCGACTCTACTCTTGTAGCTCTTAAAAAAATCGCAAAATACTACCGTTCGCTTTTTAATATCCCGTTTATCGGTATAACCGGAAGCGTCGGCAAGACTTCTACTAAAGAAATGATCAGCTCGGTGCTGAGTCAAAAATTCAACGTACATAAAACCGCAAAAAATTTTAATAATGAACTGGGAGTTCCGCTCACTCTCTTCGGGCTTGAAGAAGAGCATGAAATTGCTGTTATAGAAATGGGCATTTCGGACTTTTTAGAAATGAGCAGGCTTTCGGATATGGTGCAGCCTGACATTTGCGTTATCACCAATATAGGCTACTGTCACCTTGAAAATCTCAAAGACCTAAACGGCGTCAGAAAAGCGAAAACCGAAATGTTTGACTACATCAAAAAAGGCGGCAAAATCTATCTTAACGGCGACGATGAAAAGCTGTTTGAAATAAAAGACGTAAACGGTATTGTTCCGTGCTTTTATGGTATAAACGCTCATAATGATTACTATGCAAAAAATATAAAAGACACTTTAACCTCGGGTGTAGAATGTACTTTGTGTCATAAAAACGATCGAATAGATGTAACGATCCCCGCCCTCGGCGTTCACATGGTACAAAATGCTCTGTGCGCAATGGCAATTGCAAAAGACTTCAAACTTTCCAACGAGCAGATAAAACACGGAATCGAAAACTTTACTAACGTTGGCTCTCGCAGCCGAGTAATTGACACGGGATATATCACCATAATAGACGACTGCTATAACGCTAACCCAAATTCCGTCAGGGCGGGTATAAACACTCTTAAAAAATTTGATTCCCGTACCGTCGCTGTAATAGGAGATATGAAAGAACTGGGAGAAAACGAAATCTCTATGCACGCCGAAGTCGGAAAATATATTTTTGACTGCGGCATAGATGTTTTGATAGCCGTCGGCAGCTTATCAAAGGCTATGGCAGAAAATTTTGACGGCAGTATATATTTTGAAACTGTCGAAGACGCCAGTAACAAGATAATTAAATATATAAAGCCCAAAGACACTGTACTGGTAAAAGCCAGCCACAGTATGCACTTTGAAAAACTTGTGGATGTCCTCAAAGAACTGAAAAACTGATTTTGGGAAGTTAACTGAAAACCGACAGCTTAATTTACACGAGCGATTTATTCATTACTCATCTCAAAAAACGAAAGGATAAAAAATGAAATTTATATCATGGAACGTAAACGGTCTGCGCGCGATCGTAGGCAAAGGATTTAAAGATATTTTTAAAGAGCTCGACGCGGATATATTCTGTCTTCAGGAAACAAAACTTCAAGCGGGTCAGATAGACCTGGAATTTGAAGGCTATACCTCATATTTTAACTATGCAGAAAAAAAGGGGTATTCCGGTACCGCTATTTATACAAAGCAAATGCCCCTGTCCGTTACCTATGGTATCGGTATAGAAGAACACGACAAAGAAGGCAGAGTTATAACGCTTGAATTCAAAGACTATTTCTTCATCACTGTATACACGCCTAACTCTCAAAATGAGCTGCAGCGCCTTGACTACAGAATGAAATGGGAAGATGATTTTCTTGCATACATCAAAAAATTAGATGAGAAAAAGCCTGTTATATACTGCGGCGATCTCAATGTTGCTCACAACGAAATCGATCTAAAAAACCCCAAGTCAAATCATAAAAATGCAGGCTTTACCGATCAGGAAAGAGGAAAAATCTCAAAGGTCTTATCACAGGGCTTTACCGATACCTTTAGATATCTGTATCCTGACAAAACAAGCATTTATTCTTGGTGGTCATATCGCTTTAACGCAAGAGCTAACAACGCAGGCTGGCGTATCGACTATTTTATCGTATCAGATCGATTGAGAGAAAAAATTCAAGACGCTAAAATCCACACCGACATTTTCGGTTCTGACCACTGCCCTGTTGAGTTGGATATTAATCTATAATTTTAAAAGCAGATCATTCATTTCAACAAACTTTTAACACCAATTTAAACAACAAAATTATTGCAATGTTTCCTAAAAAAGCAAAATCCACGCTACAGCGCAGATTTTGCTTTTTAATATATAAAAATTTATTTTATATTATACAAGCTTTTTGCATTGTTATAGGTAATATCTAAAAGCTCTTGTGTTGATATTCCTCGCACGGAGGCGATTTTTTCAGCTATATAAATAATATTTCTGGAATCATTTCTTTTGCCTCGGTTTGGCACAGGCGACAGATACGGTGAGTCAGTCTCCAGCAAAAGTCTGTCTAGCGGCACCGCTTTTGCCACTTCTACAGGAACCCTCGCATTTTTGAAGGTTACCGTACCGCCCAAAGATATGCTCATGCCGATTTTTAAAACTTCTTTAAGCATTTGGGTTGAGCCCGAAAAACAGTGCATCAAACCTTTGGGCTGATATTTTTTTAAAAGCATTAAGGTGTCATTATGAGCCTCCCTGTCATGAATAACAACAGGAACGTCCAGTTCTTTTGAAAGCTTTAATTGTTCTTCAAACACTTTTTGCTGCAATGCTTTTTCTATATCCCAGTGATAATCAAGACCGATCTCGCCTATTGCCACTGCTTTTTCATGTTGCATCAGCGTTTTGATCTGTGATAAATAGTCACTTTCTAAACCATCCAAATTTTCAGGATGAACGCCGACCGTAGAATAGAAAAAATCATATTTTTCAGCATATTCAAGCGAAATTTTTGCCGTTTCGATGTCAACTGAAGCGTTGACAACATACGATACTCCGTTTTGTTTTAACGATACTATAACTTCTTCTCTATCGTCGTCAAACCACTTGTCATCATAATGCGCATGAGCGTCAAAAATATTTTTATAATTCATAATAACTTTCCTTTAGCAGCATAACACTACACACAATCTATTCTATATAAGTCTAGTTTTTATCTTTCATCAACAACTAGAACTAAATAGCTCTTTTTTATATTAGTTAAAACAGCACACAGTCAGTTCGCCGCTGCATCCTTTATAAATAAAAGCGGCGGGAAAAGCTCCCGCCTAAGTTTATAATTTAATGCACTGAGCTACCCGGTAAAATATCATCATTTACTTCAATTACGCGAATGGTATCTCCCGACTCAGCAGAAAGAATCATACCGCAGCTCTCTACTCCGCAAAGCTTAACCGGCTTGAGGTTTGAAACAAAAAGAAGCTTTTTGCCTATCAGCTCCTCCGGCTGATAATACATGGCGATACCGCTGACAATTGTACGTTCGGCAGATCCGTCAAAAATCGTAAATTTTAGCAATTTTTTAGACTTTTTGATCTTTTCGCAAGCCCTGACTTCTCCAACGCGGATGTCGCACTTTGCAAAGGTATCTATGTCGATTTCGGGAATTTTCTCCGTGATTTCCTCAATGCTTTTCTCAGCGTTATCTGCCTTCATCGCTTTGACCTGTTCAAAGAATTTGTTAGAGTCTATGCGTACAAACAGCGGCTTTTCTTTGCCCAAAAGCGTGCCGGGCTTGGTTGATCCAAAACAAGCAAGGCTACTGTAATCAGCATTTTCACAATTAAGCTGTGCAAGAATGGCCTTGTTGGTATCAGGCATGAATGGTTCAATCAATACAGAGATATAGCGGATGCCTTCTAGAAGATTGTATAAAACAGTGCCAAGTCTTTTTGTGTTCGCTTCGTCCTTAGCCAGAATCCAAGGGGCAGTTTCATCAATATATTTATTANNTTTAATTTCATTTTTTTAATATTATTTTTTTTGCCTTCTTCTTCTTTCGAATCTTCATCTTCTAAATTTAATTTGAACTTTGTCTCGAGTAAATTTTTACTTGACATTAATCTTTTAATTTCGTTTTTTATATCTGAATGTCTATCTTTGCTTAATTTTCGCATCTTATTTGATTTTGTATCATCATCGTCAATATCTGAATCTATATTTATAACTGGAGATTTATATGCCTTATTTTCTAATTCTCTTATTTTACATTGAATAGTTTCATCAATATATTTATTACATCGCTTTGCAAGATTTATAACTGCTTCAACCGAGTCGCTTATATGAAATGCGTTAATGCAGTCATCAACCTTTTTAACTGTATCAAGGCAAAACTGCTTGAGCTCTTCGTCTATAGGCTCTTTTGCGACGGGCTCCTGCACAACGCCGTCAAAATACTTATTGTTCATCGCAATAGTACGGTTAACAAGGTTGCCAAGAGTATTTGCTAGGTCTGCGTTAAATCTTTCGATAATTGTATCATAGGTGATAGATCCGTCGTTTGAAAATGGCATTTCGCTGAGCAAATAATATCTAACGGCGTCTACTCCGATAAGCTTAACCAACTCGTCTGCATATATAACGTTACCGCGGCTCTTGCTCATTTTATCCTCTCCAAACAGCAACCACGGATGTCCGTAAACCTGCTTAGGTAAAGGCTCACCCAGAGCCATCAGCATAATAGGCCAATATATGGTGTGGAATCTAACGATATCCTTGCCTATTATATGCGCGTCGGCAGGCCAGTACTTTTTATACATTTCTGAGCTTCCGTCAGGATCATAACCGAGAGAGGTAATATAGTTAGATAAAGCGTCAATCCAAACATATACAACATGTTTATCATCAAAATCAACCGGAATACCCCATTTAAAGCTTGTGCGAGATACGCACAGATCCTGTAAACCAGGCTTGATAAAATTGTTGAGCATTTCCTTTTTGCGGCTTTCGGGATAAATAAAATCCGGGTGAGTCTCTATATATTCTTCAAGCTGCTTTTGATATTTGGAAAGCTTTAAAAAGTAAGCTTCTTCCTTGGCAGGCATAACCTCTCTGCCGCAGTCGGGGCACTTGCCGTCTACAAGCTGTGCCTCTGTCCAAAAGCTCTCGCAGGGTGTGCAATAAAGTCCCTCGTAGCTTCCCTTATATATATCACCCTGTTCATAAAGCTTTTTGAAAATCTTTTGAACAACGCGCTCGTGTTTTTTATCTGTGGTGCGGATAAAATAGTCGTAAGAGGTATTCAAAACATCACAGATAGAGCGAATCTCTCCGGCAACCTTGTCAACGTACTCCTTTGGAGTACAGCCCTCAGAACGGGCGTACATCTCTATCTTCTGCCCGTGCTCGTCAGTACCGGTCTGAAAAAAAACGTCATAACCTAGCATTCGCTTGTACCTAGCTATAGCGTCAGTCAAAACAATTTCATAGCTGTTGCCTATATGAGGCTTGCGCGAGGTGTAGGCAATAGCAGTGGTGATATAATAAGGCTTTTTCTCACACATAATTTACTCTCCTCAAAAATAATTCAAAAAACAATTTAAACTTATTATAGCATAAACAAGAAAAAAAGCAATATTTACATATTCTTTGCTTTGTTTTGCACAACAGTATATTAGTGTTAAAAATTTGCCGGGTAAAACTCGGATCAAAATATAATAAGCAGTTTTAGTGAATACAGCATACTAAAAAGCTCTCTGAAAATTCAGAGAGCTTTCTTATTTTATACAGTCTGTCGATTAAATAAATATTTATTTCTTTTTTCTGTAGGGCGTATCCTCAAGCGGCAGTGACTGTCTGAATTTTGAGTCATAACGCAAATAAGCGTGGGCACAGGCCGGTGCTGTAGGAATCATACACAACTCACCGCAGCCTTTGGCTCCCAGTGAAAATTTCAGCTTATCCTTTTGATCCGGCTCACACAATATAACCTCAAGCTCAGGCGCTTCGTCTGCACGCATAAAACCTATGGTGCCGAATTTACTTTTCGGATAGCCGTCTATGCATTTAAATTCTTCGGTGACGCCGTAACCGATCCCCATAACCATTCCGCCTTCAATCTGTCCTTCAACAGACTGAATATTAACAGGAGTTCCTACGTCAAATGCAGAAACCGCTTTTGTGATTTTTCCTTCGTCGTTTAGTATAATTACCTGTGCTCCGTAAGAGTAGGATATATGGCTGACGGGGTTTTCTTTTATCGCTCCGAGGGGATCGGTTTTTGCCGAGAATTCTGCAAAAAATTCTTGTCCTTCCAGTTCGTCCAAGCTTTTTCCTATCAAAGCTGTTTTCAGCTTTTCCCCGACTCTGCGCGCCGCCTCGCCTGTCATCACCGTCTGGCGTGAAGCCGTTGATGTGCCGGCATCCGGTGTGCGGATTGTATCTGCGTTTTCAAATATAAACAACGCGGGATCCAAGCCGCTGACATGACAAATTTCGGTCAGCACCATCTGACCTATCCCCTGTCCCATGCAAGAGGCAGAGGTACGAATGTGAATTTTTCCGTTTTCAACAGACAAGAGCACTCTGCCGATATCTTTTTTGCCCATGCCTGTTCCCGAATTTTTAAATCCGCAGGCTATACCGGCATATTTATTAGAATAGTACACATCTTTTACAGCGTCAAGGCAAGCCTCCATGTTGGTGTTTGGATCAGCTGTTTGACCGTTTGGCAGTATATCGCCGGGTTTTATCGCATTTCTTTTGCGAAATTCCCACGGATCAATACCAACCATCTGGGATAACAAATTAATATTCATCTCCGTTGCAAAGCAGCTTTGTGTTACTCCAAAGCCTCTGTACGCTCCCGATACTACGTTATTTGTATAAACAGACATTCCGAATATATCAATATTTTGATAATTATACGGGCCTGCTGCGTGAGTACACGCACGGTGCAAAACAGGACCGCCCAACGAAGCGTAAGCTCCGGTATCGGCTATAATAATACCCTTCATTGCGGTTAATTTGCCGTTTTCATCACAGGCGGTAGTAAACTCCATCTCCATAGGATGACGTTTAACATGATAGTTGAGAGACTCCTGACGGCTGTATTTGAGTTTCACCGGACGTTTGGTTATCCATGCCATGAGTGCCGCATAAGGCTGAACGCTCATATCCTCTTTACCGCCAAACCCTCCGCCGACAAGAGGAGCATGAACATGAACTTTTTCTGGTGGCAGACCCAAGCATTTGCTGCATTCTCTTTGCACATCATAAACACTTTGGCTTGTCGTATAAATCAAAAGTCCGTCATCGCCTTCAGGAAGCGCCACACAGCACTCCGGCTCCATAAATCCATGCTCCTGCCATGAAGTTTTATATTTTCTGGTTACTACATATTTAGAGTTTCTAATAGCTTCATCTGCGTTGCCTCGGACAAGGTTTGCTCTGCTCATTACGTTGCCGTCCTCATGAATCAGCGGCGCGTCTCCCTTGAGCGCTTCGAACGGTGAAGTCAGCGGTTTGAGTTCGGTATAGTCGACTTCTATTAAATCGCATATTTCCTCAAGCTTATCTTTTTTTGTCGACGCTATAACTGCCAAAACATTGCCCACATATTTTGTGATATCGCCTTCTGAAAGCATAACGTCCCAGTCTTGCTTGATATGTCCGATTTTATTGCAAAAAACGTCGTCCTTTGTCAAAATCTCAACACAGTCCGGGTGGAGAATAGCTTTGCTTACATCAATTTTATTAATTTTAGCGCGCGGATATTTAGAATAAAGACACTTTGCGTACAACATACCATCAAGATAAATATCGTCGGTAAAAATCCCTGTACCGTTCACCTTTTCACAAACATCTATTCTCTTTGCGTGTTCGTTCATATGCAGGCTTTTTGGCGCGCAGGGAATCTCTTTATGTTCTCTGAAAAACTCAGCCGCCATCAAGATGGCGTCCTCGATTTTTTTATATCCTGTGCAGCGGCAAAGATTTCCCTTTATAGCTTTTTTTACTTCTTGCCTGGTTGGGCTTAGATTGACGTCTAACAGACTCTTTGCCGATATCACCATACCGGGAATACAAAATCCGCACTGCACCGCTCCTGCTAAAGCAAAACAATGCTCGTACACCTTCATTTCTTCGCTGTCTATACCTTCAACAGTAAGCACACGTTTGCCCTCTAATTTGCTGAGATTTAATACGCACGCACGCTTTTTTTGCCCGTCAACAAGCACCGTACATGTACCGCAAACTCCCTCGCTGCAGCCATCTTTAGTCGCTGTTAAATGCAAATCATCGCGCAAAAAGCTTAACAGCTTTTTATCATGCGCAGATTCATATTCCTTGCCGTTTATATTTACAACATACATTGCTTTTCTCCTTTGAGAAACCTTTATTTATACACCGAACCAGGTCAAAAAATCTCTGAGCAGGTTAAGGCTGACGGTCTTTCTGTATTCGGCGCTTACTCGTCCCGCTGTAAGTACAATTTTATCGCTGTAGGCTTTTATAACTTTATCTTTTAAATTTTTGGCTTCTTTCTTTGATTTTCCAATCAGAGTTTGTTCAATATCTTTAAAGCGTAAAAATCTTCCCGCATCGGCGATAAAAGCTGCTGAAAATTCCTGAATTTTTCCATCCTTTTCTTCAAAAAGTCCTGCAAACGCTACGTGAGATATCGCAAGAGAATTTCTTCCGCCGACTTTTTGATATATATAATTTTTATAAGGTTTATTCGGAAGCAGTACTTCAACTATAAGCTCGTCATCCTTTAAATCTATCTTTCTTCTTGTAATGCAAAAGTCTTCTACATTAACTATGCGCTCACCTTTTAAGGACATAAGTCTAACCTTAGCGTCAACTGCAAATTCTATCAGCACAGAATCGGCTTTATCGGAACCGTTGCCTAAATTTCCTCCAAAGGTACCTGCGTTTCGAATAGCAGGAGCAGCGATTTTTGATATAGCGTCTTTCATGATCTGCGGAACTTTATCATCATTAATCGCCTGAGTAAAAGTTACCAAAGCACCTATGTGAATATAATCCTTATCAACCTTTATCTGTTTTAGCTCAGCAATTTTATTTAAGAAAAGATATTCAACATTCTTTCTGTTTTGTACCATAAGATCGGTTCCTCCGGCATAAGGAACAACCGTCTCTTCTGCTCGAATTCTAAGAGCTTTTTCAAGCGTAGCGGGAGCATAACCTCCTACCATAGTCCGTCACCCTCTTCGCTTGCTTTTTTTACCGCTTTTACAATTGCGTTATAGCCTGTACAACGGCAGATATTGCCGGACAAGCCTTCTCTGATTTCATCTTCACTCGGATGTGGATTTAAAAGTAAAGTAGCATGTGATGCCAAAATCATTCCCGGGATACAAAAGCCGCATTGTACCGCAGAAAAGTCCGCCATAGCGTCTGACAAAACCTTAAACTGGGGAGTTTTCTTAAACCCTTCCATAGTTACTATACTTTTTTCATCTACAGCTCCCATAGCAACACAGCAGGAATTTATAAGCGTGTTATCAATGAGCACCGCACATGCGCCGCATTCGCCTTCTTTGCAGCCGCACTTTACACTTTTTAAAGAATAGGTGTCTCTTAATACATCCAAAAGCCTGTCGCCTGCGTTACCGGTATATTCAGTTTGTTCGCCGTTTAATATAAATTTAATCGCGTACACTATATCTCCTCCCTGTGCCTGTTCAATTGAGCAATCGTGTCATCAGGTGTAAACGGCACATGTGAAAGCGGATGAATTTTTGCTCCGCCCAACGCCTGTTCCACAGCTTCAACATAAGCACCCGGCGCACCTACAAGCGGAAGTTCTCCTGCTCCTTTTGCTCCGTAAGGTCCATTAGGATATTTTTCCACGTGCAGCATAGCAACCATATTCGGCACGTCTTTTGTCGTCGGCACAAGGTAATCGGTAAATGAATTATTTCTAATTCTACCTTTGCTGTCATAATCCATCTTTTCAATAGAAGAATATCCTATTCCCTGCAAAAAGCCGCCTTCCATCTGTCCTAATACAATGTTATAGTCAATCGGAGTTCCTACATCAAACGATCCGTAAGCTCCCAAAATTTTTGAAACTCCGGTTAGAGTATCGAGCTCCACCTCGATTGCGTTAACAGACCAGGCATACGTAGGATAAGCGTCACCTTGAAACTTGTCGATATAAAAAGGTATCATAAAATCAGGCTCTTTAAAATGTTCCTCGACTTCTTGTTCTTTTCCGTCTATCCATACGCTTCTAAGCTTAATTGCCGCTCTTCTGAGCAGCTCACCGACTATCATCAAACTCCTTGAAGCTACAGTAGGGCCCGAATCCGGCACACGCTCGGTATCAGGATGATTATAATAAACTTTATCAAACGGTAAATTTAATTCATTGGCAACAATTTTTGGGAATGTTGTGCGGACACCCTGACCGATTTCTCCGTTAGACGCTAAAATCTCTACACTGCCGTCCTTGTATTTTCTAAGTTTTGCAACCGCTTTGATGATATCACGCTCGCCGCTTCCGGTAAAACCTGCTCCGTGAAACACCAGAGACATCCCTATTCCTTTGCGATATCTACCGGACTGAGGGGCAGCGTATTCTTTGTGCTTTCTTCTAAAGTCACATACTTTATCAATCTCGTTTATCATATCAGGAAGCGGAACAGGAAAATGATACTTTCCGCAGGTAGACGTCATATCGCCTTGTTTGACCAAATGAGCTTCTTTAAATTCCAGCGTATCAACACCCAAATCCTGTGCGATATGATCCATCATCATTTCAATAGCAAAGAAGGTCTGGGGTGCGCCAAATCCTCTATAAGCGCCGCATGGAGAAGTATTTGTTTTTACAGCTTTTCCATGAACATGGATGTTCGGGATATTATAAACTCCGGGCGCCGCAATGATACCGCGCTGCAAAACTACCGCAGACAATGTACTATATGCTCCTGCATTAAAAACAATATCACAGTCCAAAGCGGTAACTTTTCCATTTTTGATCGCTGCCTTATATCTGCATATTGACGGATGACGTTTAGAGGTATATTCCATATCCTCCCGTCTGTCAAATACACACCGCACCGGAGCTTTGGCTTTGTAAGCCGCCACCGCTACCTGAGAGCCTAAAACAGATGGAAATGCTTCTTTTCCTCCAAAGCCTCCTCCGGTAACGTCTTGGAACACGTGAATTTCATCCGGCTTACAGCCTAACACTCGCATTATAGCGCCGTGAACATAATAGGCGCACTGCATAGAGCCGTGAACATACATTTTGCCGTCTTTTTCAGGCTCAGCCATCATCCCCTGAGGTTCAATATAAGCCTGTTCCTGATAGCCGGTTTCAAATTCTTCTTCATAAATTTTATCGGCTTCTTTAAACGCTTTTTCTATATCTCCGTGACTAAATTCATAATCGAAAAAGACCTTTTGAGAACTTCTGACATCAAGCTGAGGTTCTAATTCTTCGAATTCTACTTTTATTTGAGACAAAATACGCTCGACTTCTTCTTTGTCGGGTCCTACTACCATACCGATAGGTTCACCTATATACTCCACAGTATCTTTGCAATATACCGGAGTATCATCAAGTACAATATTAACTTTATTTTCGCCGGGAACATCAGCCGCATTTACATAAAAATATCCCTTTGGCAAGTCCGGTACTTCTACCGACAATACCCTTGCTCTGGCAATTTTTGAATGGAGTATTTTACCCGTTAAAATCGCACTGCCGTCTTTAGCACACTGATAATCGCCTACATATATGCTTTCTCCGGAAATTTTAGGTTCATGGTCCTTTTTTCTGACAGACTTGCTTATATTATCCATGAACATTCCCTCCCAATTTATTACTGATCCTTAAATTTTTTATAATCACTTGGCGTATCAAAATCTATATCTATTCCTTTATCATCTACATTTATATCGTATATAATATCAGGGTTAGACTCAAAAAAGCCCTTTAACCCTTCATCCCCTTTAAATTCTAAAATATCGTTTATTAAATCAAAATCTATTAAAACCGGATGCTTTCTTTTTCCTTTTAAGACAGGAAAGATAACTCTCTTTTGTTCTTTTTTTAATATTTGTCTATAATATGATAATTTTTTGAATGTACCAGCCGATACAAGGGGCATATCTCCCGGCAAAAGAAAAAAAGCATTACAAAAAGGCATAGCCTTTATACCAACTTTAAAAGAGAAAAACATATCGGTTTTTTCATATTCTTCGTTTTTCGCAAATATAATTTTATCGTTATATTTTCTTTGCAAAAGTTCCTTTATTTCATCGTCTCTGTAACCTATAACAACCAAAACTTTATCTGCGCCGCCGTCTATTAAACTATCTATCGTATTTTCTATCAAAGTTTTTCCGTTTAACGGCAAAAGAGGTTTGAAATCACCCATTCTGCTTGACATCCCGGCAGCAAGCACCAAGCCGTTAATAATAATTTTTTCCGACAAAGACTTCTCCTATAGTTAATTTTTAGATATATAAATATGCATTAATTTTATCACACAATATAGCGGCAGTCAATCAAAGTGTATGTATATTTTATATAAAAACCAGTAATTTTTGTTAGAAATAAATAATAAAAAAAGAATTTAAGTGTCGACATTTTTTGCTATTGACAAAGCCATAAAAAGGTGATAATATATAAAAGAAATAACGCGGGGTAGAGCAGTTGGTAGCTCGTCG
>DEKP01000019.1 GCA_002353935.1 Ruminococcaceae bacterium UBA2719 | reverse complement strand
TCTATTAAACCAACTTTCTGATAACGACTGTCAAGAGATACAGTTCGGTTATCACCTAAAACAAAAACCTTACCTTCAGGAATAATTTCGGGTATAACAGCATCCCCCTCTATCGTTTGACCCTGAATGTAATCTTCGTTAAGCAAAACTCCATCCACATAAATTTCGCCATTTTCAAAATCGATTTTCAGAGTTTGTCCTTCTGTAGCTATCACACGCTTAACAAGCGGTTCTTCGTGTCCTTCTCCGGGGCCGATTATAACTATATCTCCGACTTTGGGCGTATAAAACATATTAGTTACAATAACCCAGTCTGTATTTATCAAAGTAGGCTCCATTGATGTTCCGTTAACATCTATCGTTCTAGATACAAAAGTAAACAATAAAACAACACAAATAAATCCATGTAACAGCAAAGGACCAATCCAACCGTAAACAAAAGACCAAACGGGATCTTTATTTAAAACTATAACTTCGCTTTTATTTTCGTTTTCAGAGAATATTTCTTCATTTATTTTATCATTAAGTTTCACAATATCCTCCCTTTACAATCTAATTTGAAGCACATCAATTGGCTCGATATTTACGAAGTACCTTTATATTATCACAAAAGAATTATAGCAACAAGTGTTTTGTTAAAAGTTAATATAAGCTTCATAAATTTCTTAAGGCAACACCGCATAATTCGATGAACAAATCCAAATTATGCGGTGTTGCCTTTGAATAAAAAACGAAAAATTACTCTTACCCTATTACTTGCAATTACATAAAAACAAAGTTTTTATTCGCTTATCTTATTAAGTTTATCTAAAAACAATTTAAACGTAGTCGGCACTTCAGCTGTGAATTCAAGATAACCCCCTGATATAGGATGAATAAAGCCCAGTTTGTAAGCATGCAGACACTGTCCCTCAAGTTCGGTAATCACCCTTTTAGGTCCGTATACATCATCACCCGCCAACGGATGACCTATATAAGCCATGTGTACTCGTATCTGATGGGTTCTGCCGGTTTCTAACACACACTTTATATAATCAAAGCCTTTTAAATGTTGCAAAACATAATAATGAGTAATAGCGGACTTTGAATTTTTTTCAGTTACGCACATACGCTTTCTGTCTGTTTTATGCCTACCTATAGGAGCGTTGATTGTACCGCTTTCCGTCTTTAAATTTCCGTAAGATATAGCTTTGTACTCGCGCGTAAATGAATGATCCTTTATTTGCTGAGCTAATCTATTATGAGCTATATCGTTTTTAGCTATAACTAAAAGTCCGCTGGTATTCTTATCAATTCTATGAACGATCCCCGGGCGCAAAACTCCGTTTATTCCCGACAAAGAGTCTTTACAATGATGCATCAAAGCATTTACCAAGGTATGTTCATAATTTCCTGCAGCAGGATGAACTACCATACCCTTTGGCTTATTTACGACCAATATATCATTATCCTCAAAAACAATATCAAGAGGAATATTCTCGGCAACAATATCGAGCGGCTTAGGCTCTTCGATATTAACTATAACCTTATCACCCTCAACAAGTCTATAGCTCTTGGAGACTGCTTTATCGTTCACTGTGACATTTTCATTCGCTATGTACTTTGATATAGAGCTTCGGGAAATATTGTCAATCTTTTCACTCAAAAAGCTATCTATTCTCTTGTTTGAATCATCCTCAGAAGCTAAAAAAACTAACGTATTCATCTCAGTTCCTTTTTCTTTTTATCCATATTTGAAAAGAACAATAAATAAACAATAAGCATAATTGTTCCTGCCGTTATACAGTAGTCTGCAAAATTACAAACAGGACCGAAAAAAGAAAGCTGCAGATAATCTATTACATATGAAAGTCTTATACGGTCTATTAAATTACCTATTCCTCCACCTATTATAAGTGCAGCAGAGAGTGAAAAAAGCTTGCTTTTTCTCCAAGATTTTACCAATAACACAGTAAATATAACAATTACTATCAACGTAGTTATAATAAATAAAAGCCTGGAATCCTTAAACATTCCAAACGCTATGCCCTTATTCTCTACATACACAAAATCAAGGACATATGGGATAGCCGTAATCTTTCCTACAGGCTGCAAATTTATAACTGCTAAATATTTAAACAGCTGATCCAAAAAAACGGATAAAAGAATAATGCATATATATATTACAATCAAAGGATCACCCCATATTTTCATGATCTTAAATCAAAACCAGCCAATATAATTAAATCTAATCTAATTCGTATTAATCATTAATTATATTATCAATACTAATACAATGCGGTGTATCAAAGCAGATACACCGCAAATAATTATTTCAAAATCTCGGCACAGCGAGCACAAAGTGTTGGATGAGTCTCATCTTTTCCTACAGTTTCACTGTGAGACCAGCAGCGTTCACATTTGCCGCCTTTTGCCTTTTCAACGCTGACAACAAGTTCATCAACATCCGTATTTTCAATTTCTACATCAGATACAATAAACGCTGTAGCAAGCTCATCTTTAACTGAAATGACAAAATCAAATTCATCGCCGCAGCATTTGAGTGTTACTGCCGCTTCGAGCGAAGATTTTATAGTTTTATCCTTTATTAAAACTTCCAAACTCTTCTTTACCGTATCTCTTAGTTCATGGATTTTATCCCAGTTTGCGATAAAGTCGTTATCGTATTGTATATCAACCTTACAAGGCATATCGTTAAACATAACATTCTCAGCATCAGCGTCTGAAGCATGCGGCATAAAACGCCAAATTTCATCAGAAGTATACGCAAGAATAGGCGCTATCATTCGTGTGAGTGCGTCAAGAATGATATACATAGCTGTCTGTGCAGCTCTGCGTTTTACACCGTCTGATTTTTCTATATACAATCTGTCTTTGAGTACATCAAGATAGAAGTTTGACATATCAACTACGCAGAAATTGTGTATAGCATGATATACCTGATGAAACTCAAATGCATCATACCCTGTCTTTACTTTATCCATCAAAGCGTTGAGCTTAACAAGCGCCCATTTATCTATAGGCAAAAGCTTATCAAAAGATACTTGATCTTTATCAGGATCAAAATCAAATAAATTACCCAGGATATATCTTGCTGTGTTACGTATTTTTCTGTACGCTTCGGAAAGCTGTTTCAAAATATCTTTTGAAATTCTTATATCAACATGATAATCGGATGAAGCAACCCAAAGTCTTAACACATCTGCACCATATTGATCAACAATTTCTTGCGGTTCAATACCATTACCAAGAGACTTGCTCATTTTTCTGCCTTGTCCGTCTACAACCCAGCCATGGGTAAGAACAGTTTTATACGGAGCCTGACCTGATGTTGCAACGGATGTAAGAAGTGACGACTGGAACCAACCTCTGTACTGATCTGCTCCCTCAAGGTACAGATCAGCCGGCCAATGCAGATAGTCTCTGGCTTTTAAAACCGCCGCATGGCTAGATCCGCTGTCAAACCAAACGTCCATAATATCTTTTTCTTTTTCAAAGGAAGTTCCGCCGCATTTTTTGCAGGTTGTACCGGAAGGTAAAATCTCTTCGGCGGACAGCTCAAACCATGCGTTGCTGCCCTTTTCTCTGAAAAGATCGGCAACAGCCTGCATCGCAGACTTATCTATATAAGGCTCGCCGCAATCTTTGCAGAAGAAGATCGGAATAGGCACACCCCATTTGCGCTGACGGGATATACACCAATCTTTTCTCTCTCTAACCATTGAAGTGATTCTGTCTTTGCCCCATGACGGAATCCACTCAACTGTTTCGATTGCCTTACAAGCATCATCTTTAAATTCATCAACAGAGCAGAACCATTGATCGGTTGCTCTGAATATAACAGGCTTCTTGCAGCGCCAACAGTGCGGATACTGGTGGACTATCTTCTTAGTTGCCAGCATATAACCGTTATCAATCAAATACTGAGCGATAGGCTTGTTAGCGTCATCAGTGCTAAGACCCGCAAACTGTCCTGCTTCATCTGTAAGTTTACCGTTTGAATCAACCGGAACTACTATATCAAGCTCAGGATAGTTTTTACAAACTTCAAAGTCCTCAACTCCATGTCCGGGAGCTGTATGAACACAACCTGTACCGCTCTCTAACGTTACATGATCTCCAACAATAACAAGAGAAGTTCTGTCTATAAAAGGATGAGCTGTTTTGATATATTCAAGGTCAGAACCCTTAAACGTAGCAACAACGCTATACTCCTCAATCTCAGCCGCTTTCATAGCATCTTCATACAACGCCTGAGCCATAACGTAATATTCGCCGTTAGCGCTTATTACGACATAGTCAAAATCAGGGCCGAGACAAATTGCAACGTTCGCCGGCAAAGTCCACGTAGTTGTAGTCCATATTACAAAATAACATTTATTAATATCAATATTAAGGTCGCTAAATTTTCCAAGATCGTCAACAACTTGGAATTTAACATAAACAGAATAGCAAGGGTCGTCGTTATACTCGATTTCAGCCTCCGCTAACGCTGTTTTACATTCAGAGCACCAATATACCGGTTTTAGTCCCTTATAGATATATCCTTTGCAAGCCATCTCTGAAAAAATTTCTATCTGAGTGGCCTCAAATTCATGTAAAAGGGTTATATACGGATTATCCCATTCTCCCATTACGCCAAGTCGTCTAAACTGATTTCTCTGATCGTCAAGGTATGACAAAGCAAACTCACGGCAAATATTTCTAAGCTCTATGTCTGAAATAGTAGTAGAATTACCTACTCCAGCTTTTGCTCTCGCCTTTAGCTCAGTAGGCAATCCGTGTGTATCCCATCCGGGCACATACGGAGACTTAAAGCCTGACATATTCTTATATCTTACAATAAAGTCTTTAAGAACTTTGTTTAAAGCGGTTCCAAGATGAATGTTACCGTTAGCGTAAGGAGGACCGTCGTGCAAAACATACAGCGGCTTGCCATCGTTTTTTTCTATCAGTTTTTCGTAAACCTTCTCATCATTCCATCTTTTAAGCGTTGTGGGTTCGCTTTGAGGCAACCCTGCACGCATAGGAAAATCGGTTTTTGGAAGATTTAGTGTGGAATTATAATCCTGAGACATTTATAAACACTCCATAGTATTAGAATTATTCAACATCGTAGTTATCGCCGAATTTAAGCTGATCGAATTTATTGCTTTTTGCTTCACGCTTTGTTTCGCGGCGTTTTGTATCATCTGTATTTTTTTCATCATCCTTATTTTTATTGGCTTGTATTATTTCTTCTTCAGATTCAAGATCCTCATCAACAGAATTAATAATATCATCAACCGGTTCAAACGGATATTTTTCATCAAGCTCTGCACGTTGTTTTGCTACATCTTCTTCTGTAGGCATTTCCTCAACTATTGCAAGGTGCTTTTTATACAAATCAATTATCTCTTTTCTGAGTTTTGCTGTATCACTGTGCAAAGCTTCAAATTTATCTTTTTCGCGCTCTGTAGCCATTTCAGCTTCTGTCAGAATGCTGCGGGATTTTTTCTCAGCTGACTTAATAATATAAGTAGCCTTGTTCTTAGCATCCTTCAAAGTAGAATCAGCAACTTTTTGCGAAGAAAGCAAAGCGTTTCTTACAGTTTCCTCATCTGTGCGATACTGTTCAACTTTTGTCGCTAAGATGTCCATCTTTCTTAAAAGCTCGGCTTTTTCTGCCTGAAGCTGTTCAAATGATACAACAACATCATCGATAAATTCATCTACATCTGAAGCATTATAGCCGCTTCGTCCAGATTTACGGAAGCTGATGTTCTTGATTTGATCAATAGTTAACATATTTTGCACTCCTATCTAAAACGTTTTACGGAAATTCTGTACTTTCCCTTTTGAGAAAGTCCGTTTATTTCCGAAAAAACAAATTTACCATATTTTCTTATTGTGACAGTGTTGCCTTCAGCAATATTTTTGGAAACACTGTTTTCAATTTTATGATTAATAGCTACCATATCGGATTTTATAAGTTTTGAAGCTTTATCTCTTGAAAGATTGCAAACACTTGCAACAAACACATCCAGGCGCAAGGAACTTACTGTAAGATTATATGTATCAAAATCATCTGCAAACTGCAAGCTTGATATATCGCAGACAGATGGTATAACCTTGACATTTTTAACTTTATTAAGCTGCGACATAACAAAGCTTAAAACATCATTTTTTATAAAGGCAACACAAAAGTCATCAAACACTGCTATATCGCCTATAGTATTGCGGTTAATCCCCAAACTCATTAAAGCGCCGAGAAAATCTCTGTGGGAAAGCTTTGATACATCGCTGTTGTAATCAAAACGCACCGGGGTAATCGGAAATTCATCTTCTACACAATTTACACCCATCATCATCCGAACAGCGCCATCATATCCGCCGTAAAAAATCACATTGTGTTTATTAGAAATATTACTTTTCAAAAACAATGATTCGTGCTCATTTAGAAATCCGATAAACTGAGGTTTTTTATAGTTTTCGGATTTTTTCACAGCGTCGTAAGCGTGATTTAGAAGTATGCGATTCTCCTGGTCTGATTTGATATTAGCCAAAATTAAAAATATACTCCGCTGTGTTCAAGCTCGTCGAGCAAATCATCTCCGGTTAAATCAACATTGTTGGGGATAATTATAAATGTGCTCGTAGCAACTTTTTTAATCTTTCCTCTGTTTGCATATGCAACGCCGCTTAAAAAATCGATTATACGGCGAGCCATATCCTTGTTTGTGTTTTCAAGATTCAACACAACCGTATGGGTTTTTATAAGTTCATCGGCAATATTGCGCGTATCCTCGCCAAAACGCTCAGGCTTAAATAATGCAACCTGTAATTTTGCTGTTGCGCTGATATTAACAACTTTATTTCTGCGGGAATTGTCTCTCAATGAGCTTATATCGTCAAAATCGTCATAATTTCTATCGTCATATTTTTTCTCTTCGCGTTTTCTTGAAGATCTGGGAGTTTCCTGTTGAGCGTCAAGCTCCTCATCCTCAGAATATCCATATTCGTTATATTCATACTCGTCGTCGGGTGCATCCCACATACGTTTAAATTTATCTACAAAACCAGCCATATAAATTCCTCCGTTAATATCTATTACTTATTATAATTACGTGCGCCAAACAAAGCAGACCCTACTCTAACCATATTGGCTCCGCATTTTATGGCTTCTTGATAATCATCAGACATACCCATAGAAAGTATATCCATAGATATATTATCTATATTTTTGCTGTCAATGTCAATAAATATATTGTTCATATTATCAAAAAATTTACAAATTTTCTGTTTATTTTCACAAATTGGCGGTATAGCCATTAATCCTTTTACCTTTATATTATCAATATCCTTGATTTCATCAAGCAGTTCATAAAGATTTTCAGGCATAACACCGGACTTGTTTTCTTCTTTTCCGATATTCACTTCTATCAAAACATCAGTAACTGTATTATATAATTTCGATTGTTTGGAAATCTCTTTTGCAAGCTTTACAGAATCAACCGACTGAATCAAATCCACCTTTGATACTATCTGTCTAACTTTATTAGTTTGCAAATGACCTATAAATTGCAAAGAACATTTATCTAAATTATATCTGTCATATTTTGACAAAAGCTCCTGCACCTTATTCTCGCCTATATATCTCAGGCCTAAATCTATTGAATAATTTATAGTTTCTACATCAACGGTTTTCGTTGCCGCTAAAAATATGATATCGCTGAAATTTTTATTTACACTCAAAGCGGCTTTTTCAATGTTTTCGCAAATAGTTTTGTAGTTGTATTCTACGTCACTTAATGAGTTTACCATTTGATAAATCACTTCCCTGTACTATAATTTTATCGTAAAGCTCTATGGTTTCTCCGTTAAATAAAGCTTCGCTGTCAGGCTGTTCTTCACAGATTACATAGTCGTTGTCTGAATACAATATGCAGACCTGTTTAAAGACCAGTTCTTCTCCGTAAACGACATAAACACCCTGTACCTTTTTCTCTTCGGTAGTTTTGTTGCCGTTTTCATCTTTAGTCGTCTTGGTTACATAATCGTCATGCAAAGCGCTTTTGCTAATTTTGAAACCTTCGTAAGTATCTATGATAATATCGACCGATTCGTTCCTGATTTCGGACAGTGCAGCGCTCATATACTTACATTCAAGCACCAAAACTGCTTTTTCTTCATTTGAAAATTGATTGATCGACACCACCGTAGCAGGAATATTCTCGTTTGTTGCATATGGCAATTTTATGCTGACAGATGGACTGCTGTGAGTAATATTATTAGCTTCATCCTCAGTAACGGGACAAACAATGTACCAGTTTATACCCTTTATAATCTTGCCTGTATATTTATCTTCATCAACATCAGCTTTTTGTACTTTTGATAACTGAGTATATGTGATTTCATCAAGCTTTTTTATATCAAAAGAATTTTCATAGCCGTCTATCTTAGAGGAAAAATATCCGGAAGAATCAGTTTTTATCGTATCTATCCTTTTAGCGCTTTGTTCGGATAAATCCTTTTTTTGCTTGGTAAGCTCGGCTATTCTATCGCTAAAGTCGTTGTTCTCTCCTGTTATATATTGTTTGCGATAAATCGAAGACATAAGCTCATCTTCTGCGTTTTTTATATATTCAAAGTTATGATCGTTAACAGTCTGGATCAGTGATATAAGTTTTTCATTCAACTGATTATTGACAGTATCAAGACCAACATTAACATCAGACGCGCTTTTATTAAGCTCTTCAAAGTATGCAATCTGATCATCAATCTCATTGAGCTTTTGCTGATTAATTGCGTCATTTTCATCGTTGTATACAGAAGCTACATCGCCGCCCGCTGTAACCTTTTCTCCATCGGAAAGTTCGTATACCAAAATTCCGTCTTGCGTTTTCTCTATATATTCTTCATCTCTAACAACAAAACCTGTTGTTTTAATAACATCATCTGCCTGAGATCTGTATACTGTTTCTGTAACATAACTGTTGTTTCCGATAAATTTTGTTGTAATAAACAAAAACACAATATATATAAGTATCAGTGAAATTACAACCGTTAAAATTATTCTTTTTATAACAGTTCTCTTTTTACTATTCTTATCCATTATAAAAATTCCTTTTTATTAAATCAATACTTTGATTATAAATCTCGTATTTTGAGAGTTCATCAATATTCATCCAAATAATACTTTCGTCTCTTAAAAACCAAGTTAACTGACGCTTTGCATATCTTCTGGTATTCATTTTTATTTTTCCTATGCACTCTTCAAGCGGCATTACACCATCAAAATACAAAGCTAACTCCTTATATCCTATAGCTTGAACAGATGTAACAGATGTTTTTGATGATAAAAATTTTCTTGCTTCATCCAACAAGCCCGTGTCAATCATCATATCAACCCGCCGATTGATTCTATCATACAAAAATTCTCTGTCTTTAGACTTAAGACCTATTTTTACAGTATTATACGGCGATTCAAAACGGTGTGACTCTTCGTTTAACTGTGTTTGGGTTTTACCTGTAGTTTCAAAAACTTCTATACATCTAATAATTCGTTTTATGTTCTTCTGCTCTGACAGCCTTAAATATGACTCTTGATCAAATTCTTTAATCATAGCAAGAAGATAATCCACACCTTTTCCCTCATAAAGCTTATACAAATCACCCCTGAGCTTCTCGTCTGATTTGATTTCGGTAAAAGTGATATTATTTAGCAACGAATCCACATAAAGCCCTGTTCCGCCGACAACTATGGGAAGTTTATTCCTAGAACTGATATCTTTTATAACTTTGTGAGCAAGTGTACAATACTCAGCAACAGAAAAGCTGTCTTTAGGATCAAGAAAGTCCATAAGATGGTGTTTTATCCCCTGCTGCTCTAAAACGGTAGGCTTTGCCGTAGCTATATTCATATCCTTATATATTTGCATAGAATCAGCAGAAACAATTTCTCCGTCAAAATATTTTGCAAGTTTTACTGAGAGTTCTGTTTTTCCTGAAGCCGTAGGTCCTACAATCACAGCAACATTGATCTTTATCATATTACACCCTGCCGAACTGTTTTTCAAGTTCACGCTTTTTCATCACTATACACACAGGTCTGCCGTGAGGGCAATATCTGATATCTTCGTTCTCAACCCTTTTAGCTATATCAACAAGTTCCTTTTGAGTGCTTTTATTGCCGGCTTTTATAGCCGCACGACAAGCTATATTGTGATATATCCATTCCATTTTTTCAGATCTGATATCTTTTCGGTTTTCTGTAAGATATGAAGCCATCTCAATTACAGTAGGCTCAATATCTTCAAAGCTTAAAAACTGCGGAGCGGAACGAACGATAACTGAACCGCCGCCGAAATCTTCAACTTCAAATCCTGTATCGTTAAATACATCAAGATTATTAATAACGCTGTTATAATCGATTTTATCCAGCAAAACAGTTATAGGTTCAAGAAGCATCTGAGAATAACCGTTGCCTTTTTCTTTTTTCAGTTTTTCAAATAAAATACGTTCGTGTGCTGCGTGCTTGTCCAAAATCAAAAGCTCATCTTTATTCTTTTCGATTATTATGTAAGTCTTAAAAGCCTCTCCTACAAACTGATAGTAGTTTTCATCAATATCTATAAGCGGTTCCTGAGATTCTTCAATATTATTCTGCTTGTTTTCAGCTATGTTTTCTTCAGCTTTAACAACAGGAAGATCCGATTTTTTATCAAAATCAGATTTATATATAACCGGTTGACTGTAATCGGATAAACTTAAATTCAAATCAACGCTTTTATCATTATACTGAGTTGTTTTCTGATTAGTGTTGTATTTTGTATCACTATCGAGCATAGCAAAAAGTTCATCTGCGTTTTTTTGTTTACTGTCTTTTTGTGTATCAGATATACTTTGAGCTTCTCGTACTCTCTGAACAGTTTGCTTTTCAAAATTTTCTTTATTGATTTGAGGGATTTGTGAGTTTTTGTTTTTATCATCAATATCGATTTCTCTAAAAACTTTTTTAGCTAATTCAAAAGGATTTACAGCGCTCTTCTTATTAGAAAATGAAGCTTGTATCCTGCTGTCTTTATTAAGTAATGCGGTTTTTACCGCGTGATATACCGCATCAAAAATCGGCCTTTCATTGACAAAACGAACTTCAAGTTTTGTCGGATGAACGTTAACATCAACAGCTTCAAAAGACAGTTCGATGTTTAAAACGCAAGATAAAAATTTTCCGACCATCACAGAGCCCTTTGAAGCTTCCGATAGCGCAGCCATGGCTGTTTTACAAATAACAAACCGATTATTAATAAAAAAGTTTTGCATATTGCGATTGGGTCTTGCAAACTCAGGTTTGGAGATATACCCCGACACACAAACTCCGTTTAGAGTATATTCTACCGGTATAAGTCCTGACGCAAACTCTCTACCGTATACTGAATAAATAGCCGACATCAGCTTGCCGTCTCCGGATGTTTTTAACATTTGCTTAGAATCTTTTATATAAGTTATTGATACTTCAGGATGAGAAAGGGCTATTTTGTCAACTACGTTAGATACAGCGTTCCCCTCTGATAAATCTGTCTTTAAAAATTTAGCACGGGCAGGAACGTTATAAAATAAATCCCTTATAATAAATGTCGTACCGTTAGGGCAACCGACTTCATCAAAAGACATCTCTTCTCCGCCTGAGACAACATATCTTGTGCCCGTATCTTCACTTGGAACCTTTGTAATAAGCTCTAAATGAGATACAGATGAAATCGATGCAAGCGCTTCTCCTCTAAAACCTAAGGTGGAAATATTATTTAAGTCGTTCTCATCAAACACTTTACTTGTAGCGTGGCGTATAAAAGCTACTCTTATATCATCTTTTAATATTCCCGATCCGTTATCGGCGACACGCATAAAGGTAACGCCGCCGTTCTTTATTTCTATAGTGATTGAAGTAGCTCCTGCATCTATTGAATTCTCAACTAGCTCTTTAATAACCGACGCCGGTCTTTCTACCACCTCTCCGGCTGCAATAAGCTCTGCGACATGTTTATCAAGAACATTAATTTTACCCATATACGTTCACCCTCTTTCTTTTATTAATCTACAAGACTTTTTAATTCATATAATAAATTCATAGCTTCAATAGGCGTTAATGTATTAACATCTGTATTCTTAAGTTTTTCAGCTATCACTGAGTTGTCGTTATTGATAAGGTTAAGCTGAGTGTTTGAATCGATGCTACTTAAAATATCATCTGTTTGGTTATCTGTTTTATTTTTTAATATACTCGCATTCTCCGTAGAATGGGAATTGATCAAATCTTTTAAAACCTCTTTGGCACGTTTTATTATACTATCAGGTATGCCCGCAAGTTTTGCTACCTGTATACCATAGCTGTCATCAGCGCCGCCGGGGACAATTCTGCGCAAAAAGGTTATTTCATCACCACGCTTTTTGACAGATATATTATAATTTTTTACTCCATCAAGCTGTTCTTCCATAGCTGTCAGCTCATGATAATGGGTTGCAAACAACGCTTTTGAACCCAGTCTTTTTTTATCAGCAACATATTCAAGCACCGCCTGTGCAATGCTCATACCATCATATGTAGACGTCCCTCTGCCAATCTCATCTAAAATCAACAGACTGTTCTTAGTAGCATTTTTTACAATATTAGCAACTTCGTTCATTTCAACCATAAAAGTTGACTGCCCCGAAGCCAAATCATCAGACGCTCCGACACGGGTAAAAATACTGTCTACTATACCAATTTGGGCATATGATGCAGGTACAAAACTACCCATCTGAGCCATCAGCACAATAAGCGCTACTTGGCGCATATAAGTAGATTTTCCTGCCATATTAGGTCCGGTAATTATCGCTATACGATTATTTTCAGAATCAAGCATAACGTCATTAGGCACAAACATCGCATTATTTAGCAGAACCTCAACAACAGGATGTCTGCTGTCTTTTAGAATAATCTTAGATGATAAATCCACCGTTGGTTGAGTGTACCTGTTATCGCTGGCAACATTTGCAAGCGAGACTAAAACATCAAGCTTTGCTATTGCTTTGGCAGTTTTTTCTATCCTATCAAGACTGGATGCAACCGTATTGCGAATATTACTGAAAATTTCATATTCAAGCGCAACCGCCCTATCCTTTGACGATAAAATTCTTCTTTCTAATTCCTTTAACTCTTGAGTTATATATCTCTCGCAGTTTGTAAGCGTTTGTTTTCTTATGTAAGTGTCGGGAACCAAGTGCTTGTATGAATTTGTAACCTCGATATAATATCCAAAGACACGGTTATATCCTACTTTTAATTTTGGAATGCCGGTTTGCTCTTTTTGCTGCAATTCAATTTTTGCAAGCAGCGTTGTAGAATCATCCATATCGGTGCTGATTTCATCAAGCTCTTTTGAATAGCCTTTTTTTATCATGCCGCCTTCTCTTGCAGAAAACGGCGGATCATCAACAATAGCTGAATTAATAAGCTCGTGAATATCCTCCAGCGTATCAAGTTCCTTATAAATATCCTTGAGAACAGAAGCCTTGCACGCATAAATTTGTTGTGATATTTGCGGAAGATTTTCAAAAGCGGCACAAAGAGACCTGAGTTCTCTTGCGTTTGCAGAGCCGTAAACAACTCTTGTCATAAGTCGCTCGATATCAAAAATACCGACAAGCAGCGCAGAAAGCTCGAGTCTGTTTACCGTATCATTAACAAGCTCCGATACCGCATTTTGCCGTTTAGTTATACGTGCAACGCTCATTAGAGGATGCTCAAGCCAATACCGGATGAGGCGTTTTCCCATTGCTGTTTTTGTTTTATCAAGAACCCATAAAAGAGAATGTTTTTTCTCTTTAGTTAGCATAGTTTGAGTAAGTTCAAGGTTTCTTCTTGTATTGAAATCGAGTTTCATAAACTGATCTTTATTAAATAGCTCAATATTATCAATACGTTCCAAACCTGTTATCTGAGTTTCTTTAAGATAATTAATCAGCACAGATATACAAATAACAAGTTCCTTTTTGTCTTTGATAAACTCTATCTTTTCGTCACCAAACTGAGTTCTTGCAGTCTGTAAACAATCTATATACCCTGTGTCATCTTCACAAACAACAGCACAATTGAATTTATCTTTTACAAAGTTTTTTATCTCATCATTATCTTTCATGCCTCCCGAAAGCAAAATTTCTTTGGGGGAATATGAAGTTAATTGGTTTTTTAGTTCTAATATGGAATTTTCTTTGCTTAATTCAATAACTGATAATTGTCCTGTAGAAATATCGCAAAAAGCGACTCCAAGATAATTTTCTTCACTGTAAACAGAGCAGATATAGTTATTGACACTCTCGTCGAGCATACTGCTCTCCATAACTGTGCCGGGCGTTATGACTCGAATAATATCGCGGCTAACCAGCCCTTTGGCAGTTTCGGGGTCTTCGGTTTGTTCACAGATAGCTACCTTATAACCCTTTGCAACAAGGCGCGCAATATAGCTATCAGCAGAATGAAACGGTACTCCGCACATAGGCGCACGCTCATCTTGACCACAGTCTCTGCCGGTTAAAGTAAGCTCCAGTTCTTTTGACGCAAGTTTTGCGTCTTCAAAAAACATCTCGTAAAAATCACCGAGTCTAAAAAACAAAATGCTGTCTTTATTTTTTTCTTTTATATTAAAATACTGTTTCATCATTGGCGAAAAATCAGCCATATCAATACCCCTTAGTGACCAAATTTTGTCAGTCGATTACGCTTTTGATAATTCAAAATTAAATTAAAAATTTTCAAATATTTATTGTCCGCCAACTCAAGTTGAGCCCATTAAATTAATGGCAGCCGCCGCAAGTTGAACAGTCGTGTGTACAGTCAGAAGAAAAGTCCGTAGTGTCGGGATCTTCACCCTGCGCAGACTGATTAATTATAGCAAGTACTCTTTGCAACAAAGTATCGAGCTGAGTTTTTGCCTCGTTATAATTTATCATATTTTCATTAGACATGATCTGAGAATAAGATGAACGCATTTCGTCGTTTAATTCTTTAAGTTTTTCTTCGCTTCTTTCGGCTTTTGAAGCTTCGTTATTAATAGCCATACGCTTCAAGTTGAATTCACCAATCAAATTCTGCAAAATTTCATCATTATCAGCGTTCACTTTAGCTGTTTGTAAATCTTTATATACCTTTTCATCCTGAATTGCGTGTCCGATTTCTCTAGCCATTTTAATAATATCCATAATATATAATCTCCTTTTTATTTTATCAATTCACCCTGCAACACCCAGTTGCGGGCCTTTGAAATTTTTACATTTTGAAATGTTCCTATAAGCGACTCGTCTCCTAAAAACTCAACAATAATATTACCGCTTGTCCTTGCGCAGAGGAAACCTTCTTTTTTTGATTTTTCCTCTACTAAAACTTTTTCTGTTTTTCCAACCATAGAGGCACAGCGTTTTGAAGCAATTTTTTCCTGAGTTTTTAAAAGTTCAGAAAACCATTTGGATTTTTCTTCAGCCGATATAGGGTCGTCCATTTTAGCCGCAGGCGTCCCGTTACGTTTGGAATAAATAAAAGTAAACAATGAAGTAAAACCCACCTCTTCTACTAATGACAAAGTCTGTTTAAAATCTTCATACGTTTCTCCGGGAAAGCCCACTATGATATCGCTGGTAATTGAAATATCCGGAATTTTTTCTTTAGCGTAGTTTATAATCTCAAGATATTTTTCGCGAGTATAATGACGATTCATAAGCTTTAATATTCTATTTGATCCTGATTGAAACGGCAGATGCAGATGCAAGCTAATATGCCGGCTCGAAGCGATAGTATCTAGCAGTTCTTTTGAACAGTCTTTTGGATGCGAGGTCATAAATCTTAGCCAATAATCGCCGTCTATGCTGTCAATCTCTCTAAGTAGTTTTGCAAAGTTAATATCACAATCAAGACCTTTACCGTAAGAATTAACGTTCTGACCTAAAAGCGTGATATCCTTATATCCGGATAAGATCATATCTCTAGCTTCGTTTATGATAATCTCCGGTCGTCTGCTTCGTTCTCTCCCCCTTACATAAGGAACAATACAATAAGAACAAAAATTATCGCAACCGTACATAATTGGGATAAAGCCCTTAAACGATCCGTCACGCAGGGTTTTTATCCCCTCGTGAACACATAGATCATCATTGTCTCTGAGAAAAATTCTTTTGCCGTCCACTAAACTTTTATATAACAATTTAGGAAATTCATGCAAGCAATGTGTGCCAAAAACAAGACCTACAAAAGGAAAGCTGTCGTGTATACGTTTAGCCACATGTTCTTGTTCCATCATGCATCCGCATAAAGCTATCAACACCTGAGGATGGCGTCTTTTTAAATTTTTCAGCGCACCTACGTTACCAAACACTCTATCCTCTGCGTGTTCTCTAACCGCGCAAGTATTGAACAATATAAAATCAGCTTCTTCTGCATTATCAGTAAAAGAGTATCCCGCCTGTGAAAGCATACCTTTTATCATTTCACTGTCAGAAATATTCTGTTGACAACCGTAAGTTCTAACATAAGCCTTAGGCACATCGGAGCGCTTTCTTATACTCATTATTTGAGATACAAGTTTCAGATATTCTTGTGAGCTGAGCTCAAGTTCTTTTGCTGTTTCGGTTTGAATCACGCTATAGCCCCCAAATTTTGTATTATCTATAGTATTGTACCACAATATCTATTTCATTTCAATACATTTTTAAGATAAAAGCTGAAATTAAACATTCAAATTAGTTTGATACAAAAATCAATATTGCAGCAGACCACTGTAACCCGGAGGAACCGCACCGACAATAACCGTTTGAGCTATTTCATAAGAACTGGTTACAACTATCGGAGGATTAATCCTAAACGGATTATATACACTTATTTGCGCCTTGGTATTTAAAATAATATGATGAATAGTTTGATTCAGCCCTGCGGATTCAAACTTACTTTCAAACTCACAAAAAACTGTTTGTTCACTGTCTACCTTTATATAAACATCAGGGCCGAAATTTGTAAATATCACCAATCCCGTAAAACTTCCGAGCTGCGTGGAAATGCCGTTGTTTTTTGTGAAATCGTCAATCTTTTTCTGGGCTGATTCAGAAATCTGAGTTTTGGCCAAATTCACATAATAAATATTTTCTTTTATAGATTTCACCGTACCGGATTCGTCATATGTAATACAAATCAGCTTATCTGACGCATCACTATTTGATAATAAATAATCTTGTACAGAATCATTTATTGATGTTTGAGCCAGCGTTTCAAGCTCGCTTATTATAATATTAATCAACTGTGTCTTTACTGTAAGCTCAAAATAAACAAGAAAAGCTAACAGAACAGAAATTAAAGCTATTATATAACGTCTGATTTTTTTATGTAGCGGACTAAGTTTCTTTTTAGAAAGCAAAAAAACACCCCTTGGATATACTATCCGAGAGGTGCAAAAATGTTAATCTTTATAATATTGAATTACGACATCAAATCTTCATCAGCAAAGTCATTGCAGCCACAGTCGCAGTCAGCATCATGATCGCAAAGCTCTGAAAAATCAAATTCAAGAAGCTCGCCGCACTCAGGACACTCTATCTCTCCTTCAAGCAAAGTGTCTTCGTCAACGCAAATTGTTTCACCACACTTGCCGCATGTTACTTCATATAGCGCATCATCACAATCGTCAAAGTCACAACAATCGCAATCATCATAAAAATCAGCTTCTAATTCGCCGAGATCCTCATCGATTTCGTCTACCAAATCAGAAAGCTCATCATATTTGCCATCTAAATTCTCGACACTGTAAGCAATATCATCAAGAACGTCTATAACAGCATTTAGTATTTTAATCTCGTCTTTTTCTTCATTTAATTTAAGACCGTCTTTCAGTCCCTTAATATAAGAAATTTTCTCACTTAAAGTCATAAAAACACTCCTTAAGCTCTGCCGAGATACTCGCCTGTACGAGTATCAATTTGTATCATTTCGCCTTCTTCAATAAACAGCGGAACCTTAATCTCAGCGCCGGTTTCCAATGTAGCCGGTTTTGTTGCATTAGTAGCTGTATTACCTGCAAAGCCGGGATCAGTCTGTGTTACCTGCAACTCTACAAAGTTTGGAGCCTCTACACCAAACACGTTACCCTTGTATGACAAAACCTTACAGGTCATATTCTCTTTAACAAACTTAAAAGAATCCGATAACACACTCTTATTGATCGGAATCTGCTCCCATGTCTCAGTATCCATAAAATAATATAGATCTCCGTCGTTATAGCTATACTCCATATCACGTCTCTCTATATATGCAGTCGGATATTTATCATTAGGGTTAAAAGTTTTTTCAACTACTGCGCCGGTAATAACGTTTCTGATTTTTGTTCTTACAAAAGCAGCGCCTTTTCCCGGTTTAACGTGTTGAAATTCGATAATAGAAACAACCTGTCCATCCATCTCAAATGTAACGCCGTTTCTGAAATCGCCAGCTGAAATCATAATCATTTCCTCCACTATTAAATATTGGCAAATTTATCCCATAAATTCACGTTTATCATTATACAGATATTAATTATAAAAATCAATAGTTTTTAAATAATTAAACAATAATTAAATCTTTATCAATATTAGCAAGACTTTCTGCGCCGTTTTTTGTAACTCTGATCATATCTTCTATTCTAACGCCGAATTTATCGGGCAAATATATGCCGGGTTCATCCGTAATAACCATATTTTCTTTTAAAACTGTTTTGTTTGTCTTAAAAACTACAGGCTCTTCGTGGATTTCAAGCCCAACGCCGTGACCGGTAGAATGCCCAAAATATTTTCCATATCCCTTTTGATCAATATAATCTCTTGCAGCTAAATCAATATCCGAACACAAAGATCCCTCTTTTATTTTTTTATAAGCTTTTTTATGAGCTGTCAAAACAATATCATATATTTCTTTCATTTCATCATCAGCATAGCCTACAGCTACCGTTCTTGTCATATCGGAATGATATCCTTCAAAAACCGCTCCGATATCAAACGTAAAGAAATCGCCTGCTTTAGCCATATTATTTGATGGCTCTCCGTGAGGTAAAGATGTTTTTTTGCCCGAGATAGTTATCAAATCAAACGCTATTCTCTCTGCTCCGTTTTTCTTGATAAGATATTCAAGCTCTATGGCGATTTTTCTTTCTTCCACCCCGGGTTTTAAATAATTTAAAACCTCTAGATAGCTTTTTTCGGTTATTTTTTGTGCTTTTATTATTTTTTCAATTTCGCTGTTCGTTTTTACAGCCCGTACATCTAATAGATATTTTGAAATGTCCTTTTCTTTGTCTATCTGTACATTAAGTTGGTTTTTTAAATTTTCATATTCATTTAGCGTTACTCTAGAGTGTTCTATATAAATTCTTTTTATATTATTATCTTTAAAAATTTCATTTAAGCTTTCCGGCAAATTTTTATATTCAAGCACCTTGATATCTTTATTTACCGACTTTTGAGCTGCTTCAAAATATCTGAAATCAACCAACAAATATACATTTAACATTGTTACAACAACTGCGCCGCTAGAAGATAAAAATCCGCTTATATATCGCCGGTTTTCAGCAGATGTAATAAGCGCCGCACTGTTATTATCCGGCAAAAAGTTAATAATTTTTTCAATATTAAACATTTATTCCTCCATTTTCATTTATAGGCAAAAAACTTTAATCCGAGTATATTTATCGTTAAATTTTTCCAAAAATCAAACCTTAATTTCTAAAAATTAACAAATCAAAAAACGGACAGTATCAGTCTGTCCGTTTCTTTTTTAATTATTTGTATTTACGCTTACGAGCAGCTTCGGATTTTTTCTTACGCTTTACAGAAGGCTTTTCGTAAGCTTCTCTTTTACGTACTTCAGCTATAACGCCTGCTCTGGCGCACTGCTTCTTAAATCTTCTAAGAGCGCTTTCCAGAGATTCGTTCTCTTTGAGTCTTACTTCCGACATTTATTTCCCTCCCATCCGCCAAAAGGCAGGGGTAATTCGCATAATGCTTTGCTTATTATACAATAATATGTCTAAAGTGTCAAGTATAAGCAACGTAAAATGTTGAAATTTAGCAAAAATCAACTTATGGCTTGACAACAATATTAACGAGCTTTCCTTTTACGTATATTTCCTTGACAATATTCATATTAGAAATTGCCTCATGAATTTTTTCGTCGGATTTTGCTAACTCAAGTGCTTTTTGCTGATCGCAATCTGCGGGAATATTCATTTTAGCCCTAATTTTGCCATTGATCTGAACTACAATTTCGACCATATCTTCAACACACTTACTCTCGTCGTACTTAGGCCATGACTGAGAAGCTAAAATGCCTTCGCCTAGTTTGCAAATCTCCCAAATTTCTTCTGTCACATGAGGCGCAAAAGGATTTAGCAGTATCGAGAATATTGCAAGCTCCTTTTTAGTTATGCTGCCAACGTTATAAATTGAATTTATAAGCGCCATCAAAGAAGCTATTGCTGTATTAAACTTGATATTCTCTATATCGTCAGAAACTTTTTTAATAGTTTTGTGGAATTCTTTTTCAAGTTCTTCTCTTATCTCATTAGAATCAATAAGTATAGTCTGTAAATTCCAAAAACGCTCAATAAATCTGCGGCAACCCTTGATGCTGCTCGGACTCCACGGAGCGGATTTTTCAAAATCACCTATAAACATTTCATAAAGCCTTAAAGTATCGGCTCCGTATTCATTAACAATATCATCGGGATTTACAACGTTGCCGCGTGACTTGCTCATTTTTTCGCCGTTTTCGCCCAGGATCATGCCGTGGCTTGTTCTCTTATTATAAGGCTCCTTTGTTGGCACAACACCAATATCATATAAAAACTTATGCCAAAATCTGCTGTAAAGCAAATGCAGGGTTGTATGCTCCATACCGCCGTTATACCAGTCAACATTTTTCCAATAATCAAGCGCTTCTTTTGAAGCAACCGCTTTATCATTATGAGGATCCATATATCTAAGATAATACCATGATGATCCTGCCCACTGCGGCATAGTGTCTGTTTCGCGATATGCTTTTTTACCGCATTTAGGACAGGTTGTTTCAACCCATTCGCTCATATTAGCAAGCGGAGACTCTCCGTTATCTGTGGGCTCGTAAGATTCTACCATAGGCAGTTTCAGCGGTAATTCACTCTCATCTATCGCTACATAGCCGCAATCATCACACTTTACTATCGGAATAGGTTCTCCCCAGTATCTCTGACGTGAAAATACCCAATCGCGCAATTTGTAGTTGACCTTTTGTCTGCCGATTCCCTTTTCTTCAAGAAAAGCGATCATCTTCTTTTTAGCTTCTTCAACAGATAAGCCGTTTAAAATATCAGAATTCACCATAATACCGGTAGCACAATCGGTAAACGCTTCTTCTTCAACATTTCCGCCCTTTACCACTTCAATAATAGGCAAATTGAATTTTTTAGCAAACTCCCAGTCTCTGGTATCATGAGCAGGCACCGCCATAATAGCACCGGTACCGTAAGAAACAAGAACATAGTCGGATATAAATATCGGAATTTCTTTGCCGTTTACCGGATTTATAGCATAAACTCCGTCTAATTTCACCCCGGTTTTATCCTTGTTCATTTCTGTACGCTCAAAGTCCGACTTTTTTGCAGATTCTTCTTTATATTTACGAATTTCTTGTAGATTACTTAATTTATCAGCCCACTTCTCAATGCACGGATGCTCAGGAGAAATTACCATATATGTAGCGCCGTACAAAGTATCGGGACGTGTTGTATATACCGTTAGCTTATCAGCTGTGCTTGTATCAAATTCCACCTCTGCTCCGTAACTTCTGCCTATCCAGTTCTTTTGCTGCAATTTTACGCGTTCAGGATAATCAACCAGCTCCAAATCATCTATAAGTCTGTCTGCATACTCTGTAATTTTGAGCATCCACTGTGACTTAACCTTATGAACAACCTCGCTGCCACAGCGTTCACAAACCCCGTTTACAACCTCTTCGTTGGCTAATACGCATTTGCAGGAAGTACACCAGTTAACGGACATCTCCTTTTTATAAGCCAATCCGTGCTTGAATAGCTGAAGAAAAATCCACTGAGTCCATTTATAGTAAGCGGGATCTGTTGTGTTTATTTCTCTGCTCCAGTCAAATGAAATACCAAGAGACTGGATCTGGCTTTTAAATCTTGATATGTTTTTAGCGGTGACTATTTCAGGGTGAATATGATTTTTTATAGCATAATTTTCTGTAGGAAGACCAAAAGCGTCCCAACCTATAGGATATAAAACGTTATAGCCTTGTAATCTGCGCTTTCTGGATACGGTATCAAGCGCTGTATATGGTCTGGGATGTCCTACGTGCAGTCCCTGTCCAGAAGGATAGGGAAACTCGATAAGCGCAAAGAATTTTTCCTTGTCGCAATTTTGTTCTGCATGGAAAACTCCGGCTTCTTCCCACTTTTTTTGCCATTTTGGTTCTACTGTTCTATGATCATATTTCAAAGTAAATCCCCCTCAAACAGAATAATTTAATCATTAATTATATCAGATATATCTATGGTTTCGCCGTCTTCCCACAAACGGTCAAGATCATAGTATTTTCTCGCTTCATCTGAAAACACATGAACAATAACATCTATATAGTCAATCAATATCCAAGTATTTGAACGGTGACCTTCAATGTGACTTGCACCTATTCCGATTTTTTCCAGTCCTTCTTCCACTTCATCGGCAAGCGCTTTGACATGAGTAGAAGAGTTACCGGTTGCAATTACCATATAATCCGCAAGCACTGATATATCTTTTATTTTTATTACATTTATATCCAGGCCTTTTTTCTCGTTTAGAATTTTAACAATTTCTTTAGCTTCTTGTAATGAATTCATAGCTTACCTCTTTTTATCTTATTGTCTGTTTAATAAAATTTCATTATATGCTTCCACCGAATCTGTGCTGAGCAAAGATCCTCTTTTTGACAATCTTGAAATAGTAAATTCAAGCGCATACAAAATTCCGTCATCAAGAGAAACACCTGTGCGCTTTCTGATAATATCAACATCGTTGTATTTTCTGTCCGCACTTGTAAAGTCCGCTAAAAACACTATCTTTTCCAGCAAAGACATATTTTTTCTTGCGGTGGTGTGATATCTTACTGCATTTATTATGTCTTGATCAGCAATATAAAATTCTTTTTGAATATATATAGAAGCCGAAATAGCGTGCCAAAGTTTAGGAGAAGATTTTTCAACGTCAGAAAGGATTATACCACCATCGGATATTATTTTCAACTGTAAATCATTTGGCAGTTCCTTTGTAATATCGTGCAAAAGCCCGGCAATTTCGGCTTTTTCAATATCCGCTCCGTATTTTTTTGCAAGTCGCACAGCTTCTTTTGAAACATTATAGCAGTGTATCCGTCTGTATTCGCTGAGCTTATCAAGCGATTTTTTATAAATTTCAATATCCATTCATAATCACCTGTAAAGATTATGTTCTTTAATATATTTTATAACATCTTCGTCTAAAAAAGCGGAAACATCTTGACCGTTTTTTATTTTTTGACGAATCAAAGTTGATGAAATATCTCCCACCCTATGCTTTGAAACAAGCGCCTTGCAACCGTATTTTTTATATTCATCGTATTTAATTTTGAGCTTTTCACAATCAAAATCATTTCTCGGATATGCAATTATTGTTGCATTTTTAAATATATATTCAAACTCGTGCCACTGATCAAGAGTCATAAACATATCAGCACCCACAATAATATGCAGATTATTATACTCTTTAACAAAAGCTTTTATAGTATCGCTGGTGTAACTAAAACCTTTGCGCTTTATTTCAATATCGCTGACTTCAAGAGTTTTAAAATCTTTCACAGCAAGCTTGCACATATTCAGTCTGTCATCTGCATTTGCTATTTCACTGTTGTTCTTTAGCGGAGTTTTGTATGTGGGGATAAATATAATTTTACCCAACTTAAACTCTTCAACACAACTAAGGGCAAGTTTAATATGATCTAAATGTACAGGGTTAAAACTTCCTCCTAATATTGCTGTTTTCATCTTAGTTTAATTTTAGGCTCATCTTCGTTTTTTCTGTATAAAACGAATTTTGAACCTATAACCTGAACAACATCGGCTCCGATATTCTTGGCGATAGTATCCGCTGCTTCTCTGACGCTCATTTCACAGCTTTCCAAGACTTTTCCTTTTATCAATTCTCTTGCTGTAATAGCCTGATCCGCAGAGTGATAAACTTGTTCGTCAAGTCCTCCCTTGCCTACCATCAATACCGTATCAATAGAATTGGCGAGAGATCTCAAATACGCCCGCTGTTTACTGTTTAACATTAAAATTCCTCCGTATATTTTGAAAGTTCATCTTTTAATTTTCTTAAAGCCTTTCCCCTATGGCTCTGCGCGTCTTTTTCTTCATCGGATAAAGAAGCAAAGCTTTTGCCGTTTACTAAAAAAATCGGATCATAGCCAAAGCCGCCGTTGCCAAAAGGTTCATATGCAATACTTCCGTAGCAATAATCTTCCACCTTAATAACTCTGCCGTTTTTCAATATACAACAAATACTGCAAGTAAAATGAGCCCCTCTTTTTTCTTCTTCTACATTTTTAAGCTCATCTAAAAGCATTTGGATTTGTTTATCAGAAGAACAATTATCGCCGCCGTAGCGAGCTGAATAAATTCCCGGTCTGCCATCAAGTGCATCCACACAAAGACCTGAATCATCAGCAATCACGGCATAATCGCACTTTGAAGCAGCACTGCTAGCCTTAATATAAGCATTCTGTGCAAAAGTTAAGCCGTTTTCTTCGACATCACCCAAATTTATTCCCTTTTCTTTTGCTGTAACTGCACAAATTGAAAGGGGCTTTAATATTCTGTTTATCTCAATAAGTTTTTTCTCATTATTAGTTGCTATAACAAATTCGGTCATATAATCAATCCTTTGAAAACAATGCTTCACAGAAACTTTCGGCATCAAAGGGCTGTAAATCATCTATACCCTCGCCAACACCTATAAATTTAACAGGTATTTGCAACCCGTCTTTTATAGCAAGCACTACGCCGCCCTTAGCTGTGCCGTCGAGTTTTGTCAAAACGATACCGGTAATTCCCGTGGCTTTTGAAAATTCTCTGGCCTGATTAACGGCATTTTGACCGGTTGTAGCATCAAGTACAAGCAAAATTTCTTTATCCGCCTGCGGCAGCTCTCTGTCTATTATTCTGCGCATTTTTGCTATTTCATCCATCAGGTTTTTCTTGTTGTGCAATCTACCTGCGGTATCACATATTACAATATCGGCACCCTTTGATTTTGCCGATGTTATTGCATCAAATACAACGGCTGCAGGATCGCTGCCCTCGTTTTGCGCTATAATTTCGCATTTGCTGCGATCTGCCCATATTCTTAACTGATCAATAGCCGCTGCTCTGAAAGTATCGGCTGCGGCAAGAATAACCTTTTTACCCTGCTTTGAGTAAAAATCTGCCAGCTTGCCTATAGTTGTGGTTTTTCCTACCCCGTTTACTCCAATCACAAGAATAACAGAAGGCTTGGTATTAATAACCATCTCGTTACCATCGCTGAGCATCTCAACGATCAGCTCTTTGAGCATTTTTATAGTATTATCAGGATCATATTCAGAGGCTGATTTCACTCTGCTTTTTAGTTCATCACAGATTTTTTCAGCAGTTCCTACTCCTACATCCGCCATAATGAGCAGTTCTTCCAACTCTTCAAAAAGTTCCTTATCCACTCCGTTAAATGACTTGATAAGATTTTCAATTTGGCCTACAAAACCATCTCTGGTTTTCTTTAATCCCTTTTTTATTTTATCAAAGAAGCCCATAATATCTCCTTTATCCTTTATTTATAATTTAATTAAGTAAATGCTAATAATTTTGTAATATTGAATTAATCAGTAATTACTCACCTATTCATCTTGCGTTAATGCCTAGTTTTGACGCTACTTCGGAGGTTCTTAATTCCAACAGCTTTGAAACGCCTTCGTCCTGCATGGTAACGCCATATAAAACATCTGCCTCTTCCATAGTTCCTCTTCTGTGAGTTATAAGAATAAACTGCGTGTTATTTGTAAGATTTTTCAAATACTGTGCAAAACGTGTAACGTTTACTTCGTCAAGCGCTGCTTCAATCTCATCCATAACACAAAAAGGAGCAGGTCTAACCTTCATTATAGCAAAATACAGCGCAATAGCAACCAGCGCTTTTTCTCCTCCTGAAAGAGCTTCAAGCCTGAGTACTATTTTGCCCGGAAGATTGACATTTATCTCAATTCCACTGGTCAAAATATTATCCGGATCGCTCAGTTCAAGAGAAGCGTTGCCGCCGCCGAAAAGCTCTTTAAAAGTATCGGAAAAATTCTTATTTATCATAGAAAAAGATTCTACAAAAACTTCCTTCATCTGCTTTGTTAAATTTGAAATCAAATTTTCTATCTCTTTCTTTGAGCTTTCGACATCATCAACTTGTACTTTCATAAAGTCATAGCGTTCGGATACCTCTTTATACTCTTCTATAGCAGAAACGTTTACAGAACCCAGAGCTTTGATCTTCTGTTTTAGCTGAGAAAGCGTAGACTTGGCTGAAGTAATATTCTCAATTTCTGCCGCCTGAGATTGAGCCTCATTTCTTGTCAGCTCATATTCCTCCCAAAGCTTTGAATTGATATCATCAAACTGCTTTTGCAAATTTAATTTTCGCTCTTCCAAACGGGAATATTCATTAGATGTCAGTTCTCTTTCGCTGTTCTTTTCTCGTTCCTTTTGCCTTAATTCAACCGTCTGTTTTTCAAGTTCATTTTTAGTGTGATTTATTTCTTCAATTTTTTTATTGGCTTGAGCGATTTTTTGCGATAAATCTGAAATCAATTCATTATATTCAACGATTTTATTTTCTATATCAGAATTATTCTTTTTGATATTTTCTATTTCTCTGTTTAATTCTTCAATATGATTTTTTTGATCGTTGCCGGATTCTTTTGCCAAATTGATTTCAGACTGCAGTGTATCAATATCCTTTTGCTTGGTTACTATTTGAAGTCTGATTTCCTGCAGCTTTTCTGCAAATTCTTCTCGCTTTTTAGACATTTCGTCTTTGTTTCCGGTCAAAAGTTTTATCTTTTCCTGAGCATCGTAAATTTCTGCAGAATACTGTTCTAAAACTTTTTTAGCTTTTTTCTGCTCGACTTTAGATTCTTCAATTTTTGACCGGGAATTTAAAATTTCCGTCTCAATTTCTTTTAAAGAAGAATTCAAGTTCTTATATTCATTTAAACAAGCGTTATACTCTGCGTTGAGTTTTACATTTTCCTGAGCGCAAGCAGATAAATCAGCTCGGCTCGCCAAAAGAACGGCGTCACATTCTGAACAAGTTTTTTCTATCTTTTTAAATTCATCAAAAGCAGCCTGTGCTCTTTGTGAAAGTTGTGCTGCAAGCTTTGTAAATTTATCTATCTCTGTTTGTCTGGAAAGCAAACCGGATTTTTTTGCGAGCGACCCTCCGGTAAATGAGCCACCCGGATTTATAACCTGGCCGTCTAATGTAACTATAGTAAAACGATATGAATATTTTTTTGCTATAGCAGACGCGCTATTGATATCATCCGCAACAACTATTCTGCCTAAAAGCGACGATAAAATCGCGTTATATTTTTCTTCACAAGAGCAAAGCTTATCTGCAACGCCTATAAAGCCGTAGCAATCATCAAGCCCTTTTTCCTCCAAGGTTCGTTTCTTTATAGTAGTTATCGGTAAAAAGGTTGCCCGTCCTGCATTCTGGCTTTTTAAAAATGAGATAGCCCGTTTTGCATCTGAATCTGTTTCTACAACTATATTTTGCATTTTAGAGGATAAAGCAACTTCAATAGCTATATTGTATTGGTCAGGTACTTTGATAAGCTGAGATACCGGTCCGCAAATGCCTCCCAGTCCGCCTTTTTTAGCTTCTTTCATCACAGCTTTTACGCTGTTATAAAAACCTTCGTAGTTTTGCGCCAAGTCGGTTAAAATTTTAGCTCGACGGGATTTTTCCTCAGCGTCTAATCTAAGGTTATCGGCTTCTTGTTTTAATTCATCGCGCTTTTGTATGCGTGATTTCAACTTCATCTCAACACCCTCAATGCTGTTGTTGAGCATCTGAGCCTTTTTTTGTACCTCTTCTAACTTATTTTGATAATCATTTTTCATATCAGCTAAATCGGAAAGCTGAGCGGCTTTTGCTTTTTGAGTTTCGTCTAAGACTGAAATTCTATTTTCTAAATCTTCAATCGTTGAACCGCTCGTTATATCGGTTACTCTCATATCAGCCGATTGCTGAGATAACAAAGAAACTTTTGTGGTCAACTTTTGAAGCTCATCGTTGTTACGCGAAGCGTCTGTATTAATATTATTCAGCTTGTCCGCTATATCGTTGTAAGATTTCTGAAAAGTTGTTATTTCATCATTCAATTCTGTGATTTTATTTTCTTTATTAGAAATATTCGCTTTTAAATTATCTGAAGAAGTCTTTGACTTCTCTACATCTAAATTCAATCTGTTTATATTTTCGTTATTATGTAAAATATCGTTTTGAGCTACAGAGACAAGCGAACGTTTTTCGCTTATATCACTTTCGTATTCATCAATACATTTGCGAACATCGTCAATTTCTGATGATAATTTTATGTTTTCCATATAAATCTCTTCTGTTCTTGAAGAGATTTCATTCAAAGCTTTTTCCGCTTCTTCATACTGCATTTTAGCAACAGCGATTTTATCTTCATGGTCTTTCAAAACAGCAGAAGATTTTTCAAGCATATCAAGCCACAAGGCAATTTCCAAGCTGCGTTTTTGAGAGGAATATTCTAAAAACTTTTGAGCCTTTTCGCTCTGAATTTTCAGTGGACCTACCCTTAATTCAAGCTCCGTTACAATATCTTTGAGCCTTACTAAGTTATCCTGAGTATGTAAAAGCTTACGCTCTGCTTCACTTTTTCTGTAGCGGTACCTGGAAATACCCGCTGCTTCTTCAAATATTTCCCGCCTGTCTTCGCTTTTTGATGAAACAATAGAATCTATTTTACCCTGTCCTATTATAGAATAGCCGTCTCTTCCGAGCCCGGTGTCCATAAACAGTTCGTGAATATCTTTAAGCCTAACTGACGCTTTGTTTATCAGATACTCCGACTCTCCACTGCGGTAATATCTTCTTGTAACACTGACGTCGTCTCCGTTATACGGCAAAAATCTGTCGCTGTTATCTATCGTTAGCGTAACTTCAGCATAGCCCTGACGTTTTCTGCTGTCAGTGCCGTTAAAAACCACATCTTCCATTTTTGAACAGCGCAGCGTCTTTGGCGACTGTTCTCCAAGTACCCAGCGTATAGCGTCGCTAACATTGCTTTTTCCGGATCCGTTTGGTCCTACTACAGAAGTAATACCCTTATCAAATGTTAATTTAGTTTTATCGGGAAAGGTTTTAAAACCTTGAAGTTCAAGAGATTTTAAAAGCATAATTTACCCCATTCATATTTTATATTCATATAAATTCAATATCCATATAATATACAGAATTATCTGAAATGATATTCAATTCATACCCAAGTTTTTTAAGTTTTTTTATATTGCTTTTATTATTTCCTATCAGTTTTGATATGCATTTAGGTGAAACTTTTACTTTATATTTTCCTTTTGGTTGACTTGACAAAGACATATAAACTTTGTCAAATAAGATTTTGCTCTCACACAGTTCTTTAAACGACGGATGATATGCCCCGGCTATCATATCGGTCTTTAAGGAATCGGAATAATGAAGCCCGAGTCTTATTACTTTTATATTATTTTCATCAAATTTTAAAAGTAATTTTGAACACAGATTTACCGCATTTTCAAGCGTAGGCGGAACATATACTCCGGTTTTATAAAGCATTTCAAGCTTTGTTTTTTTCATCACCACAGTGGGATAAATCCGCACCGTATCGGGTTTTATCTCAATAAATTTTTCGGCAGTGCATATATCTATATCATCGTTTGATTTATAAAGCCCCGTCATCATCTGAAGCCCAAGTTCAAAGCCGTAGCTTTTAATTAGCTGTGATGAATTTATAACATCTTGAACGGTATGTCCTCGTTCGTTTACCTTTAAAACTTCATCATTCATAGACTGTGCGCCAAGCTCTATAGAAGTTACCTTATATTTTTTCAACAGCTCTAAAATTTCATCATCTATATAATCAGGACGGGTTGATATTCTAATTCCTTTAAAATTTTCGATATACGGGCTTGTTGCTTCTAACAGGCTCAGCATATATTCTCTATCTATAGCAGTAAAACTACCCCCAAAAAAAGCTATTTGAGCATTTTTTGTATTTTCTTTTAGTTTGTCCTGCGCAAGTTCAATGGCGCTTACTACATCCTCGCTTTTTGGCTGATAAGATTTTCCGGTAATGCCCCTCTGATTGCAAAAGCTGCATTGATGAGGACAACCGTTATGAGGCACAAAAATAGCAACGTTACTGTGTTTAATAGCCCATCAACTCCAACGCTTCTCGTGCAGCCTGCTGTTCGGCTTCTTTTTTATTTCTGCCGCCGCCCTTGCCTATAACATTATTATTAAGGCGCACTTCAAATTTAAAGTGCTTGTTATGATCCGGACCGCTTTCTCCAACAAGTATATATTCTAACTTTTCTCCAGGATTTTTCTGAATAATTTCCTGAAGTGTAGTTTTATAATCTTTATACTTTTTATTATTATGATTCTCTATCTCGGGAATTACAAAACGAAGTATATGCTTTGAAACAGGCTCTATTCCACCATCTAAATATATAGCCGCTATCAATGCCTCAAAAGCATCTGATAATATAGACGCGCGCTTATCGCCTCCGCCGCGTTTTTCGCCGTGGCTGAGTTTTATATATGAGCCTAAATCTATCTGTTTTGCAAACTCAAAAAGAGTTTTTTCACACACCAAATACGCTCTAAGCTTTGTCAGCTCTCCCTCAGGCATTTGAGGACAGTTTTTAAAAATATAATTTGAAACAACCACACTTAACACCGCGTCGCCCAAAAATTCAAGTCGTTCATTACATTTTTGTTTTTTATGTTGCTCATTCGCATACGATGAATGTGTCAGAGCTTCGTTGAGTAATGATAGATTTTTAAATTGATAGCCTATTATCTTTTGAAGGTCATCCATATTATTCATCCTCTTTATCGCTTTCTCTATTTTTTAATAATTCCTGTGATATGGTACCTATAACGTCGTTTTCAGAATAAATTTTTGCCATTTTTATAGCCATTTTAAAGGTTTTTGCGTCTGAATTTCCGTGAGCTTTGAAAACAGGCATTGAGCATCCCATGATAGGCGCACCACCGCCCTCGCTATAATCAAAAGCTTTTTTAAATTCTTTTACATCCTTCATAATCAAAGCAGCAGAGATCTTGTTCTTTATATTTTTAGTGAAAATTCCTTTTATTTTCTTTAATATAGCTAATGCGACTCCTTCATATGTTTTAAGAATCAAGTTACCTGTAAAGCCGTCTGCAACCAAAACATCGCAACCGTCAAGCGGAATATCTCTTCCTTCTACATTACCTACAAAATTCAAATTGCTATTTGAAAGCAACTTATATGTTTCATGCTGAAGCGGTGTTCCCTTGTGCTCTTCCGTACCAACATTTGCAAGCCCTATTCTGGGGTTTTCAATTCCCATTACCTTCTGCATATATATAGAACCCATTATTGCAAATTGTTTGAGCATATTAGGCTTACACTCAACATTTGCTCCACAGTCTACAAGCATAAAACGCCCATTAAGATTAGGCAAAATCGCAGCAAAACCCGGACGTTTTATTCCTTTTATACGTTTTACAATCAAGGTTGCTCCAACGCACAGAGCTCCGCTGTTTCCGGCTGACACAAAGGCGTCTCCCTCTTTATTAGCAAGCATTTTTAGTCCAACTGCCATTGAAGAATCTGACTTCGATTTCATTATTTCAGAACCCGGCTCTTCCTGAGAAATTACCGAGTCGGCATGTGCAATTTCTATTCCATATATATCAATATCATTGTCAACAGCCACCTGTCTTATAACCTCTTCGTTACCTACAAGCACAATATCAACATTATATTCGTTTTTTGCCATAACAGCGCCTTTAATTATTTCAAGCGGCGCGTTATCTCCGCCAAACGCATCTACTATTATTTTCATAATACCCCTCACATATCATTTTATATCGTTTTCTTTTATGAACTTTTCAAGTGATTCTAAGGATCTGTCGGCATATGCCTGGCCGCGCTGAGCTTTATCTCTCGGACGATTATCAAGCTCAGGTAATACTCCAAAATTCGCTCCCATAGGCTGAAAATCAACAACCGAAGGGTTGCTTATATAGCGTGACAAAGAACCTATCATAGTTTTTTCGGGCAAAACCAAGGTCTCTTTATCACAAGCTCTCATTGCTGCGTTAATTCCGCAAACAAGCCCCGATGATGCGGATTCCATATATCCTTCAACGCCGGTTATTTGTCCTGCAAAAAACAAGTTTTTATTTTCCTTAACAGAAAAATCAGCGTTTAATAACTTAGGTGAATTTATAAATGTATTCCTATGCATTACTCCATATCGCATAAATTCTGCATTTTTCAGCGCAGGAATAAGAGAAAAGACTCGTTTTTGTTCCGAAAACTTTAAATTAGTCTGAAAACCAACCAGGTTATACATAGAGCCCTGAGCGTTTTCTTTTCTAAGCTGCAAAACAGCCCACGGCCTTTTGCCGGTTTTTGGATCTATAAGTCCCACGGGCTTCATAGGACCAAAACGTATTGTATCAATTCCTCGGCTCGCCATCACTTCTATAGGCATACAGCCTTCATATACTTTTGGATTTATAGCGTCAAAGCTATGTATAGGCGCTCTCTCGGCATTTACCAATTCGTTATAAAAAAGCTCATATTCTTCTCTACTCAGAGGACAGTTTAAATAGTCAGTTTCATTTCCCTTTTGATATCTTGACTCAAAAAACGCGTTATTCATATCAATACTTTGAGCGTCAACGATAGGCGCAGCCGCATCAAAAAAGTACAGATTTTGAGAAGCATATTTATCAGAGATAAATTTTGATAATTTTTCAAAGGTCAATGGCCCTGTTGCAACAACTGTAATCCTGTCAAAATCAATATCTTCTATTTCCTTTGAAATAAAATTTATATTTTCGTCCGATAATATAACATCTGTAACCATTTTGGAAAATTTTTCACGATCTACCGCAAGCGCTCCTCCGGCAGGGACTTCGCATTCTTTGGCACATTTTATCAAAAGCGAATCAAGCATGCGCATTTCTTCTTTTAAAAGGCCCGCAGCAGAATTGATTCTTTTTGCTTTAAAAGAATTTGAACAAACTATTTCACAAAGCAAGTCTGACCTATGTGCAGGACTCTTCTTTTGGGGCTTTGCGTCATACAAATCAACTTTTATTCCTCTTTTAGAAAGCTGATAAGCAGCTTCGCATCCTGCCAGTCCTGCTCCTATAACATTAACGTAATGCATCACTTTTTATAACCGCAATCAGGGTTTTGGCAAAACAACGTCTGCTTTTTGCCCTTCTTTTTATAAAGAACTTGTGAGCAATTAGGACAGCGCTCATCTGTCGGCTCATACCATGATACAAAGTCACAGTCGGGATAGTTGCTGCACCCGAAAAATTCTTTTCCTTTTTTAGTATGTTTTATGATAACGTCACCGCTGCATTTGGGACATTTAACTCCCACTTCTTGAATGTATTTTTTGACATTTTTACATTCGGGATAGCCCGGACAGGCGATAAACTTTCCATAACGACCGACTTTTACTACCATTTTTCTACCGCATTTTTCACATATAATATCGGTTTCATCCTCTTTGAGATGGATTTTTACTCCCTGCATATCTGCTTTAGCCTTTTTCAAGGTTTTTTCAAAATCTGTATAAAAATCATCTAAGAGCTCAACCCACTGTATTTCTCCGCTTTCAACAGTATCAAGCTCCTGTTCCATTTGAGCGGTAAATTTAACATTAACAATTTTAGGAAAACGCTCTTTCATCAAATTGGCGAGTGCTTCTCCAAGTTCTGTAGGTATCAGCGTTTTTCCTTCACGTTTCACATATTGTCTTGATGTAATTGTAGAAATTGTAGCGGCATAAGTAGACGGTCTTCCTATTCCGTACTCTTCGAGTGCTTTTATAAGAGACGCCTCTGTATATCTTGCCGGCGGCTGAGTAAAATGCTGATTTGGTAAAATTTCTTTAGCTTTACAAAGAAGATCCTTTTCAAGTACCGGCAACTGAGTACTTTTTTCTTCCGCCTCGTCTTTGCCCTCAACATAAAGCTTTGTAAAACCGTCAAAATCGACCTTATATCCTGAAGCTTTAAAAATATAACCGTTGCCTGTTATATCTGCCTGTGTAGTTTTTTGAATACAGTCAGCCATCTGACAGGCTAAAAATCTTTCCCAAATTAATTTATAAAGTTTGTACTGATCATTGCTAAGACTCGATTTAATATTTTCAGGAGATAAAGAAATAGTAGTAGGTCTTATAGCCTCATGTCCGTCCTGAGCATTAGATTTAGATTTAAACAGTCTGGGCTTTGACGGCAAATATTTATCTCCAAACGTAGTTTTTATATATGTTGCAGCGTCATTTACAGCGTCCATAGATATACGCAGTGAGTCTGTTCTCATATAGGTTATAAGACCGATAGCGCCTATGCCTTCTACATCAACGCCTTCATAAAGTTCCTGAGCTATTTTCATAGTTTTCTTAGAAGCAAACCCAAGTTTTCTTGAAGCGTCCTGCTGCAAGGTTGAAGTGATAAAAGGAGGAGCCGGAGATTTTTTTCTTGTTCCGTTTTTTACTTTAGTTATAATAAATTCTGCATTTTCAAGCTTTTTCAATATTTCATTTGCTTCTTCTTCTGTTTCAATTTTCAGTTTTCCGTTTTCATCGCCGTACAAAGAAGCTGCAAAAGCTTTTCTTGAACCCTTTGGTATAAATTTTGCGTCTATGCTCCAGTATTCTTCGGGTTTAAAAGCTCTGATCTCAACTTCCCTATCAACAACAATACGTACCGCTACCGACTGTACTCTGCCGGCTGACAAGCCGCGGTGTATTTTTTGAGACACAAACGGGCTGAGTTTATATCCTACTATTCTGTCTAAAATACGGCGCGCCTGTTGAGCGTTGACCAAATCAATATTAATAGTGCGCGGAGAAGCCATTCCGTTTTTTATTCCGGTTTTGGTTATTTCATTAAACTCAACCCTGTCAACTTCATCTATATCAAGCGAAAGCAAATATGCCAAATGCCAAGAAATAGCCTCTCCCTCTCTATCAGGGTCGGTTGCTAAAAACACTTTTTCACTTTTCTTTGCCTTGGTTTGAAGCTCTTCCACTAATTTTTCTTTACCCTTTATTATTTCATACTTAGGCGTAAAACTGTTATTTAAATCTACACTCAGTCTTGCTGACGGCAAATCTCTTACATGACCCATAGAGGCAACAACCTCATAGTTTTCACCCAAATATTTTTTTATTGTTTTTGCCTTTGCAGGCGACTCTACTATTACAAGATTAGACATACTTGTCCTCCTTATAAAACATAAGATAAATATAAGTCAAATCAAACAAGTTTATACATTCTTCCTCTTAATGCTTCTACAAGACCCGATAACTCAAGCTCTGTTATACTTTGCAGAACAATATTTACCGGTAGTTTAGTTTTAGATACAAGCGCATCTATATGAACAGGCTTTGAAGTTATTTCATAATATACTGCTTTTGCATTATCAGAAACACCTATGTTTTCCTTATGTACTGGTTCATTCATAACACAGGAAGAATTTTCTTTACAATCTATATTATATTGCGGATAGTTTTCTATTATATCTTTATAAGACATAACGGGAAGTGCTCCGTCTTTGATAAGTCTATTGGTACCTTCCGAATACCTGGAGGTAATATTCCCCATAACAGCAAATACATCTCTTCCCTGTTCGGTTGCTGTGCTTGCAGTAATAAGCGAACCGCTTTTCTCTCCTGCTTCAACAATTACGACTCCGTTTGACAGTCCGGATATAATTCTGTTTCTTGCCGGAAAAGTATATTTAGCGGCAGGATAATCAGGAGGATATTCGCTTATAAGAGCTCCTCCGCTATATAAAATATTTTTTCTCATTTGAGCATTTTGCATCAAATACGGATAATTTATTCCGCATCCCAAAACACAAACGGTAATTCCGCCGCCTTCCATAGCCCCAATGTGAGAAGCTTTATCTATACCTATAGCTCCGCCGCTTACGATAATCACTCCAAGTTTTGCAAGGCTTCCGGATATAATATGAGACGCCATAACGCCGTAGGAAGTAGCGTTTCGAGTTCCTATCATCCCGATAGTAAGCAAATTATTAAAATCAGGCAGCTTACCGCTTACATATAAAACCGCAGGCGGCGCATATATATCACGAAGCCTGTCGGGATATAAGGGATCATCTATAGAAATTACAGATATGCCAAGCTGATTGCATTTTAAAATAATACCATCGGCAGCAGATATATTAACAGACTCCATAGATTCTATCTCTTTATTATTAAATATTCCCAAAAGACGCCACTCATCCACTCCGCCGTTAAAGAAATCTCCAACATTGTCATACATATCATATACAGTTTTAATTTTATGATTATTATATCCCAGAGCCTGAGTAAGCCAAATATAATACTTTGAATAATCTGTCATTTTATCATTTCCCACATAATTAAACTTGCCGCTACCGAAGCGTTTAAGGATTCGGCTTTGCCCGACATAGGAATATAAAGTTTATTTGTACAAACCTGTATAGTCTCTTTTGTCAAGCCGTTACCTTCATTTCCTACTACCGCCATACAAGAATCCAAAAATTCACATTCCCCTAATTTTATAGATTCATCGTCAAGCACAGCAGCATAAGACTGTCCGATTTTATTATACTCTTTGATAAATTCGACAAAATCATCAGCAATATAAACTTTTTGTCTAAACACTGCGCCCATACTTCCTCTTACTACCTTTGGCGAATAAATATCGCAGCAATTTTTGCTCATCACCACTAAATCAATACAAAAAGCCTCGGCAGTTCTCAGAATAGTACCAAGGTTTGACGGATCTTGAATATTTTCAAGCGCCAATACTTTCCCATGTTTTATAATTTTATCAAAGTCGTTATTTTTGTCAAGTGTTTTTAATACAAAAAGCACTCCTTGTGGTGTTTTGGTATCGCTCAATGTACTAAATATTCTATTATCCACAATGTATTTTTTGCAAGGCTCTTTAGAAATCAAATCCATAAAATCCTTGTTATTTATATTGCTGCAAAAATCATCGGTAACCAAAGCGGTCACAATTTCGCGGTTTGAAATCAAAGCGTCTTTACACAGGCGTTTACCTTCAACTGCAAATTCTTTATTAAGTTTTCTGTATCTTGAGTCAGCAATAAGTTTAGATATATGTTTTATTGTTTTATTATCTTTACTTTTAATTATTTCCATAAATTCAGCCCTAAATTAAAAGCGTTTGGGCATCTACCCAAACGCAGTTCTAGATTTTTATACGTTTTTAACCTGTTCTACAAGGCTTGAAAAAGCTTTAGGATCAGAAACAGCGATTTCGGCAAGCATCTTGCGGTTTAGAGCGATTTCTGCTTTTTTCAGGCTGTTCATGAAAGTGGAATAATTTGTTCCGTTAGCCTTGCAAGCAGCAGAAATACGGGTAATCCACAGTTTGCGGAAATCTCTCTTTTTCTGTTTGCGACCAATATATGCATAATTGCCGGATTTCATAACGGCCTGTTTAGCCATTTTAAAGTGCTTGCTCTTAGCACCATAGTAACCTTTTGCAAGTTTTAAAGTCTTTTTTCTTCTTTTGCGAGTCATCATCGCGCCTTTTATACGAGCCATTTATATCTTACCTCCGTTTTTATAATAAATCGTCGAAAATTGTTGTAGATTACTTGTAAGGAATCAAGCGTTTTACCTGTGCTACATTTGTTTTGTCTGCAACAGTGGTTTGTCTCAAACCTCTTTTACGCTTAGTTGTCTTTTTGTTCAAAATGTGGCTTTTAAAAGCATGTGCGCGGATAACCTTACCGTTTTTAGAAATTTTAAAGCGTTTTTTAGCTCCGCTGTGTGTTTTAATTTTAGGCATATTAAAAATCCTCCTTTGATTACTTTACAGACTTTGGCGCAAGAAACATCAGCATATTTCTACCTTCAAGCTTTGCCGGCTTCTCAATAGTGGAAACTTCGGCGCACGCATCAGAAAACCTTTTCATAGTGTCATAGCCATACTCAGAGTGACCCATCTCTCTGCCTCGAAATCTGATAGAAACCTTAACCTTGTCCCCGTGTGCAAAAAATTTAAATGCATTTTTCACCTTAGTATTAAAATCATGAGTATCAATATTTAAAGAAAGCTTAATTTCTTTAACATCAATAGTATGTTGATTTTTTCTGGCTTCTTTTTCTCTTTTCGCTTGCTCAAAGCGATACTTGCCATAGTCCATGATCTTACATACAGGCGGCTTTGCCTGAGGAGCAATCTTTACTAAATCAAGATTACTGTCATTCGCGATTTTTTGAGCTGATGATGCCGACATAATTCCAAGCTGGCTTCCGTCTTGACCTATAACACGCAACTCTTTGTCTTGAATTTCTTCGTTAATCTGCAGTTCTTTAATGCTAATGAGTAGCACCTCCAAAGTTTTTTACAAAAACAAAAGCGGACAGAAAACACCGCCCGCTAACAATACTAAAGTAAACAACTTAAAAGTATTGACCCATGCAGACGACACCCCATAGGTGAAAGCTCTATCGCTTTTCTTTATTGTCAGGAAATATTATAATATTATTTATATTGTTTGTCAAGAATTATTTTTATAAAATTTTGTAATATTATATACTAAAACAACATAAAGCAATACCGTATAATTCAATACGTGCTTATTGCATTAAATTAATTTAATCTCTGAGGAGTTATTTGATGTGAATTATAATATTAATGAATCATACCAATCGTATATGTTCAAGCGCGATTTAAGAAAAACTTCAAATAGCCTGGGGCTTTTTCTTTTGATTAGCTTTACAGTAGAATTTACTATTTCACTTATATTAGGTGTGTTAATTTTTTTCGAAACAACCACAAATAAAAACGAATCATTAAACAGCTTATTCGAATCTCTTATGAACGCAGCAATATATTCCATTACCTTTGTGCTTCCGGGAATCTTGTATTGTATAATAAAAAAAGTTGATTTCAATCGGTGCTTTCCTTTCAAAAAGATAAAATTTTCTTTGCTTTGTATGCTCGTGGTCATCGGATTGACGTTATCGTTAGTTTCCAATTATGCTTCAGATATGTTAACAAGCGTACTCAAAGGAATAGGTATCGAAAATTCAATTAATGCGGAAATTTCAGCAACAAACGCAAAAGAGATTTTTTTGAATTATATATCTATTGCGCTTTTGCCTGCCTTTATGGAAGAATTTGTATTCCGCGGAATAATACTGGGTTCACTTAGAAAGTTTTCCGATACCTTTGCTATTGTAGCTTCTGCTCTGTTGTTCGGATTAATGCACTCAAATTTTGTTCAAATCCCATTTGCTTTTTGCGGCGGACTGATCTTTGGATATTTAGCAGTTGCCACCAACTCTCTGTTGCCTTCTATGATTGTTCACTTTTTAAACAACGCTATCAGTGTTACAATACAAATATTAGAACAAAACGGAAATTTGTCCGAAAACATATTAAATATTATTGTCAGCGGCACCTTCATCATACTGTGTATCCTATCATTAATATTCATATACAGAATATTTAAAAATCATAAAGAACTCGTTGATATAAAAGATAAAACAGGAGTTATATCTTTTAAAGAAAAAAATTCTGTCTTTTGTAAATCTCCTGCAATAATAATATTCACTTGTTTCTGCCTTTTAGAAGCAATATTAATTTTGTTTTTATCATGATGAATATAGACTATATGAAAGAAGCGCTGAATCTAGCCAAAGAAGCTTATTTAGACGGAGAAGTTCCCGTAGGCGCTGTTATAGTCAAAAGCAATAAAATAATTGCGACAGGCAGAAACCGCCGAGAAAAGGGAAAAAACGCTCTGTATCATGCAGAGATTGAAGCTATTAATAACGCCTGCAAACTACTTGGCGGCTGGCGGCTTGTAGACTGCGATATGTATGTGACCTTGGAACCCTGCCCTATGTGCGCGGGAGCGATATTAAACTCAAGACTCAATGCACTGTATTTCGGCGCTTATGATTATAATAACGGCTGCTGCGGATCAATTGATAATATATTGGAACTTAAAAACAATTTCAAAATTGAATATTTAGGTGGAATAATGCAAGATGAATGCAAAGCCCTTTTAAGCGACTTTTTTAAAAGTCTTCGCTGACCGCTACAAAAAAACACTAAAGCACGTTTGAACTAAAACTCAAACGTGCTTTTTAATTTTATATTTACCGGTTTATATCATATTGCTTATTTACAACTCAGTTATCATTTTTGTTCATAAGATTCTGCGCTGCAAGCATAATTCCAATTTTTGCGGAGTCAAAATTAAAGCCTCCCTGGAGATATACGGCAAAAGGTTCTCTTAGCGGTCCGTCGGCAGACAACTCAATAGACGAGCCCATCGTAAAAGCTCCGGCAGCCATAATAACATCGCTATCATATCCGGGCATCGGAGAAGGCGTTGGTACAACAAAAGAATCTATCGGAGAACCCGCTTGAATTCCCTTACAAAAAGCGCACATTTCATCTGCAGATTTCAAGCTTATTACATCAATAATATCTCCTCTTGAAGCGTTAAACTTAGGCTCTACGTCATAACCGAGAAGTTCAAACAAGGCTGATGCAAAAACTGCAGTTTTAAGCGCCTGTGCCGTAATTTGAGGCGCATTAAAAGCTCCCAAAAACATTTCACGCAATATATTAAGCGTACATCCTACTTCTTTTCCTGTTCCCGGAGTCGTAAGACGAAAGGCGCACTGTTCAACCAAGTCTTTTCTTCCGGCTATATATCCGCCAGTCGGCGATATTCCGCCGCCGGGATTTTTTATCAAAGAGCCTGCCATTATGTCAACGCCGACCGACATAGGCTGCTTCTTTTCAACAAATTCACCATAGCAATTGTCAAGCATAATAATAGTATCAGGAGATATACTTTTTACTGTTTTACAGATTTTTTCAATATCATCTATGAGCAAAGATCGGCGAAGAGCATAACCTTTAGAGCGCTGAATATATACCATTTTAAGCCCTTTATGTACTCTGCGTTTTATTTCTTCATAGTCAACTTCGCCATCATCTTTTAAATCTACTTGGCTGAATTTTATTCCAAAATCTTTCAAAGAGCCGCTGTAATTTGAATTTATACCTATAGCTGACTGAATAGTATCATAAGGCGTACCTGTTACACACAGCATTTCATCATTAGGTCTGAGAAGACCAAAAAGAGCAACTGTCAAAGTATGTGTTCCGCTAACAAAATTGTGCCTTACCAAAGCATCTTCGGCGTCAAAAACATATGCATATACTTTGTCTAAAGCGTCTCTTCCCCTATCGTCATATCCGTAACCGGTAGTACCGCTAAACATACTTTCAGAAACCTTCGCAGCCTGAAAGGCCTTTAACATTTTTTGCTGATTATAGCTGCATATATCTTCAATTTCTTTAAACTTATCTTTGCACAAATCAAGTGCTTTTTCTGATAATTTTAAAACTTCTTCATTAATATCAAACACATTATCCATATAGTTTGTCCTTTTATTTATTTTTTATATAAATTTCACGGAAATCATCTACTATTGAAAAGCCGGATTTTATATAAAAATCTGTATTTTTTTCTTCTTTGCTGAAAACAAAAGCTTTTTTATTTTCATCAATTATGTAATCGCAAATATTTTTTAACAGACATCTCGCATAACCGAGATGTCTGTAATCTTTGTGAGTGCACAAGCCTCCGATTACAGCTCCTTTTTTACAAAAAGCTGTTGTTATCGCTCCCGATATCAATTTGTCATCAATGTATATACCCTTTACAATGCAATTTCCTGACTTTTTTCTATGAATAACATCAGATAAAAAAGGCAGATACTCTGGAATATCCAACGAATCGTTTTTGCAACCGAGCTCAAGTTCGTATAAATCTTTTATATTATTTATATCTGCACAAATAGTCTTATCGCTGTTTAATGTATTGACAAAATTCTGATACACAAGTACTTTTCCGTCTATCTTTTTATCAAAGTGCAAATCTAAATGATATTTTGCATTATACGTCACAGCCCTGATATTTTGAAATTTCAAAAAACCACTTATTTCTTCTAAATCAGAATTATCTGTTAAATACAGCGTGAATTTATCTTCAAAGCGCGCTATAAAACCTGAAATTGTTCCCTCGACTATCTGTTCCCAAAACTCAACCATATTTTTTATATCGTTATAACATTCATAATATGATAAAATTCTGACCAAAAAGGCATCTATCTTCAAATTTTTAATATCAATATCACTTATACTTCTTATCATAAATTCAAGACAATATCTTTAAAGTGATTGCCGCGCTGTTCAAAGTTTTTATACAAATCAAAACTTGCACTTGCCGGAGAAAGCGATACAATATCGCCGCTTACTGCATTATCTTTAGCTAAACTTACCGCTTCTTCCATAGAATACGCCTGAAAAATTTTCAAATCTTTTTCTGAGTAAAATTTAGAATTTACAGTAGCGGTTTTTATTTTTTTAGATGTATCGCCAAGCAGTATCAAAACTTTTACGCGCTTACAAATGATATCTCCCAAATCGGTATAATCAAGGTGCTTATCATATCCTCCAGAAATCAAAATGATTTTATCATCATATATCGACAAAGTTCCGCTGGCTGTACGAGTCGGGCTGGAAGCGATAGAGTCGTTATAATATTTCACTCCGTCTAACTCTCTGACAAACTCCGCCCTGTGAGCAACACCGCCAAAATTTTTGGCAACATAAATAATATTGTCAATATCAACTATTCCCCATACCGCACATATCGCAGCCATATAATTTTCTACATTATGTAACCCGGGAATCTTGATAATTGATATTGGCATAATCTCCTGCTCTTTGCCATTATCTACATAAATAATTTTATTGTCTTTCAAATAACAGCCGTTCAAAACAGCCCTTTTTCTGGAAAATTTAAGCGCCTCAGCTTTTGTATATTCCTCAAAGCTGTTTGAAATTTCATTATCCAAATTCAATATTGCTTTGCCGGTTTTATTTTGATAAAGAATTATATTTTTCTTTGCGTCTATATACTCTTGCATATCTTTATGTATATCAAGGTGATTGGGCTGCAAGTTGGTAACTACCGCTATATCGGGACTTTGACGCATAGATATCAGCTGAAAGCTTGAGAGCTCAACTACCGCAAAGTCATCGGCAGCAACGCTTTCTATTTCAGGCAAAAGCGGCTTACCGATATTTCCACCCAGATGAACGGTTTTTCCCTGTTTTTTCAGCATCTCAGAAATAAGCGTAGTAGTAGTAGTCTTACCATCAGATCCCGTAACAGCAATAATTTTACACGGACAAAGTCTAAAAAACAATTCCATCTCGGAACTGATTTCAACACCCTTTGCTCTTAATTTCATAAGTTCATCGCTGTAGTATCTCATTCCCGGAGTCCGAAGCGCTATATCAACGTCTAAATCATCTAAATAATTTTCACCCAAAGAGAGTATAGCACCTGCATTTTCAGCTTTTTGAGCTGTATCATCAAGCTCTTCTTTAGTGTGTTTATCACAAGCGTAAACTATAGCTCCGTATTTTGCAAACAAGCTTATAAGCGGCATATGGCTTCTGCCAAGCCCGATAAGCGCAATTTTTTTACCTCTTATTGAATCAAAAAAATCTATAATCTTTTTATCCATCTTTTTCCTCCA
>DEKP01000001.1:24455-33166 GCA_002353935.1 Ruminococcaceae bacterium UBA2719 | reverse complement strand
GCTTTGGAGATCTGTATCTCCCGCCGAGTTTCCGCCGTCGTCCGGAACATTGCTTACAACTTCGCCCTGGTTGCCGTTTGGATCAACTTCGCCGGTTGCAAATGCAGAAAGGCTTGAAAATGCAACGCAAAGCATGACAATCAACATAAATATAACAATACGTTTTAAGTTTTTCATATAATCACTCCTTGATTATATTTAGCAGTTTAGTACAAATTATTACCGCAAAATCAAATCAACTTTCAGTTTTTGCTTTTTCAAATTTTTTCAGATCGTAGTTTTTGCATGCGGAGCTTATACCGGGCTCGATTGTCTCTGCTACATCTTCCAGATATTTATTGAACTCATCGCCTTTAAGAGCTTGCAGAAGTGAAATTTTCTTTGTATCATCTTCTATATAATTTTTGACTTGATTTTTAATAGGCTCTTTATAGAAGAAGTATATTACCTTTGACGCGTCATCGTTTCCGATGATTTTGTAAGAGGCGGAGCCTTCTTTTAAATCTAAGATTTCATTTTTAATATCTTCACCTATTGAAGCATCGTCTAAATTTTCAACGTTAGATATGATTGAATCATCTGCTGCTTCAAAGTCGCTCTTGTATTTTGAGATAATATCTTTTACGTCTTTACCGTCGTTGATGTCGTTAACATATCCAGAGAAGCTGTCTTCATATTTTTTGATTTCTTCTTCTGAGATCGGAACCGACGCAGCAGCTTCGGCGTTGTACGCCGAGTCCTCTACAGAGGCTTCGTTTTCTGTAGCATCAGTGAACAAGTTTGCGCTGAAATAAGTGTAGCTTGTGTAGTTTTCGGTGAAGAATTTGGTCAGCTCTTCGTTTGAAACAGCTTTTGTACCGCCTTCGTTATACATTGCCTTAAAAATTGCATCCTGCATAGCAGCACTATAGAAAGAAGCCAGATAGAAAGAATCATACGAAACACCGATAGGTTCAAACATTTTTGAATATGGGTTTTTATACTGTGCACCGTATGAGGCATAGGGACCGTTATCCCAGTATTCTTTGCACTGTTTATTAGAATTTTCAAGAGTAGCTTCGTCGATAGTACAGCCAAGTTCATTGAATGTCTTGTATGTTGCCAGAATATTTTTCATTTGCTTGTCGGCCTCTTCATATATCCATTCGTCGGCTGTAGCCTTCTTGCCGTTGTCGTCGGTGATTTCTATTTTAAGGAAAGATTTCTTGCCCTCATAGGTTTTTTTGGTGGAGTCATACAGATCTGACTTTTGAGCGTAGCTCTCTGCCTGTGTGTACGCTGTGTACAGGCTGTAGATGTATACGCCTATAGGAAGCTCGACGTCGTCCGTTTTGTAAGAATATTGTTTTGTAAACGAACATGATGCAAGCGACAGCGTAATTATGATTGCCATAAATACTGAAAGAATTTTAGTGAAATTTTTCAAATTTCTCATTTTATTTTACCGTCCTTTAACAATTTATAAAAAATCTATTTTATTATACACAAAAACACACTGTTTGTCTATATTTTGTGCAAAATTTCATTAAAAAAATCAAAAGTTCAAAATTATGACATAAAATATGACATTTTTAACAGCCGGATTTATTTTTATTTCATTGCAGCAAAGTCAATATAAGCTTAAAATCAAAGAAAAATTTCTTTAAGCACTTCGAGAGAATTATATTGCTTTTCGCAGCGCACGGCAATATAGGGCTTTGCTCCGGCGCTGAGCATAGCGCGGCCTTTCATCTTTGATATTATCAAGGGAACTTTCTCCTGCTTTATATTATATAAATAAAGAAGCACGCTGTTTGCGTTTTGCTTGATTTCATATATGCCCAAATCAGCTGCTTTTTTTCTTATAAGCGCAATGTCAATAAGCCCCATGACAGACTTAGGAATCTCGCCGTAGCGGTCTATAAATTCATCTATTACATCGCTTTTATCATCATTCGTTTTGATGCATGATATGCGCCTGTAGGCGTTAAGGCGGTTTGAGAGGCTTATGATGTAGTTTTCAGGGATATGAGCGTCGAGCGTAATATCTATCAGGCAGTCCTTGTCGGTATCTGTGCTCTCTGATTTTTCTCCCTTTTCTTCTTTGACGGCTTCGTCTAAAATTTTCAGATACATATCATAGCCGACGTCCTCCATCTGACCGTGCTGTTCGCCGCCCAAGATATTTCCGGCTCCGCGCAGCTCTAGATCACGCATAGCTATCTTAAAGCCCGAGCCGAATTCGGTAAACTCTTTGATAGCGGTAAGGCGTTTTTGTGATATTTCTGACAAAATTTTTGATCCGTTATAGGTGAAATACGCATACGCTCGCCGCGCAGACCGACCGACTCTTCCCCGTATCTGATAAAGCTGTGAAAGCCCAAAACGATCTGCATTTTCGATTATAAGCGTATTGACGTTGGGCAGGTCTACGCCTGTTTCAATAATCGTGGTGCATACAAGCACGTCTATCTCTCTGTCTATCATCTTACGCCAAATTTCGGATAGCTCCTGCTCGCTCATTTTACCGTGACCTATTCCGATTTTTGCATTTGGCAGCTCGTCTTTAAGCTTTGAAGCCAAAGAGGCGATGGTCTCTACGTTGTTGTGCAGATAGTACACCTGGCCTCCGCGCCTCAGCTCTCTTCTGATGGCTTCGTTTATTACCGCGTCGTCGTGCTCAAGCACAAAGGTTTGGACAGGATGGCGGTTTAAGGGAGCTTCTTCTATTACCGACATATCTCTGATTCCGCTCATAGCCATATTCAGCGTTCTTGGTATCGGGGTTGCGGACAGGGTTAGCACGTCTACGTTTTCTTTGAGCTCTTTAAATCGCTCTTTTTGAGCAACACCGAAACGCTGTTCCTCGTCTATTATAACCAACCCCAAGTCATAGAAATTTACGTCCTTTTGCACCAGCCTGTGGGTACCGATTATCATGTCAATTTCGCCGTGCTTGAGTTTTTCTAAGATAAGCTTTTGCTCTTTAGGTGTTTTGAAGCGTGATAACAGCTCTACTCTTATTGGAAAGTTATCAAAGCGGGAAAGCACCGTTTGATAATGCTGCCAGGCAAGAATAGTAGTGGGGCAGAGCAGAGCGCACTGCTTTGAATCTGAGACGCACTTGAACGCGGCTCTTAATGCTACCTCGGTTTTTCCGAAGCCTACGTCGCCGCACAAAAGTCTGTCCATCGGGGCTGAGCTTTCCATATCGTGCTTGATTTCTTGAACGCAGCGAAGCTGATCCTCGGTTTCTTCAAATTCAAAGCGGGCTTCAAAGTCATGCTGCCACTCGTTGTCAGAAGAAAAAGCAAAGCCCTTAGCTTTCATGCGCTTTGAATAGAGTTCAATCAGCTCTTTTGCTATTTCCTTGACCGCGTGTTTTACGCGGCTTTTGGTTTTTTGCCATTCCGGCGAGCCCAGACGGTTGAGCTTTACGACTGAATTATCTCTGGGACCTATATATTTTGACACTAAGTCAAGCTGGGTTACGGGCACATAGAGCAAATCGCCTTTTGCATATTCAATTTTTATATAGTCCTTGGTAACTGAGTTGACGTCTATTTTTTCAATACCTTTATAAAGACCGATGCCGTGGGTGGAGTGAACCACATATTCTCCGACATTGAGGTCTGTAAGCGAGTATATCTCTTTAGCGTTTTTAGGTCGCTTTTTCTTTGCTGATTTTTTGTAGTTTACAAGCGTATGGGTGTAGAGCAAAAAACGCTCTTTAGGATATTCGATACCTGAAGAGAGCATGCCTTTTATAACATAAACCTTGCCGATCAGTGCTTGATTCAGTTCATCTTTATATTCAGCATTTATACCTTTTTCGTTTAAAATATCGCAAAGGCTCTTGGCGCTTTTTTCAGTGCCTGCAAGGATTACTACCGAATAGTCTTTGTAGCCGATATCGTTTAAATCTTCAATAAGCTGGCTGCTCTGACCGTTAAAGGGAGAGGTTTGCTTTGCCGGTATATTAGCTATCTGAGATATTTTGGTATCATAATTTGAATGTGAAAAGGTGTCTAGAAAAAACGTTGCATGATTTAAAAGTATATTCATGCTTTGTGAAAAGTTTTTTGAATAAGTTTCAAAGCCCCTGCACAAAACGCCGTCCGCAAAAAGCCCTATAAGCTCTTCTTTTTCCAGCTTTTCACAGGCTTTGTCGCGCTCTTTTACATTTTTATATTCCGAAATAAATACCAGACAGTTTTCATCTAAATAGTCAAACAGCGTAGCGGGAGTTTCGTATATAAGCGAGATGTATTTGTCAATATTTGACAGCGTTAGACCGCTTTCAAGCATATCTGCGTCGCGGTTTAACAGTTCCTTTGCTTTTTCGCTTTTCTCTGATTTTAGGTATGAGGCTTTTTTGCGAATTTTTTTTGCAAGCTCTTCTTTATCGCTTACTAAAACCTCTGTAGACGGAGACAGAGAGACACCCTCGCAATAATCTGTGCGCCGTTGCGATTCTATATCAAAGTAATTTATAGTGTCTATTTCATCTCCCCAAAATTCTATACGAACCGGGACTTCAATCTGTGCGCTGTTAGCAGAGCCTGAGTGTTCGAAGTTGTAGGAAGGAACAAACAGGTCGACAATGCCGCCCCGTATAGAAAACTGACCGCTGCCTTCGACCATATCGCAGCGCTCATAACCGAGCGTTATCAGTGTTTCTTCAAGCTTTGAGATATCAACGCTTTCGCCGGGCTTGAGGTTTAGGGTAACTTTTTTTAGTATAGCCTTTGGAATGGTAAACTGTGCCGCTGCGTCTAAAGTTGATATAACTACGTCGTAGTTTCCTTGTATGATGTTTGACAGAACGCTAAGTCTGCTGTGCTCATATTCGTGAGATTTGGTATCTAAATTTACAAAGGTAAAATCTTTTTTCTGATACACAAGGGCTTTGAGTCCCATCATGGAAAGATCGTTTGCCAAAGTTTGAGCCTCGCTCTCGTTTTGAGCAACACAAAAGGCTCTGACGTTGTTATAACGGCAGAGCGAAGAGATGATATTTGCCTTGTGCACGCCCGACACACCGGTCACAGCGGCAGAAAGCTTATTTTCTATTATACTGTTGAGTGTTTTAAAGTCTTTTGAATTCTGAAAAACACTGTCGAGAAAAATCATTTTTCATCAAACCTTTTTTTGGCGGCGAGCCGCCGCGGGCTTTCCGAGAAGAAACGCTTTATTGAACCGGCAAGTTTGTTGCCCGGTTGAAACGTGAAATAGGAAAGAATAAACCAAAAACTCGTTTTGGTGGCTCGTCGGCAACATGATGTTGCATTCAATCCCGCCTTTTTCAAACGATATTTTTACTTATGTTTTATTAACGGCGGTGTTTAAAAGCATATTTGTGATATAAAAACTTGCTGTGCGCCTCAATCGGGCAATAAAGTTCTATTTTAGCAGAACGCTTCTCCCCGGAAAGGGAGCGGCGGCTCGCCGCTGCGCCTCAATCGGGCATTAGAGTAACATTTTAGAAGTACCTATCTTCCCGGAATGTATGCAACTTCAAGTTGCTTAGTTATAGAGATTCATAGCTTCATCGATTTTATCGTTTATTATAAGTTTTACGGCGTTATCTACATTTTTTAAAACTTCGCCTACAGCTTTGCTGTCCTTATCGTTGAACCTTGATAAAACCCAGTCTTTTAAATCGTAATCTGGATGAGGCTTTTTGCCGATACCGATTTTAATGCGCGGAAAGTCTTCGCTGCCGGTAAGATAAATTATATTTTTTATACCGTTTTGACCTCCCGAAGAGCCCTTGCGTTTTATCCGCATTTTTCCAACGTCTAAAGATATATCGTCAAATATTATAATAACCTTTTTGGGCGGAATTTTGTAGAATTTCATCGCCTCTTTTACTGCGATGCCTGAATTGTTCATATATGTCGTAGGCTTCATCAAAAGACAGCGTTTATTTTCTATTTCGCATTCGCCTACAAGAGATTTGAATTTTAGCTTATTTATATTTGCGCCGACAGCTTCTGCCAGATAGTCAAGTGCCATATATCCGCAGTTGTGGCGGGTGCGCTCATACTCTTTTCCGGGGTTTCCGAGTCCTACGATAAGATATTCGATTTTTTTAGCGTTTTGGGATTGTGATTCATTAAAAAACATTTATAAAAGCTCCAAAAACAAGCTGTCGCAGAGAGACAAATCTTTGCGACAGCGGATTATTTATACACTCTGACGAAAAATCTGGCGGCGCGATTTACGAACCCGAATTAATCAGTGTCTACTTTATTACAATTAAAATTATTATAAAAACATAGGGGATACAGGTTTGTCCTCATAAATTCTTTCAATCGCCTCAGCAAACAGAGGAGCAACAGGAAGAATAGTAAACTTATCGAGCATTTTCTCTTCGGGAACAGGAACTGTATCTAGCAGGATGCACTCTTTAATAGCGCTGTCGTTGATTCTCGAGATAGCAGGACCGGATAAAACAGCGTGGCTTGCACAGGCGTAAACCTCTGTAGCGCCTCCCTTTTCAACAATAGCGTTGGCGGCGTTGCAAAGGGTTCCCGCTGTATCGATCATATCGTCTACGAGTATAACCTTTTTGCCTTCTACTTCACCGATGATGTTCATAACTTCGGATACATTTGCTCTTTGTCTGCGCTTGTCTATGATAGCGATAGGGCAGCCGATTTTAGCGGCAAAGTTACGTGCTCTTGTAACCGAGCCGAGATCCGGAGATACAACTACATATTCGTCGGCGTGACCCTCGATTTTCTTTTTCATATGACGCGCGAGCATCGGAGCGCCTACAAGGTGGTCAACAGGGATGTTGAAAAAGCCCTGGATCTGAGCTGCGTGCAAATCCATTGTAAGAACTCTGTCGGCGCCTGCCGTAGTGATGAGGTCTGCGCAAAGCTTTGCAGAAATCGGGTCTCTGGCCTTTGCTTTTCTGTCCTGACGGGCGTAGCCGAAGTACGGCATAACCGCAGTGATAGACGAGGCAGAAGCCCTTTTCATAGCGTCAATCATAATGAGCAGTTCCATAAGATGGTCGTTTACAGGCGAGCAGGTCGACTGTACGATAAAGCATTCGCTTCCTCGAACAGACTCATGCAGCGATACGGCTATCTCTCCGTCCGAGAAAGTAGCACAGTCGCTTTTTCCCAGCGGAATTCCTAAACAGCCGGCGATTCCCTGAGCCACTTCTTTGTTGGAGTTTAGCGCAAAGATTTTGATGTCCTTACCATGTGAATTCATTTCTTTTCCCCCTAATAATTGTAAAATAAATTATAAACCAATTTTGTAAAACCAGTTTGTGAATTTGCAAATTAAATTTGTATTATTACAGCTTGTCAATCTGGCTCTTATCAGCTTTTAAGAATAAACAAATGTTTTCTGTTGGTCTGTGATACCAAAGATTATTTATACCCCTTTTTTACAGCTATAGCGTTAAGCTCTTCTAGCTGTTTTGGATCGTTTGCTCCCAATACGGTGTCCGAGGATTCGGCGGTAAAAACAGCAACGTTTTTGCCGTTTTCGATAAGAAGCTTCAAGGCGTCGGGCAGATAATATTCTTTAGCGCTGTTTTCGGCTTTAATATCTCCCAAAACACTCAAAAGCTCTAAAGAATCAAACCAGTATCCGCCGGAGTTGACCTCTTTTATCTTAAGCGTTTTTTCGTCTGCGTCTTTTTGCTCAACGATTTTTTCCAAATTACCTTTTGAATTTCTCAAAATCCTGCCGTAGCCTGTAGGATCACTAAGCATAGCAGAGATAACCGTTGCGCTGCAGCCCCCTTCTTTATGAGCGGCATATGCGTTTTTTATAGTATCCTTATCCATAAACGGAGCGTCTCCGCAAAGGATAACTACATCGCCTTTTTGCTCTTCTAAAAAGTCTTTTGCCATCATTACAGCGTGGCCTGTACCAAGGCGTTCTTTTTGATAAACGGTTACGGCGTTTATATTTTCTTTTTTTATGTATTCTTCAATACACTCTTTTTTATATCCCGTAACAATACATATGTTATCGATACCCGCGTCCTTTACCGAGTCGATAACCCATCTCAGCATAGGCTTTGACAGCACCTCGCTCATAGGCTTTGGCATATTCGATTTCATGCGTTTACCCTCGCCCGCGGCGAGTATTACAGCACATTTATTCATAAAAATACCTCTATTACACATAATGCACATAACAATAGATAATATTATTATCGCATATATTTGTAAATTTTCAAGGCTAAATTAAAAATTTAAATAAATTTTAGATCAAATTAATCGTTTTAAACAATATCAGACAAAAAAAATCCCAACTTTTATAAGAATTTTTTGGAAAAGTCTATGGTAATTTGTAATAATATTTGTTATAATACATCCGGGCATGTATGTATACCGCTTTTGCGGCATATAACCTACATAAATTTTTAGGAGGAGATTCATTATGAGTCACAAGTATGTCTACCTCTTTACAGAGGGAAACGCTAACATGAGAGAGCTTCTCGGCGGAAAAGGCGCTAACCTTGCTGAGATGACCAACATTGGCCTTCCGGTACCGCAGGGCTTTACCATCACTACAGAAGCTTGCACTCAGTACTATGAGGACGGTCGTCAAATCAACGACGAGATCCAGTCTCAAATCAACGAATACATCGTAAAGATGGAAGAGATTACAGGCAAAAAATTCGGCGACAAAGAGAATCCGCTTTTGGTATCTGTTCGTTCAGGAGCCAGAGCTTCTATGCCGGGTATGATGGATAC
>DEKP01000001.1:10495-24387 GCA_002353935.1 Ruminococcaceae bacterium UBA2719 | reverse complement strand
GCTTGGGACTGCTACAGAAGATTTATCCAGATGTATTCCGACGTTGTTATGGAAGTCGGTAAAAAATATTTTGAAGAGCTTATCGACGAGATGAAAGCCGACCGCGGTGTTACTCAGGACGTTGAGCTTACAGCAGATGATCTCAAAGAACTTGCTTCTCAGTTCAAAGCAGAGTATAAATCAAAAATCGGCGAAGATTTCCCGGATGATCCTAAGGAACAGCTCATGGGAGCTATCAAGGCCGTATTCCGTTCATGGGATAACCCGCGCGCTAACGTATATCGCCGCGATAATGATATTCCTTATTCATGGGGTACTGCGGTAAACGTACAGTCAATGGCGTTTGGTAACATGGGCGACGATTGCGGTACAGGCGTTGCCTTTACACGTGATCCTGCAACCGGTGAGAAGGGCTTGTTCGGCGAGTTCTTGACAAACGCTCAGGGCGAAGACGTTGTTGCTGGTGTCAGAACACCTATGCACATCTCAGAGATGGAGCAAAAGTTCCCAGAGGCTTTCAAACAGTTCAACGAAGTTTGCAAAACTCTTGAGAACCACTACAGAGATATGCAGGATATGGAATTTACAGTTGAGCACGGAAAGCTCTTCATGCTCCAAACAAGAAACGGTAAGCGTACAGCTCAGGCTGCTTTAAAGATTGCTTGCGACCTTGTTGACGAGGGCATGCGTACAGAGCAGGAAGCGGTACTTATGATAGATCCGAGAAACCTTGATACACTGCTTCACCCGCAGTTTGACGCAAAAGAGCTCAAGGCTGCTACTCCTATCGGTAAGGGTCTCGGCGCTTCTCCGGGAGCTGCTTGCGGTAAGATTGTATTTACAGCTGACGACGCTGAAAAATGGAACGCAAACGGTGAAAAGGTAGTTTTGGTTCGTCTTGAAACTTCTCCCGAGGATATCACAGGCATGAAGGCTTCTCAGGGCATTTTGACTGTAAGAGGCGGTATGACCTCTCACGCTGCCGTTGTAGCAAGAGGTATGGGCACATGCTGCGTATCAGGTTGTTCAGACATTGTTATGGACGAGGCTAACAAGCAGTTTACTCTCGCAGGCAAGACCTTCAAAGAGGGAGACTTTATTTCAATAGACGGTTCAACAGGTAACATCTACGACGGAATTATTCCGACAGTTGACGCAACAATAGCGGGAGAGTTCGGCAGAGTTATGGCTTGGGCTGATAAATACAGAAAGTTAAAAGTTAGAACAAACGCTGATACTCCTGCTGACGCTAAGAAAGCAAGAGAGCTCGGCGCAGAGGGAATCGGCCTTTGCCGTACAGAGCATATGTTCTTTGAGGCTGACAGAATCGCAGCATTCAGAGAGATGATTTGTGCTGATACAGTAGAAGAAAGAGAAGCCGCTCTCGATAAGATCATGCCTTATCAGCAGGGCGACTTTGAGAAGCTTTATGAGGCATTAGAGGGCAACCCTGTAACTATTCGTTTCTTGGATCCTCCGCTTCACGAGTTTGTTCCTACAGAAGAGGCTGATATCGAAGCTCTCGCAAAAGCTCAGAACAAGAGCGTTGCTCAGATCAAGGCTATAATTGATTCACTCCACGAGTTCAACCCGATGATGGGTCACCGTGGCTGCCGTCTTGCGGTAACATATCCTGAAATCGCAAAAATGCAGACCAAGGCTGTTATCAGAGCTGCTTTGAATGTTAAGAAGGCTCACCCGGATTGGAACATTGTTCCCGAGATTATGATTCCGCTCGTAGGCGATGTAAAAGAGCTTAAATATGTTAAGAAGTTCGTTGTAGAGACAGCTGACGCTGAGATCGCTGCTGCAGGTGCTGATCTTAAGTATGAGGTTGGTACAATGATCGAGATCCCTCGTGCTGCACTGACCGCTGACGATATAGCTAAAGAGGCTGAATTCTTCTGCTTTGGTACTAACGATCTTACTCAGATGACCTTTGGCTTCAGCCGTGACGACGCAGGCAAGTTCCTTGATTCTTACTATGATGCTAAGATCTATGAGAACGATCCGTTTGCAAAGCTCGACCAGACAGGCGTTGGCAAGCTCATGGAAATGGCTGTTAAACTCGGAAAAGACGTAAGACCCGAAATGCACTGCGGTATCTGCGGAGAGCACGGCGGCGATCCTACATCTGTAGAGTTCTGCCACAAGATCGGTCTTGACTATGTATCTTGCTCACCGTTCAGAGTTCCGATTGCTCGTCTTGCTGCTGCTCAGGCTGCGATCAGCGAAGGAAAGTAATTCAAAAAAGTCAGTCTTTAAGCCAAAAATCAATACTTTTGCTCGACTTTACAATTACTGAAAAGCTCGCGAGAGATTATGTTTTCAAGTATGACAGAGCGAAAAGGATATTTAATTGGTATGATATGAACGTTAGGGTTTATATTTAATATTGATGTATACCGGGCTGTCGCAGATCGAAAGATTTTGCGGCAGCTTTTTTGCGATTTTTACACCACTCAACTGATGGTTTGTTGCTTTTTTGGCGGAGAAGGACTACAATAACAGTGAAGGGAGGTCGTCACAATGGATCAAATGAAAATCGGACGCTTTATCGCCGAACGGCGTAAAGCAAATCATATGACGCAATTGCAGTTGGCGGAGCAGCTGCGCATCACTGACAGGGCGGTGTCCAAATGGGAAACAGGCAAGTCGCTGCCCGACGTCGCGCTGATGCCGGAGCTGTGCGCGCTGCTGGATATCACCGTCAACGATTTACTGAACGGGGAGGTTATCGTAATGGAGAACTACAAGGAAACATCCGAACGGCTGTTGATGGAAATGGCTCAGCAAAAGGAAACGACCGACAAAAAGCTGCTTTCGCTGGAAATCCTGATCGGCGTATTGGCGAGCATTATTTTATTCGGCGCCGTATTGGCGGCAAGCTTTATCAATATGCCTGCCTGGGCGCGCATTGTCCTGATACTCGCCGCTTTCATTCCGTTTATTGTCAGCATGGTCTTTGCCCTACGCATCGAGCAAACGGCGGGTTATTATGAATGCGCCGAATGCGGCAACTGCTATGTGCCGACCTTTAAAAGCGTACTGTGGGCGCCGCACATGGGACGTACCCGACGGATGAAATGTCCGCAATGCGGCAAAGTCTCATGGCAGAAAAAGGTTTTGTCAAATAAATAGCGAAATCCGGACGGATGTATCTCTCTGTCCGGATTTTTCATTTCTTACTTTTAAATTTGTATATTGCTATGACCGGGCAGTCCGAAAGGACTGCCCGGATCTTGTCAGGGCTTAGTGCGACAGCCCTTTTTTTGCTTAATCGCAGAGTAAACATTTCTCTTTTCTATATATATAATAGGATTGTAAGGAGGAATTGATTATGAAGGACGTAAAATATCACTTGTATTTCAGCTTCAGTTAAATCGGGTTCATAAACTTTGTAAAAATCAGTTTGTGATTTTTCGCCGGTAACATAGACATAAGGGTAGACGTTTTTTGGAAGCGCACCGCCGGTTTTCAATATCTTTTGGTACTCTTCATTTTCTTCTTTGCTACAGGGTATTTCTTGTAAAATGTCAAATTCACATTTGTATGAACGTAATTTATCTCGTAAATTTATATTTTTTTTTGGCCATTATAATATCCTCCTTTTTTTGTTTGTTTTAGCATATTGGGTAAAAAAATCAATGTTTTTAATTCGGATTTTTTACTGCTGCAAGATGAAATCAGCTGCTTTTGATAACAAATAAGCGAGCGTTGTTTTTATACTATATATAGTATATAGAAAGAATACAAATATAGACTATATAGATTTATATGATTATGAGGCGAAAAAGTGTATTGACTATTTACATAAAAAATTCGACAAAAAAGCAACTTAAATTTAGTTCATTTCACGAGTAAGAACAACCTGCTTTTGCACTTAATTATAAAAAAATATAATGATATTAAAAATTTTTGTGGCTATTGACAAAGATAAATTATGGTGCTAGAATGATTAAACCGCTCTCGGATTTTGTAAAAAAATAAGAGAATTTGTTTTCTTAATAACTTGCTTTGGCTTATAAATCTTTTCCTGCTTTAAGCGAAGAGAGCTAATAGCAGTTAATTATATTTAGGTTAATATTCGCCTGTGCAGCGGATAAAATGTTCTAGGCATTTTATGCACCGGAGAAATTTATTTTATAAAACATAAAAAGAAAAAGGAGGAGAACTTTTATGACTAAACCAAAATTTTTATTAAAACTTTTATCATTCCTATTGGCGGGTTTAATGTTTGCTGCTGTTCCTGCTGCAGCTTTAGAGAAAGGCGATACAGAAAACGAAAAGGTATCAAAAAATGAATTTACAAACGTTTCGATATCCGCAAACAATCCGATTGATAACTACAGCGATTATATTTCATACAATGTTGAGATATATGAAAAGTACACAGACGCTTGTAATGCAATTCAGCAGGGACTCAAAAACATGGAGAAACGTATTGATTTAATACAGTATCATATACCTGTTAAAGATTTCAAACAAGTGTTTTATGCGGCTCGATACCGTCTGCCTGACTTGTTTTATATTGTTCAAAACGGTTGTCCGTATGCGTATAACAGCGCCTCACAGATAGTTTTTATTTTACCCGTATATGATAGCGTTACCAAAGAGCAGGTAGCAACAATGCAAGACGAGTTCTATGCAAAAGCAGATTGGTATTTGAGCAAAGTTGACGACTCCATGAATGATTTTCAAAAGGCACTTGTTCTTCACGATGCTCTGGCGCTGGAGTGTTACTATGATTACAATACCTCTGTATATAATCTGATAATCAACGGGTTCGGTCAGTGCGTTACTTACACATGGATGTACAGTTATCTTTTAGCTCAGGTTGGAATAAAAAGCGAGATTATTGAATCCGACAGCATGGATCACACTTGGAACAAGGTGTGTATTGACGGCGAATATTACAATGTAGACCTAACCTGGGATGATCCCCAAAACGACAAGCCGGGACATGTTTCCCATACATATTTTCTGCTCAGTGACGAAGCTTTTTCGACAGAATACAAAAATGGCCAACGTGTAAGAGACAAGCATTATGACTACGTCTCCGACTATGCGTCGACAAGTACAAAATATGACGATTATGATATTTTGCACGAGGTTGATTCAAAATTCTGTTATGTAGACGGCGATTTGTACTGTATTGATAATAAATATAAAAGCGATTATGAAAGATCAATACTTAAATATAATGAAAGCAATGACAGCGCTGAAATTTTAAAGAATATTTCAACACGCTGGAGTGCCGGAGATCATCTTTATTGGGGAGGCGGATTTATGAGCCTTGACGAGTATGAGGGGATTTTATACTACAATACAGATAATACCATAAACTATTATGATGTTAAAAACGATACTTTTGAAGAATATCAAACACAGCTTGACATGAATAACAGCTGCTTTGGTCTCATGATAAAAGGAACTTCGCTTTATGCGGTTATAGCAGACACTCCCAATGTTACAGGAACTTTGGAATATGTCGGAGAGTGTATAATACCGAAAAATCAGCTTACAACGCAGCCTGAGCCTGAACCACAGAGGGTTAGGGGAGATGTAGATGGTGACGGCGAGTTAACTATCACAGACGCTACCGTTATTCAAAGATATTTGGCAAAATTTTATGAATTTACTGAAACACAGAAACTGTTAGCAGACTTTGACCGTGACGGTGAAGTTACTATTTGCGATGTTACATATATACAAAGAACCTTAGTTGGTTTATATGTACCCATAGATTAAGTTTTTATAAGAATCTATAGACATTAATATATCGCAGCATGAAACGCTTCATGCTGCGATATATTTTTATAAATATTTATTTTGTATTTAATTAAAATATCAGAAAAAATTGTCGAAACAAATTGTCAAAGCAAGTGGAAAATTGAGGGATTTTGTCTTGAAAAAAACAATTGTCAAAGGTATAATAAAAATTGCTGATAATTTTTAAATAATATAATGTGTTGTAGTATTATGGTGGTGAGAAAGTGATAATTTTATTTACGCTTATCTTTATGAGCGTTGTTTTGGGAGTTTTGACGCCGACAGCTTTTAATATTAGCCTTTGGTGGGCTATACCTTTAGCGATTTTGTGGTATATAGCTCTGTTTATTTTGTATTTGTTTGTTTTGCTTATCATTTCGCTGTTTGTTGACCTTGAAAAAGAAACAACAAAGCGCAACAGGCTTTTTAGATTTCTTATGACGCAGACCGTTGTGATGATCTTAAAAAATGCAAGAGTACATATAATGACCTCAGGAGTTGAAAAGCTTGACGGTCTGGACAGATTTTTGATCGTAGCAAATCATAAGTCTAATTTTGATCCCTTTATTTCATTAGCGGTTTGTCCAAAGGCAGAGCTTGCATATATTTGCAAGCCTTCTATTTTTAAAATTCCGATTGTAGGCAGGTTTGTGCATAAGTGTTTTTTTATTTCCATAAACCGTGAAAATAACCGTGAGGCTCTAAAAACTATTAAGCGCGCGTCGTCTTTGCTTGAGGAAAAGACGGTTTCTATTGGAGTTTATCCTGAAGGCACCAGAAACAAAGGAGAGGGGCTTTTACCGTTTAAAAACGGTGCCTTTAAAATAGCGACAAGGGTAAATGCACCGATAGTAATTGCTTCTACTAATGCTACCGAAAAGATAGTAAAAAACTTTCCTTTAAAAAGTACAAAGGTTTCTTTCGATATTTTGCAGGTCATTTACCCTGAGGAATATAAAAGTATGAAAACAAAAGAAATAGGCGATATTGCCTATAATTTAATATCTGAAAAAATAAAGGAGTATAACAAATGACAAATTACATAATACTGTATAACGCTTTTTCAAATAACGGTAACTCAAAAGAAGGACTAAAAACGTTAGAATCCCTTTTGCCCGGCTCAAAGCTTACATATCAGGATATTACGAAAATTAAAGATTACAAAGAGTTTTTCGGAAATTTGGCAAATGATGAAAGAATTATAATATATGGCGGCGACGGAACTTTAAATCATTTTGTAAATGATATACAAGGCGTTGATATTGATCGTGAAATTTATTGCTGTGCAGCAGGAACAGGCAATGATTTTTTACGCGATATTGATGTTAAGCCCGGAGATAAACCGGTTTTGATCAACCCTTATATTGAAAATCTTCCTACAGTTACGGTAAACGGTAAAAACTATAAATTTATAAATGGAGTAGGTTACGGTATCGACGGCTACTGTTGTGAAGTAGGAGATGAGCTGCGCGCAAAGTCTGTAAAAAAGATAAATTATACGTCAATAGCTATAAAGGGTCTGTTGTTTCATTACAAGCCGACTAACGCAAAAATTATCGTAGACGGTGTTGTACACGAGTATAAAAAGGCGTGGCTTGCGCCTACTATGAACGGCAGATTTTATGGCGGCGGAATGATGGCAGCGCCCGATCAAAACAGATTAAATAAAGACAAAACATTGTCTGTTATGGTGTTTTACGGCAAGGGCAGACTTAAAACACTGATGACTTTTCCCTCTATATTCAAGGGCGAGCATGTAAAACATAACGATATGGTAGAAATTTTAGTCGGCAAGGATATAACCGTAGAATTTGACACTCCCACAGCCTTGCAGATAGACGGCGAAACGATAAAGGGCGTTACAAAATATCATGCTACGTCAAGTTTTTTGCAGTCAAATAAAAAGGAAAAAACATCTTCTGCTGCGACCGTTTAAAATTGTTTATATTTTTATCAAGCTAACCTGCAAAAAGAAAAATGTCGGAAGATATCTTTATAAATATTTGTTCGTTTTTATAGAAAAATATTGTGATTATACTCCTCTGGATTTTCCGGAGGAGCTTTTGTTTTATAAAATTCTATATATTCTTATATTGTAAGATATATATGACGGTATATATGCTTGGTTTGGTGCTGGAGCATATGTTGATATATGACAAGATAAAAAAACAATAAAAAAAGCTTGACAAAAATATTTTTTAATGCTAGAATATCACCAACCTACTATGTAGGTAGTGCATTGTTCACAAAGATTAAAAGAGGGTTAAGTTATGGATTTTATTTTTTTCAAGCTGCTAAGAGCAAATTACAGGTTCGGACGAATGTGCTCAGTCTGTAAAAATATATAATGTTTTGCAAATATTATAAAAGAGTATTTAACCGTACGCTTGGACGACTTTGACAAGCGAACTTATTAATAAAGCTTGATTAACAGTTTTTTATTTGGTAAAAAATCTAATGGCACAAATTGTAAACGATTTAATCGCTGCTTATTTAATTAAAACAATAAATTTTTAACACGAGAAAGAGGTAATTAATATGAGTAATTATAAATTTGAAACACTTCAACTTCATGTAGGCCAGGAGAGCGCGGATCCCGCGAGCGACTCCAGGGCTGTACCGATATATGCAACAACTTCATATGTTTTTCATAACAGCGCCCATGCGGCAGCGCGCTTTGGCCTTGCAGACGCAGGCAATATTTACGGAAGGCTGACAAATTCTACTCAAGACGTTTTTGAAAAGAGAATAGCAGCTTTGGAGGGTGGTGTAGCGGCTTTGTCGGTAGCTTCCGGCGCTGCAGCAATAACATATACGATTCAAGCGTTAGCTCAGGCGGGCGACAATATTGTTGCGCAAAAAACCATATACGGCGGCACACACAATCTGTTTTCACACACCTTAAAACAATTTGGAATTGAAACAAGCTTTGTTGACGCGCATAATCTCGCTGAGATAGAGGGCGCGATCAAGCCCAATACAAAGGCTGTTTATCTGGAAACTTTGGGAAATCCCAACAGCGATATCCCGGATATTGACGCTGTTTCAAAGCTTGCCCATAAGTATGGTCTTCCGGTTGTAGTCGACAATACCTTTGGTACACCATACTTTATTCGTCCTATCGAGCACGGTGCGGATATAGTTGTTCATTCGGCAACAAAATTTATCGGCGGACACGGAACAACTCTTGGAGGAGTGATTGTTGATTCAGGAAACTTTGACTGGAAAAAGAGCGGTAAATACGCTCCCATAGCCGCGCCTAATCCGAGCTATCATGGCGTTTCTTTTGCCGATGCAGTAGGTGCAGCAGCATTCGTTACATATATCAGAGCTGTTTTGTTGCGTGATGAAGGCGCGTGCATCTCTCCTTTTGCGGCATTTTTACTTTTACAGGGTACAGAAACCTTGTCGCTGCGTCTTGAGCGCCATGCCGAAAATACCAAAAAGGTAGTTGAGTATCTTTCAAATCATCCAAAAGTAGCCAAAGTAAATCATCCGTCTTTAAAGGATCACCCTGATCATAAATTGTATGAAAGATATTTTCCGAATGGCGGCGGATCTATCTTTACCTTTGAAATTAAGGGAGGCCGTGAGCAGGCGCATAAATTTATTGATAATCTTGAAATATTTTCTCTGCTTGCAAATGTTGCCGACGTTAAATCTTTGGTTATTCATCCGGCTACAACTACACATTCTCAGCTTTCAGCAGAAGAGCTTGCCGACCGAGGAATAACAGAGGCTACAGTTAGACTATCTATAGGCACGGAACATATCGACGATATTATTGCCGATCTTGAAAAGGGCTTTGCAGCGGTTTAAAATCTCTGAATATAAGCAGGTTATTTAAAATTAGAAACTAAAAACGACCCGTTATCCAAAAAAGATAACGGGTCATTTTTATTATATTATTTTAGAGTTTTAGAAGTAAAATTAACTATCAAAATGTTTATATTTTACCTTTAGCAAATTTGTTAAACTGCGTCCGGATTTTCTGTGTCATATACAAGCGGCATATGATATTCACGCTCATAAATTTCTTTCCACAAATTATAGTTTTTGTCCAGCATATCCTTTACACCTTCGCGGTATGAGAGCGATTTGTCGGGGTAAATCGGCTTGCCAATATGAATAGTGTATTCCTGAACATAGAAGCCGTCGTCTCCCATAATGTCGGAATCCTTCATAGTGATAAAACATGGAAGTACCGGCACGTTGTTGCGATATGCAAAGATATATGCACCGTTTTTGAGGGGCTTTGGCTTGCGGTAGTTCCACCACATCGATTGTTCGGGATACACAAGGATATAGTGGCCCTGAGCCAAAAGCTCGTCAACAGCGGTCATAAATTTTTTCATTGTTCCGAGGTTTGAAGAAAGCGGCAAGGTATCGCAGTTGCGCATCAAAAAACCGTAAAAGCCCGGAAAAGAAGTATAGTTACCCTCGCGGATAACGCGGTAAAAACGTCGATCCGGCTGCTCGGCGGCATCATATGCCAGCTGGATGGCAAAGCTGTCAAAGGCGTTGAAGTGATTACAGGTTATGATAGCGCCGGTGTTTAGATTTTTAAAATTTTCGATGCCTTTGATTTCTTTTATTATCAGTTTTTTATCCTCAATAAGCGAATTAACAAAATATCTTGCGGCTGCAAAGGCGAGCTTGCTTTTGACTCTTTTCTTGATTCCTTTGGTACCGTACTTGATTTTATCGGGCATGAGAGTGCGGGATGGCGGGTCGTTTTCAACGTCTTCGGAAAATCGTCCTTCTCGTTCATACTGAGCGATTTTTTCTAAGATCTCAACACGATCTTTAGCGCGCACAGATTTATTTAGCTGTTGCTGATAATTATCGTCTCGTTCTGTCTCCTGCTTTGCAAGCTCGATTAGGTTAAACATCACCTGTTCATCGCGTGAGCGTTCTTCGTCGGTATAGTTTTCCAGCTCCTCGCGCAATTCGGTATAAGCAGAGGTTTGCGCTGCATATTTCCAGAAAATATCTCCGCCTTGGCAGTCTTCATAGTGCCATGGCTTAGAAACCATGATATAGTGGATGATTTTTGCTTCCTCGATCGGATAATCAAAGTCGCAGTAAACCTCGGTGTTCCAACGCTGATCCAGCCAAAAAATATGATCCTTACAAATTAGGTTGAGATAGTCTTCATCCTGAGTAACTACAAAGTCGTATTCAGAGAGGCGTTGAGCGAATTTTTTCAGCAGTCCGCTTTCACGGAAGACCACACAGTTAATGAGCAGTACTCCCGCATTAAAGAAGTTGTATCGAGAGACGCCTACAACCTTTTCGGCGTATTTGCCGTAATGGTCGGTCTGTACCATAGCTTGTTCATGACAGGCTCCCAGCCAGTATTTTTTTAGGTCTGTAAGGTAGAGCTCGCTGATGTCTCCCTGTACGACGGTATCGCTGTCTATATATATGGCTTTTTCAAGCTGAGGGAACATATCAGCAATAAAAAGGCGAAAGTAGGTTGCCTTGGAGTAATAGTCGCGCACAGGCAGGTCTTTTGTAACTTCGTTTAGACGATCGCTAACGTCGGTGAATACGATTTTAAAGCCATCTTGTTCAAGTTCCATAGCGTGCCGGCGGGTTTTTTCACGGATAGACGTATGCAGTATGTAAATAGTGTAGTCATAATCGCGGGATGCGTTTGTAATCAAAGAATGAATTGACACCATCGTATATTTTACAAAAGCGTCGTCGCACGCATAGAAAATCGGGATGTTGAGTTTTGACATATTGATTATCCTCCCTTGTATAGTTATATCTAAATCGGTTTAATCAGAGCCTCGAAGAGCGGGCATTGTTTCTGTTTTTTCTTTCGTCAACTCAGAATATTCTTCCAGTATATCGTCAAATTGATGGTATTTAAAGATCTTGTGCACCTCATCTACCTGCCACTGTTTAATATTTTCGGTATGAGGATATGGCAGCCAGAACAATCTTTTGGAAAAATGGCGAACTACCGTATGCTTGTGCAAAAATTTTTGGTCGTTAAAACGCTGTGGAAGCAGTTTCTTTTTTGTAGCAGAATGAATGAGCGCTGTTTGATCGGCGAACAAAAATTTTTTTCGCCTAAGCTCAGAGCGGGCAATATCAAGCATCCCTGTGCGGCGAATCTGAGCCATATTCAAAAGAAGCACGCCTGCGTTTACGTAGTTTGGATAAAGCAGATACTTACCGTAGTGATCTCTTGCGGCGGCAAATTCCACGTCGCTTATATCTATATCATACAACAGGTGGGGATCACGGTTAAACATGATATCTGCATCAAGATACAAAATTTTATTCGGTATTCCTTTCACAAGATCTGCAAGCAGGCGAATCAGAGTATATGGAGAGCAGTATGCTCCCTCGTTAGGGCAGCCGCCCAGCTCTTTTTCATAAAGCTCTGTTACGTCTGTGACGGTCACTGTGTTTTTAGGATTATATCGTTTTATGATCATATCAAAAAGTTTTATGTGATCTTCTGACATGGAAGTGTATTTTGGATTCAGCCGCGTAAGCGACATCGTGAAAATATGAAATGAAAACGGCTCGGTTGAAGCTGTACGCTTCATCATCGACATAGCGCAGGTTAAAAAGCCGTCAAATACGCCGTCGTTGCCGCAAAACAGTACGTTAACCATATTAAATTTCCGCCTTGGATTCAGCCGCGGCATTCTCCTTTCTGATGTATTTGATAACCTCGACGTCAGAATTTTGTGCCCGCTTACACATGGTTTTGTAAACCTCGTCGCGTAAAATTTTGCGACGTTTTGCAAGCGGCAGCTCCATATCGGGATAAAACGGACCGTCGATATAGGTGATTATGCGAGGCTTTTTAGCGTTTTTTCGTTTTTGATAAGTATTTACAAAGCAAAAAACCGGTGTGCCGGACTTTGCCGGATAACCAAATGAGGAGTCTGGAAAATTACGGATTTTAGTGTAATAAGGCCAGATGTGCGCTTCTGGATAAATTACCACAGCACCGCCTTTTTTGATTCGTCCGTTAATACATTCGATAAAATTTCTGTATGCTTCTTTGGTATCCGGGAGAGGAATTGCACCCAGAGATGGATTGATCCGCCCGAGTACGGGCATGGATACGTTGTTAGGGTGAACTATGAACGACACGCGTTGTGGAAAACAAAACACATTTGGAGTCAGCGGATCGCCGATAGCCTGAGTGTGGTTTCCGTATAGGTAAATTCCTTTGCTACGAAAGGGCTTTAGCTTTTCTTTTCCCTCAGTACGTTGGTGAAACGAAAGATTAACATATAGAAAGGCAAGCGGTGTTGCGATAATACGATACCAAAAAAAGCGGATGACAGAACGAAAAGGACCTTGTCTGTCATAGATATAGTTGCCGTCAATTTTTTTAGGCTCTATCACTGCGGAGGAAAATTCGTTATTTAGTTCATCATCGTAATAAATTACTTTTCGCTTATCCAGTCAAACTCCCTCCAAGCTGTGTTGTAATGAATATAAAAATTGTTTTTTTAAAACAAAATAAAGTATTGTAAATCTAAATATCTAATGCCTATAAAATGTCATATAAATTTAGCACTAAGACAAAGCTAAATCAAAAACCGCTGTTTCTACAACATTCTCCAAATTATATTATAATTTATTATACAACAAATATATAATAAAGAAAAGATATTTTTTAATATATAACATCTACAAACATTTTCCTGGTTGATAGAACGGATTTTGGCTAAATCTACTTCTTGTAGATAAAATACCAGGCTCTACTGATAGTAGAAGTCTTGTAAAGTTGCCAAGTTAACTATTGAATTCTACTATTATTTTATTCAGTCCGCCGGACTGATTTTACCTTCGATGTGCGCTGACGCTTACATCTCGGCACAGTCGCCTTCAAGTCCCTTCACTCCTCCTGTTTATGATAAAAATAAATAAAGGAGATATCAGTTGAGATATCTCCCTATTTTAATATGGTTGGAGTGAAGTAGATGTTATGTGGATGTATCAGGACACCTCGTCTTAGGAGCGACAGCTACCGGCATACCGTCTATCTACGCTCTCCCTAAAATCAGTCCGCCGGACTGATTTTACCTTCGATGTGCGCTGACGCTTACATCTTGGCACAGTCGCCTTCAAGTCCCTTC
>DEKP01000001.1:5637-10434 GCA_002353935.1 Ruminococcaceae bacterium UBA2719 | reverse complement strand
ATTTTAATATGGTCGGAGTGAAGGGACTTGAACCCCCGACATCCTGGTCCCAAACCAGGCGCGCTACCAACTGCGCTACACCCCGATATTGTGTTTTCCTTTTTAAAGCCTTTTTCTGATTTGCATAGAGTATTCTATCACAAAAGTTTTTATATTGCAAGTCTTTTGTTTATAAATGCTCAAAACCTTTTTGTGAAACACTTCAAAAAATATTTATAAGGTTTTATAACTTTTATGATTTTAAATTGTTTGGCAAATAATATGCACAGTATTTTATTTTTGTATTATGTTTAAATCCTCTTGAGTTATGATGCTTAGTACGACTCCGTCAATTTCTCTGCTTTTTTCTAAAAAAGGCAGAGCATTTATATTTGATATTCCTTTAAGTCCGATGCCTGTGCATTTTGCAGAGGCTTCTTTAATGGTCCAAATTTTGAAAAATCTTGTCAACGTTTTTTTGTCGTTTGTTGTTGAATATTCATCGTTTTTTGGCTCGTGAGTAAATATATATTCTTTTTCTTTATCGCTGCATATTTTTTTTATAATTTTCAGATTAACGGGGCGAATAACTTCGACGTCAATGCCGCAAGGAATATCACATATAGCTGCGGCGCAAAAATTATTGCTGTGGCTTATGCTTATTTGCATGTTCAAATTGTCAAGAAATGGTTTTCCGTTTTCAAGGTTAATTACATGGATGTTTGTTTTGTTTATTTTAGGATATTCTTCTAAAAGCTCTTTTATAAGAATATCTCCTGCTACAGAACGCCTTATATCGTCTTCAAATCTAAACTTTAATATACGGGCTTTTCTTTTTGAATCCATATTATTTAACGCGTTCTCGTATTCTTCTTTTGAGATAGAGTCTATATCTCTAAGCTTGTATTTCAGATACATAAAAATTCCTTTATCGGTTTTAATATTTGTTGAATTTATAATGGCTGTATGCTAAAATTAAGTAACCGGTGATTGATTCACCACTTACATTTGACTGCGTAGTTTGCATACTCAAATTAATCAGTCTTTACTTGATTTGCTAAAAATTCAAATATATATGAAAAATACTTTTCTGTTATTTCGTCACAGCACATAAAGATAGAGTGCTTTGCGTTTTTTATTGTTACAAATTCGGCATTTGGCAGCAGCCTATAAAAACGTTTTTGAGCTGTTGTTTTTACTACAGCGTCATTTTCTGCGGATAAAATCAGCGTTTTTGTTTTGATTTTTGAAGTTGATTTTGGATTTAGCAGTCGCTTGTATACGGATACGGATTCATAAATCCAGCGATTGGTACCATAAGAATTTTGAAATTTTTTATCGCTCATGTGTATAAGCAAATTTCTCTTAGAGCGATTAAAGCTTAGACTTTTGTCTAAAAAAAGAGAAGGATCTGCTTTGAATTCTTTTGACCACTTAAACTTGCTTTTCCAAGAACTTTCTTTAGCATATTTTTTACAAATATAGCGTATAACAAACGGCGGAAAACCTCTTGTGGTCGGAATAATCATCGGAGACGCCATAACTGCAAGTTTAATCTTTTTGCTGTTGTTTATCAGGTACAATGACGTTACAGCACAGCCCATAGAATGAGAAAATATATAAAGGGGCAGCTCGTCGCTGCTTTTTTCTACGACTTCGCTGATAAAAGAGTCGAGGTCTTTTACATAGTCGTCAAATTTGTTGACATGAGTCAGATGATAGTCGTCAACCTCTCTGTCGGATATTCCGTGACCTCGCTGATCATAAATAAAAACATTGTAGCCTTGATTTATAAAATACCATACGGTCTCATCGTATTTTTGCATAAACTCAGTAAAGCCGTGAACTATCACAACCGACGCCTTGGCGTTTTCGGTTAAATAAAATCGATATCCAAGTTTCAGTCCGTCAAAGGTTAAAAAATATCCTTGATATGCATATTCGTCAAGAATTTTGCCGATTTTTTCTATCTCGGATAAAAATTTTTCTTCGGTTATAAATTTTGTATCGGGATTTGGTTGAAACTTCATGCCTTTTCTCCTATAATAATTATCTGTATAAATAAATTTTGAATTGTTGCCCGCAAGGTTTTTGAGATTTTTTGATAAAAACTTGCGTCACTCAAAGAAATAATTTCTTTGAGCAGGCGGATTTATAAATGCCCAAAAGAGGTGAATAATAATTATGTCCAAACTCAAAAAGAACAAAAAAGGGCTGATAATTATTATTACCTTATGCGCGGTACTTTTGATAAATTTTATAATCACAAAAATTGTTTATGATTTTTGTTTTATATTTCATCCGGTATCTAAGCCTGCTGATACTGATATATTGAATAATGCCAGCGAAATTTACTTTGAAAGCGGAAAAAACACCTTGTCGGCATATTTATATGAAGCTAAAGCTATAAAAAACGGCGAAGCTAAATCAGCCGAATCGGATAAAGCAGATAAAACAGACGCACTTATAGTTATAGCTCCGGGGCTCAACGCCGAGGTCTTAGACTATCGGTATCAGATAAAAAGCTTTGTTGATAACGGATTTTCGGTTTTTGTATTTAACCCTACCCGAATAGCTCAAAGCGCAGGCTATTCTTCGGTTGGCTTTTCTCAGGAGCTTATCGATCTTGACTGCGCTCTTGATTATATTGAGAGCAAAGATAAATTTGGCTATAGCAATATTGTTCTGTTTGGACACAGCATAGGGGGATATGCAGTTTCGTGTGTGAGCGCTTACGGTCACACGGTCGACGCAGTGATAAGCGTTTCGGGCATAAACAGTGCGATGGAGGGTGTTATGGAACCTTCGGTTAAAAATATCGGTTATATAGCCTATGTCGATTATCCCATGCTCTGGCTTTATCAGGCTATTCTTTTCGGCGCTGGTAACGTTAATATTTGTGCGGACGATGTAATCTCATCAAACGAAACTCCTACTATGATTATCCACGGCAAGGGTGATGAAAGGGTATCATACGAACAGTACTCGATAATATCGCACAGAGATGATATTGATAATAAAAACGTTGAGTTTGTATTATGGGATAATCCAAAAAACGATGGGCATGTTGATATTTTATATGATAATAACGGATTTAACAATGAGTTGATGGAAAAAATAAATAATTTTATAAAAGAAAGTTTAAATCAGCGGGGCGAAAAATGACAGATGTGGTAATTATCCCGGCGTATCAGCCGGACAAAGCACTTGTAAATTTAGTCAACGAAATAAATGAAAGCGGCTTTGGGATAATTGTTGTTGATGACGGCAGCGGTAAAGACTATAAAAATATATTTGAACAAATAGAAGATAAGTCTCATGTCATAACGCTTGAAAAAAACGCGGGTAAAGGCGCAGCTTTAAAAAGCGGTTTTGCCGCGGTTAAGAGCGTGTTTCCGGATTGCCGGCATATAATTACATCCGACGCCGACGGTCAGCATAAAATAGAGGACATTATCCGAGTTAAAGAAGAACTTGCTAATCAATCCGAAATGGTGCTCACTATCCGTAAAAGAAAAGGAAAAATCCCCTTTCGTTCAAAAATCGGAAATGATTTGTCAAAATTTGTATATACCATATTAACAGGTCACTATTTTTTTGATAATCAATCTGGTCTCAGGGGCTTTTCTGCAAAACACATCGACTGGCTTTGTATGGTAAAGGGCGAAAAATACGATTATGAATTAAACGTAATTTACTATGCAGACAAGCAGGCTGTTCCGATTACCACCATAGCGATAGAGGCTGTTTACATAGACGATAACAAATCCTCTCATTTTGAACCGCTTAAAGATACGCTGCGAATTTACAAGCTCTTGTTTTCCAGCGCGTGGGTGTCGTTTGTTTCAGCGCTGCTGTGTGAAATTTTAATTGTTTTATCAGGCATATTTTTTGGTAACAGGCTGATATATCTAACCGTGCCTTCAGCCGGCGTGATTGCGGCGTTTTTCTCTGTGATTATAAATCGCTTTATAGCGTTTAGAAATTTCAAATACGGCGACGGAACACGCGCTGTTATATTTACTATTATACGTTTTGTTGCATATACTCTGATGTGTATGCTGATAAGCCTGATTTTGCCGCGAATTCCTCTTTTTGTAAGCTTTAATATAGTTGTTATAATATTAACTCCTCTGCGGTACTATGCTCATAAAGCCGTGCATCTGGCCCGATATCGCGACATCAACAAAGAGTAAGGTTAAGCTCAGTAAATTCAGTTAAATTATAATGCTAAAATGTATTTTTGTCTATACAATATCTGACAAAACATCAAAAAACGATCAGCCTAAACTTGCGGCTGATCGTTTTTGTTTTAATAAAATTTTCTATTTTAAGCAAAATTTAATTTGAGTATGCGAATTTCACAGTTAATTAATAATACAAATAGTTACTTGCGCAAGAGGAGCATCCGCACACGAACAGAGAAATAATACCAATAAAAATAGCCAGTGAGCCTGATACTATACCAACGATAGAAAGCACCTTTGCAATTATGCACATTGGGCGTTTGTTATAGCCTTGATTTGCAAGAGCCAAAGCAGCATTTGCTTTTTTCAGACCGAGAATACCCATAACAAGAGCACCGGCTCCCAAAATTATACCTACAAAAGAAGTAAACCAGCCGATCTCGCCTAAAACTGCCGAGATAATGCCAAAAACCAGAGCCTGAGTAGCCAGCGGATTTTCAGCGGCCATAACGGTTGGATTAATCGGCTGTTGGTATGACGGATTAGCGTAGTTTTGCGCATAGGGTTGAGCCGCTTCAGGTTGAGCTGGCTGAGCAAAATCGTTTTGCGGCATAGCTTGTTGCGGCTGTGC
>DEKP01000001.1:0-5578 GCA_002353935.1 Ruminococcaceae bacterium UBA2719 | reverse complement strand
GCTTGTTGCGGCTGTGCAGGCTGTGCAACAGGCGCTTGAGCAGCTTCGGGCTGTGTAGGCTGAGCAACAGGTGCCTGAGCAACCTCAGGTTGTGAAGGTTGTGCAACCTCAGTTAAATTAGCGCCGCAGTTAGCACAAAAGGCAGCACCCTGAGATACTTCGTTTTTACAATTTGGACATATCATTATAAATCCCCCCAGAATTTATTAATTTCGGTAATTTTAGTATATTTGTTATTCTTATAAAAGTCAAGGACTTTAATTGTTTTTGATTTTTGAAAGAACGTCTTTTACGGTCTTTAGAGTTTTGAAATCATCGTTATCAAATTTTATGTTGAATTCATCCTCAATAGCAATAGCCATGGAGAGCATGGCTATTGAGTTCATTGATAAATCTTCTGCAAAACGGCTGTGTTCATTAATACTGTCGAGATCTATATCATCGCCAAACAAATCTTCAAAAATACTTTTTAACTTATCTAAATCACTCATAATTTTTACCTTTCTGATCTAATTCATCAAATATTTTTTTACATTCTTCCAAAGATCGCAGCAGAGCATTTGCCGCAAAATTAATATCGTCAATTGAGGGTATACGTTTGGAAAAATACTCGTTAATGTTAATAGGGGTTCCGATAACCATCTTGCGGCTTTTAAATATGTTTTTCCTTTTTTCGGAATATATGGGCAAAATAGGTGCTTTGGCGTTTGATGCTATAAGCACCGCGCCGGATTTTACTTGATTTAAGCTATCGCTTTTTTCAATCATTCCTTGAGGAAATAAACACAAAAGGCGACCGTTTTTTAAAACCTCAACACATTCTCTTATAGCCTTTATATCTGTATTCTCACGGTCAATTTTTATGCATCCCGCTCCTTTTAATAAAAGATTTTTGAGCTTTGTGTTCATTACCTCTTTGGCTGCTAAAAAATAGACGCGCCGATAAAAAAATGATGCTCCGATAAAGGGGGCGTCTGTAAAGGAGGAGTGATTACACGCAAGTATCATAGCGCCTTTGAGTTTTGTTTTATATCTTTTTTTATCTAAACCGAACTTTTTAACGCGCAAAAACGGAAAACTCAGCATATACAAAAAGCGGGCAGAGTCCAGAAAAAATAATTTTAAATTAAAAACTCTGAAAAATTTTGAAGGCTTTTTCTTATCTTTCATTCTTATTCTCCGTTATGGCCGTTAATTCGTCTTTTAGCTCATAGACACGCTTTTGAGTTTCTTTTGTAAAAAAATCTACAGCCTCTTTATCGCTCATGCCCTTTGGACAGATGTCTTTTATATACATTTCTTCGCCGATTATTATTCGTGCTCGTTTGAACAGAGAATAGTTTCCGTCAGTATAAACGGGAATAACAGGAGCGTCTGTATGCAAAGCAATAAACGCCATGCTTGGCTTGAAAGGAAAGACTTTATCGCCTACTGGAAGCCTGCCCTGGGGGAAGATTCCTATTACCCTGCCCTTATCCAGGCTCTCAAGCGCTTCGCCCATAAAACCAAAGTCAAAATTGTCGCGATTAACAAAGATAGCGCCAAGTTTATATAAAAACCAAGAAAAAAGCTTGTTTTTTCCAAACAATACCTCTGCCATTAAAAATCTTATATTTACATTGAAAAATACTAATAGATATAAAGCAAAGTCCATAAGGGAAGTGTGGTTCGATACAAGTATCGACGGACGACTGAGTTTTTGTTTTTTTGTGTTTGCTTTTGAATAATAAACCTTAGGCTTGAAAAACAGCAGTGCGGGCAGAGCTCCCGTTACCTTTACAAAGCCTATTACAAATTTGCTTTCTTTGATTTTTTTCATTATTTTTTATGCCTTTCCAAGTAATTGCAAAATTCATCAACCGTATAACAATACTGTTCTTTTTCATCAAAGCTTTCGATTTTAAACGTTTCTCCTATGTCCATTATTATAGCAAAGTATTCAAGGCTGGTTGCGCCTAAATCGTGGATGATATGTGCATGGTCTGTGATTTCATCAGGCTTTTTCTTCAAAACGTCTGCTATGATTTTTCTGATCGTTTCTTTTTGTTTAGAGGTTGATTGAGACAAAGAGTTTTTTTCAGAATTTTCATCTTTGCAGACAGAGAATTTTGAAAATGGAATTAATTTGATATTGCCGTTTAAAATTTCTCTTTTAAGATACGGACGGCCAACTTTTATAGCGGATTTGGCGGCTATCTCGTCATAAGTAAAATAGAAGTCTGTTATCTGGGAAGAAACGGGCAAGAGGCGGTTTTTGTATTCTATATAATTTTTGATGTCGCTTATTTGAGCAATATTGAGCGTTTTTGAAATTTCTACAACCATCGAAAGTTTTTCGTCTGTATTACAAGCATAAGCTTTATTTTTTTGATTGTTTTTAATGCCGGTTTTATCGTTTGCGTCAGATTCTTCAAGCTTAGATAGCTCAAGCCCTAAAACAGAGAATCTGTTGGCATAGGGTATTTCAAAGGCTTTTTCCAGAACGTCGGGATTAACATTTTCGCCGTTTTCGGTTATTACAATGTCGCTTGATCTTCCTATAATATAGAAATTTCCGTTAAAGCACCTGGCGATATCCCCAGAGTCAAACCAATCGTTGTTTTCTGTAAGCCTGCCGTCTGTTATCATTTTTTTGCAAATTGATTTTCCGCGGATCATCAAGGTACCTTGCTTTGAAATTTTATATTCAACCGAGGAGAATGGTCTGCCGACTGAGTTTTGATTGCGTTCACAGACCTTTTTTCTAAGCTCAACAGAGGTTATTCCAACCTCGCTCATTCCGTATCCGTTGTGCAGAGGATATCCGATGCCGTTGATTGTTTTCAGCGCGGAGTCTCTGAGATAGCTTCCTCCGCTGATACAAAAGCCTACGGATTGTCCAAACAAATTGTCGGTTACTTCTCTCATTATTTTTTGTGATAATTTTGCGCCTAAAAACGGAGCGATGTTTTGAAGCTTGGTACAGATTTTTATTCCTTTTTCAAATTTTCTGCGCTTTTTTTCACCCTGTTTGTTTATCTCGTCGTTGAGTTCTTTTTCTATGGTGTGCCAAAGCATGGGAACGGCGAAAATATGAGTAACATTGTGGCGTCTGCAGGTGCTGAGTATCGTTTTTGGAGAATAGTCTTTTAAAAACACCAGTGTTCTGCCGAAAAATATAAACCAAAAATAAACGGCAAATAAGCCGAAAACGTGATAAAACGGTAAAAACGCCAGTTGCTTTAGATATCCTTTATAGTGATAAGCCATTCGCTTTGAGTGAGATAAAATATCCTTTGCGTTTAAAATCTGATTGCTGATTTCACTGCCTGAGTAAAAGCAAACAACTGCGTGCATAGATGTAGCGGAAGTTGAAAGTGCGATTTCGTTTTCAAAAAGATCAGGGGCAACCGGCGAGAAGCTTTCGTTTTCGTTATCCTGAACCGCCGATTGTAGCAAAGAGGAAGAGTTTTCTCTTTCACCAAACTCGGAAAAGTCTATATATTTTGCGTTTAATTTAGTTTTGGAAAGCCCGATGACATATTCTATGTCAAGATTCTTTATAAGTTCTTGTGACAAATTTTTAGGATGGCGGCAGTTGACAAGATAGGGCTTGTTGCCGCTTTTTAAAACAGCCCAAAAGGCAACGATCCATTTTATGTCGTTTTCCATTTCTATAGCGACATATTTATGGTTAGCGCCTATGAGGGAATATAAAGCGGCGGCGGATTTTTCTATCCAAGCGTCAACTTCTTTGTATGTGTATTGCCTTATTCTGAAATTCTCGTATGTTTCCGCTATTATGTGATCCTTGCAGCGAAACATAAGGTCATAGATATCTTTTAGCGTTTTATCGCTGTTTTCGAGCTTTGTTTGATTGTAGTTTATATAATCGCGCAGAATTTTCTTCATAATATATCCTTACCTTTTAAAAAGCTGAAATTTCTTCAACAAAATTTTTTATAGTGCTGTCATATTTTTCAGCGTTATTTATTCTGATATGTGAGTGAGCGCCTTTTTCAAACCATACGAGTTTTTTATTGTTTGACGCACAGGCATCAAACAGAATTTTAGATTTCTTTGGTATAGAGAACTTATCCTGCTTGGAGAATAAAAACAAGACAGGGATATTTATTTTTTTAACCAGTCTCAGCGGAGAGTCCTTGATTATTTTTGCGCCGGTGTTTCGCTTTATATGAAACATTACTAAATCCAGTACAGGAAAAAGCGGGCGTTTATCTTCTATCATATGACGCTTGAAGGTCTCGCGAAAAGAGGTGTAGCAGCCGTCGCAGATAAGAGCTTTAATAGATTTTGGACAATCTTTTGAATTTAAAGCAATCAAAGCGCCGGAGGTGCCTACGCATATTGAGTGAAGATAAAATTGATGGATATCAAAGGTGTTTTCAATATGTTTTATCCAGTTTATAATATCAACGCTTTCTTTGGTTCCCAAGGTGTTATACTCACCGTCGCTGAGCCCTGTAGAACGCGAGTCGATACAAAGTACGTTACATCCGCTTTCCTTATACGGCGAAGAAAAATAATATGAATATATAAGACATTCGCTTCTTCCGGGCAGAATAACGGCGCATTTGTCAAAGCCGAAGTCGTAGTACTCGCCGTACAGAGTAAGCTCTTCGCTTTTTATTTTCAAATCTTTTTTGAATTTTTTGTTTTCTTTTGCCCAGATGAGTCCGTCGTTCCACATTTTTACCTGTTCCTCGTTATCGGGAGCGGAACAAACGCGCTCGCGCAAGCCCTTTTTTCTGGTTAAAAGAGATTTATAAACAGTTTTAGCAATCTTATTGGTGTAGATCAGCATAATAAAAGTTGAGCTGATAAATAATACTGCGATAATAACCCATACCCAAATCATAAATATTTCTTTCCTTCGTCTAAGATATTTAGATACATACAAATTTATTCTACCACAAATAAATATGAATTTTCAACAATTTATTTTAACTATATAATTATTGCCTTTGTGTTGTAAATAGATGTGACCTGTTTTAGATGTAAAATAAAGAGTGTAAGTTTTTTCTAACTTACACTCTTTATTTTACAAGCTCACGCCCTCTGGCTTTCCTTACTTAAATGTATTCTGTAAGCGGTTTATAAAACATTATTTAGATTTAAAAATTCAGGGCTGTCACAAAACGAAAAGTTTTGTGACAGCCCATTATTATTTATATTTTATGCGAATTCATATTAAAAAAACGCATCTTAAAATTGTACAAAATCTAATTGAATTTAAGCTTAATTATTAATAAGGCACTGCATAGCTGTAATATCTTTGACGCTTACTTCACCGTCGTTGTTAACATCTGCAGCTTTCATTTGTTTGTCATTAAAACTCTCGAACTCAGCTAGATAGCGTTGTAGTTTTGTAACATCGTTTATAGTTAAAGCACCATCACCGTTAACGTCGCCTTTGATTACTTCAGTTGTATTGTTAATAGATAGGTTTGTTCCAATTTTCTTCCACTGGGCGTACAAGGTTATCTTATCATTTTTAAAATCTGAGCTTATAGTTACATAACACCCATTACTATAAAGAGCTTTGGTCCATCCGGCCGGCTGAGAATTTTCTTTGTAC
>DEKP01000008.1:14215-35024 GCA_002353935.1 Ruminococcaceae bacterium UBA2719 | reverse complement strand
AATTTAATTTTTTAAGATTTTTGCAACTCAACTTTTCGCAAAAACCGACTTAGCTTAAACTCAGTTTAATTTTTAAATTTCATTATTTATTTACCAGCACATCTACAGCTGCCTGAACAACAGGAGTAGCCGCAGAAATACCATATCCGCCGTTTGCTACAACTACCGCAAAAGCGTACGGATGTTTTTCATCTTCGGTAAAGCCTACAAACCACGCATTGGGTTCTTTGTCTTTTCCAACCTCTGCGGTACCGGTTTTAGCGCAAAAATCAAGACCGCCTATGTTTAGTCCGCGGGCATTGTAATAGTAGTTTGCAGCAGTTCTCATAAGGCCTCTTACTTTTTCAGACGTCTGGGAAGAAAGCATTTCTTCTCCTTCTTTGCCCCCCTTTGATAGCCCAAGCTTTTGCAAAACATTCTCATCATTTTTGACAAGATAAGGCATAACCGGCTTACCGTTGTTTGCAATTGCACCGCACATCATCGCCATATGCAGCGGGTTTGCCAAATCATCATACTGCCCTATTCCCGACCACGCAAGCTGGTTATCGTTTGCCTTAGATACATCATAGTTGCTTTTTGCAAGCGGAATATCCGACATCTTAAACTTCTGATTAAAGCCCATTTTTTCAGCAGTTTCGGTTAACTTCTCTTCACCCAGTTCCAACGCCATCTGCGCGAACGCTACGTTGCAGGAATGTGCGAACGCTTCTTCAAAACTTACGGTTCCGTGAACCTCTTCGCAGGTGATTTTATCTCCGTCTATCTCGTACTCTCCGGTACATTCAAAGGTGTGATCATATATATCATCTATGTTTTCGATAGCGCAAGCCGCCGTAACGATCTTAAAAATAGATCCTGGTGTAAAGGTTGACGACACAGCGTTATCGAGAAAAACCCCATCATATTCATCCTTGTTGTCATCTGTGATCTTCGGAGGATCAGAAGGATCATAGGCTAAAGATGAAGTCTTGCACAATATTTCGCCTGTTTTGTAGTTATAAATTACACAGGCTCCCTTTTTATCTCCAAACGCCTTATATGCCGCCTTGCATGCATCAGCGTCAACTGTCAGGGTAACATCATTATGAGTTTTCAGCGACTTAGGCATACCAAGTCCGAATATAAACGAATAACCGGTAAGCTCAGTACGATACATGCTTTGGACTGCGGTAGAAATGTTGAGCGAATTATCACCCACTGTATGAAGCAGAGCGCAGCGCGTATCAAAGTCTTCGTTATATTTTCTGTCTCCATCAGAGTCGGTATAGGCGAGCTCTTTTTTGTTTCTGTCATAAATCGTTCCCGCCTGAGCCAGACCGTTGGAAGAAGCTATGTGGCCGTTATACGGCTGCTGAACCCAAGCCTCGTTTTGTGTTATAACCCTAAACGCCAAGAAACCAGTTCCCAAAAGTGCCGCTATTGTAATTATAAGTATAAGATAGCTTCGTGATAAAATTCTTTTCATAAAATCTCACCTAAACAAACTTGTTTTTCCGTTGTTTTTCGATGTGTTAATCATAATAATTTTAGTTGTGATTAATGCAACAAGCATTTTTAATAATTACTACTGAAAAATTTAATTAATAATATCGTTAAAATTCAAAATCAAAAAATTGTATCAGCCCGATATTATCCGCATTTAGTCATCTTCTTTTTTAGGCTTTAAACGTTTTACCGCATAGGTTCTCTCATCTGCCGCCTTGATAAACGCTATAAGTCCCCAGCACGATATTATAGAAGATCCGCCTGCGCTGACAAAGGGCAGCGTAACGCCTGTCAAAGGCAAGATATCGGTAGCTCCAAAGATGTTAAGCGCCGACTGTACAACCATCAGCCCCGCAGCACAGCACGCTGAAATGGAGTAGAAGGTACTGCGGCTTCTCGTGGTTATAGCACGCGAATAAAACGCCAGCGCACCTATAGCCGCAGCTATGGTAAAAGATACGATAATACCCATTTCTTCACTTATAAGACCAAATACCAGGTCGCTCTCGGAAGCAGCTATATATTTTAAGTAGCCGTTACCCACGCCTACTCCTATAAGTCCGCCCGAGGCTATATATGTAAGCACACGCGCCTGCTGATACGCGGTTGACTGAGCATATTCCCACACGTGTCCCCATGCCTTAAATCTATCAGCTACATAGGGTTTAAACTTTAATACGATAGTGCCGGCAAAAGCAGCGCTAGCTATAGCTAAAATAACAGTTTTAAAATCTCCTGAACGCATAAATGCAATAAGCAAAAAAGTAGAAAAGAATATCAGCGCGGTACCAAAATCCCCCATAAGCGCAAGTGCGCCTACACAAATTGCAGAAAACACGATAAACTCTATAAAGTTGCGCTTTGTCTGCAATTTGTCAAGAGCAGCCGATCCTACAAATATATAAGCTACTTTTACAAATTCAGACGGTTGAACCGAAATCCCGCCTATATTAATCCAGTTTGCAGCTCCATACTGCACCTTTCCGAATACTATGTTTACCGCGAGCAGCAAAACAGCTCCTATCATAATAGCCATTCGCCACGAGTTAACCCTGTCGGGATTTTCAATAAACTTCACCAAAAAGCAGAACAGCACTATGCCGATGATCATAGCGATAAGCTGAACATACGCCTGCCTTAGCTCTTGGCGCACCAAAAGCATCACGCCTATTCCAGACAAAAACGACGCCAAAGCCTCTATCTCAAAGTTGACCCTCTTGAATAAATATGAGGATATAAAGAAAAATGTCCATAAAACCAATTCCAGCAAGCCAAAAACCTGCATAGGAACAAAATCTGTCACTTCATTGGTAAAACACGCCTCTACCGCCATAAACAGATGGAAAAAAGTTATAAGTATCATAAGCTTATACGGCTGAAGACTGCCTTTATCCGAAGATTTTGAGAAAAACCACGACGGGCGCAGTCTTTCCTGATATTCATCGCCGCGCTTTAGCACAAACGAGGTAGACCCTACAGTTATTTCGTCATTTAACAGAACCTGAGTTCTGCCTCTTGTCTTTTCCCCGTTGACAAAAGTGCCTGATTTTGAGCCTATATCTGAAATGTACCAACCTTCCTGACGACGCAAAAGCACACAATGGTTTCTTGACACCGCCATGTCGTTAACGCAAATGTCCGAGCCTTTGCTCCTTCCTATGGAATTTTCCCAAAACAGAACCGGTATCTGCTGGTTGGTATCTGTTATCTGAAGTGTAACAAGAGGTTTTTCGGGACGTTTGTGTCGGCGCATAGCCGCAAAGCATTGATAAACAATAACAACTGCGTATATCGGCAAAATCGCCCTGAGCGCCACTACTGCTATGTCTAAAAATATTTGTAAATTAATACGCGCCACCTCCAAAAAAGAGTTTTAAAACACAGTTTAAAAATACTTTCAAATCTACGTTGATTTTACTCTATATATACTAAAATGTCAAATACACAGGCGATTTCTTTGTGAATTAACATTATTGACTAAGCAAAATATTTTTAGTATTATATAGTTTGGCATGATAAAAAGTAATATCATATAATTTCGGTGTAAGTGCTTTAGATTTAAACGGCAAACAAGCTGTTCAAAAGTTGCTCAGCAAATTGCTTTTCGCAGCTTATATGGTGCTTTTTACGAATTTATGCGCTTAAATCAGCGCATACTTTATATATCATATCATTTGCCGTTTTAACAGAAATATAAAATATTAGAAGGATAAGGAACAAAGATATGGAAGAAAAAGATAATAAACTAAAACACCGCTTAGCGTTTGGGTTATCGGTAAGCCTGTTTTTTGTATTTTCTTTGCTGATTTTCGGACCGTTGTCACTTTATATCTCAGGCAGCGACGATTTATGGTTCAGCTTTAACGCGCTTTTGTTGCCGGTACTGATCGTATCGGGAATAGCTCTTGTTATACTGACTCTGGTAACTTCTCTACCAACTAAAAAATTCCACAAAATACTTTGTTGTTTAGTTTTTGGCGTAGCGTTGGGTCTTTATATTCAGGGCAACTTCTTTAACATCCGCTACGGCTCAGGAGTGCTCGACGGCAGCAAGATCGTTTGGTCTGATTACACAACCTATGGCGCTATAGACTCTGCTATGTGGGCAGCATGTCTTGCGCTTCCGTTTGCTTTTGTAATGGTATTCAAAAAACACTGGAGAAAAATTCTCATGGGTGTCTCTGCGGCTATAGTGTTGATTCAGGTTATCACTCTAAGCACCTTGATTATTCAAAACAATGACAAAATCAACAAGATCACCTATGATGCAACCAGAGAAGGAATCTATGATTTATCTAAAAAAGATAACACCTTAGTGTTTATTCTTGATACGCTGGATGAAGAATACTATCAGAACTTTAAAAATACAACAAAGCAAGACTATGAAACAAAGCTCTCCGGATTCACCGAATATACCAACACGCTTTCAACCGGCGCCAGAACCATAATCGGTCTGCCCGCAATGCTCACAGGCGAGCCGTATAAAAAAGATAAATTCTATTCTAAATACATCGAGGATATATGGAATAAAGAGACCGTATTCGATATGTATGATGAAAAGGGCGTTGACGCTCGAGTTTTCACAGACAGCGTATACTTTGGCAAAGGAGCGGTCAACACTGTTAAAAATGTAGTTGACAAAACCAGAAGCTCAGATTCTTACAAGGCTATGTCCAAAACCATGTATAAATACACCTTGTATTCATATCTGCCACACTACTTAAAAAAGTATTTTTGGCTCGATACCGCCGACTTTAACGCATATAAAGGCGACAACACATATTCATCGGCAAATGACCCCAAGTTTTATAGAGAGTATTTTGAAAATGACGGATTCAATTATACAGACGAGTATGACAGCGCTGTAAGAATATATCACCTCGCCGGTGCGCACGCTCCGTTCAACCTAGACAGAAATGGCGAAAAAACAAAAAATTCTACTGTTGAAGACCAGGTAGAAGGCGAGTTTTTTAATGTATTTAAAATGCTTGACGACCTAAGAGAAGCCGGCAAGTATAAAGACGCTAATATCATCATAACAGCCGATCACGGCGATTATATGTACGGACAACATCAGATATTGCTCGTAAAAGAAAGCGGCTCTGACACAGGATATGAAACAAACGACGCATCTATGACGACATTTGATTTGCCTTCAACTCTCGCATCTTACGTAACAGATGACTACAAATCCTATTCAACAGGGATAACCTTTGACGAAGCCTCTAAAAACGAAAAGCCGAACCGTGCACGTTACTTCTATCTCAATGCCGGAGATAATGCGGAATCCCGTATAGAAGAGTACAAATGCACCGGTCATGCATCTAAAAAAGATGACATGAAACTTGTCGATTGCTATTATGTAAACGGCGGCAAGATTGATGAATACAAGCTTGATACTGAGCTCTCCTTCACGGGCGACGACACAGCAACAATGTATTGTACCGAAGGCTTCGGGCATTCAACCGGATTTCGAACTCCGCTGAGAGGTCCGCATTCTCAAATGGTAATTCCGATTGAAAAGATTCCTAATGATGCAGACAACCTTAATGTTTACTTTGAAGTTTACTCAGTAGAAGATGAAACTCCGTGTAACATAACCGCTAACGGCGAAGAAATATTTAATAAAACTCTCAGCAACAGTCTTAAAACAAACGGAATCAACCTTAAAGTTCCGATATCGCTTATCGGAGACGACAACACTTTAACGCTCGACTTCAACTTCCCGGATATTGACGAAAGTGAACTTGAGCTTGATACAAACAAAAGAACAATAACCATCTCATTTATAAAGTTTAAGATTTACGCTCAATAAGCAGCTTGAAGCTGCACCCTTCCCGAGAAGACAGACTCTAAAAAATATAAACTTTTTTGCTCGATTGCAAATAAGTTGTTTTCTAAATCAAAGCACTTATTAGCCTATCTCCATTCGAGAAAAGGTTCTGACAAAATAAAGATTTATTACCCGACCGTGATTTTGTTTTGCGATCGGGTAATTTGTTTGCAGTGATTTTATCAAGTACAAATAAACAGGACTCATCCTATAACAAATGCTCTGTTTTACCCCACCGTTTATAAGGCCTGAGTAAAAAACAGGAATGTATGCAACGTCACTTTTCAAAAAAATTTGCCCTCCGAGTTTTCTCGGAGGGCTTCTTTGCTTTTAATCTTTATTTTTAATTTATCAATCGTTTTTTGAATCCGCTTCTGTAGGTTCTGATGCTGTTTCTGATTTAATTTCTACAGTCTCTTCCGGATTATCAATGATTTTGATCTCTTCTTCTACTTCTTTTTTCTTGTTTTCCTCAATGCCGAGTTTATCGGTTACTTTCTTCTTAGCCTTTCTCCAATAAACAATAACAACTGCGCCGACTGCTACTATAACACCTGCGATAGCCTGGATAGCATATGTCATTACCGACGGATCAAGATAAGCTGACTGTGGTGTAATCATAGGAATTTCCCTCTTTCCTTAATTTTACTTAAATTTATTCTTTCCTTTTTATTGTATACATTTTTTATACATATACAATTTATTTTTTAGATGAAGTCAGTTGCTTGATCAGATAATCCGAACCTACCTTGCCGTTTGAGCCAAAATTAAAGTAATAATTCTCTCTTAAATCCTTTAATTTTTGACTAAACTCTTCATCGCTAAATAGCATTATAGCAATCTCTTTAATTTTGTCAAGTTCATTCTTATCAAGCGCTACGCCAATCTTGTTTCTTAATGCAATGTCCTGGGGCTCAATTTCTATCTTCTCATAATTTTTGTTTTCCATCTTCATCTTAGTATTTACAAATATAACCGGCTTTAGGGTAGATACCGCAAACTCAAGCGAAATTCCGGACCAGTCTGTAATCAAAAGATCAGACGAATATATAGATTCATTGGAAGAAAAGTCAAGTTCAAACGAAAGATTATCTCCGATTTTATCTTTATAGCGCTCTACGATAACATTCATTTTTTCCGAAAAACGCTTCATATATTCAGGGTGAGGTCTGACAATAATATGATAATCATCGCAGTAAAGTCCATTTATAATATCATCGATACAACTGTCGAGCAAGTTATCCTCCTGCCACGACGGCGCAACAAGGATTTGTTTTTTCTCGTGGTGAGTATTTGCAAGATCTTCATTAGCTTTGCACAAATGCTCAACCAGCGGATAACCAAACTCAACCATGGTTTTTTCCTTGGTTTTATAATATTTTTCGCTTGCTCTGCACTCTTTTACAATATGAGGTCCGGTACAGAACATAGTATCAAAGTTATCAAATGCGTGCTCTCTAAAGCTAAAGTGCATGCTCATAGCGTCATGCGGAACATAGATATACTCAATATCTTTTCTAACCAACGAACGCTTTAGATAATAATTATCCAAATCAGGTGTTGTCATAACAACAATATCCGCATCCATCTTCATCATCAAAGTAATCATCTTTTTAGTTCCGATATAATAAGGCTTGATTCTTTTATCTTTTTCACAAAGCTTAAATATAGCGTCATCGGGGTCGTTGGTTATATAGTGAATATATACATTAGTGCGCTTTAATAAATTCTCAATTATATCGCTGAAATACTTATAAAATCCGCTTCTCTCCGAATAGAAAACAAGGTGCTTATTAGCGATTGAAAAGAAACGCTTGTAATCTGCTTTTTCTCGTTTTTTGAGCTCTTTTGACTGGGTCTTGTTTGTCTCAACGTTTTCGAGCATGGAAAGCTCCTTGCGACTTGCTTCAAGAGCTTCGTAGTCAACGTACTTTTTAGGCGGAATAACTGCGTTTAAAGCATAAAGCTGTAAAATAGCGAACAAGTTGGAAGCTACCCAATACAAGGCTATTCCCGAAGGTACAAAGAAGCCTAAGTAAAGAGACAGTCCGACAGAAATAATCATCAAGCCGTATTTGTTAAGCTTGCTTTGTTCAGACTGCAAAACGTTTGACTTGTTCTGGCAGTAACACAAAAGCCACGCTGATATACCCGCAACTGTCGGAATTGCCAAAGCTATAGCTGTCATTGTAGAGATAATAACAGACGGATTCCAACACATATTTACGCCGAGAAAATTAAAATCAAACGCTTGTATACTGTTTAAGTAGGCTGATACGTCATAGTTTGGAAACTGCTGTGATAAAACAGTAAAGCTGTCCGGACTAGCCTTTATAGCGTCTATTGCCGCCAGCTGAATAGACGAGTCCTCAAGCGGAGTTCCGGTAATAGACGAGCCCAGCTGATTTATCGCTTGTATCAAATCTACAGGCATATGGAGCAAATAGTTAAACGGTTTGTAAATTACTCCGACAACGCCCATGAGAATGATAATCTGCACTGCAAGCGGAATAAGAGACGCCAGCGGATTATACTTTTCTTTTTTATACAGCTTTGACTGTTCGTCGGCTATAGTATCCTTATCGCCAAAGAATTTTGCCTTTATGCGATTGATCTGTGGCTGCATTTTAACCATTTTGATAGAATTCTTTTGAACCCATACCGAGATTGGCAACTGAATTATTTTTGTCAAAAATGTAAAGAAAATAATTGCCAAACCGTAGTTTTTCAAAATATTATAGCACCACTCCATACAATACCCGAGCGGCACCGCTATCCATCCTATGATCGTATCCATAAACCCTATAGACCTCCTGTTTTACTTCCCGTTGTATTTATTATTAAATTATTTTTTCATACTAATTGTTATCATTCAACTGTAACTGACTTTGCTAAATTTCGCGGTTTGTCAACATCGTTGCCGCGGTTGACAGATGTATAATAAGCTAAAAGTTGCATAGGAACTGCTGCAAGCATAGGCATAAGCAGCGGATTTATCTGTGGTATTCTGATAATATAATCAGCAACGTCGTTACCGATATTTGCGTGTTCATCGCAAATTACTATAGTAACAGCGCCTCTGGCTTTTACTTCTTTTATATTGCTGACGGTTTTTTCAAGCAAATCATTTTGTGTAACAACAGCAATCACGGGCATCTGCTCTGTTACGAGAGAGATTGTTCCGTGCTTGAGTTCTCCTGCCGCGTAGCTTTCGGAATGGATGTAGGATATCTCCTTGAGCTTTAACGAGCCTTCCATAGACAAAGCATAGTCAAGCCCTCTGCCGATATAAAGCAGGCTGTCAGCGTTTAAGAGCTTTGTGGAAATATACTGGCACTCGTCTTTAACCTCTTCTATTGTCTTTTCGATATATTCGGGAGTAGAAGCCAGCGCCTTAGTAAACTCTATATATTTGTCTTTAGTTATCTTGCCCTTAGAAAAAGCAAGTTCAAACGCAAAAAGATACATAACGCTGAGCTGAACCATATATGCCTTTGTAGAAGCTACGGCGATCTCAGGTCCTGCGTGAGTATAGATAACCATGTCTGCTTCTCTTGCTATTGAACTGCCCTTAACGTTTACTATCGCTAAAGTTTTAGCTCCCATCTCTTTTGAAAGCTTCAGCGCCGCCTTGCTATCGGCGGTTTCTCCCGACTGCGATATTATTATTACCAAATCTTTGCTTGTAATAAGCGGATTGCGATATCTAAATTCCGAAGCAATATCTACGATAACCTCAACTCGGGCAATTTTTTCAATAACATATTTTGCAACCATTCCCGCGTGCATAGCGGTACCGCAAGCTACGATGAATATTCTGTCAAAGCTTTTGAGCATTTCATCTGTTATAGAGCATTCCGTAAGATTCACCATGTCGTTTTCAATACGAGGGGTAATAGTTGTCTTTACGGCTGACGGCTGTTCATGAATTTCTTTTATCATATAATGCTCATAGCCTGCTTTTTCGGCAGCTTTTTCGTCCCAGTCGGCGGTTTTGAGCTCTTTTGCAAGCGGCTTTCCGTAAAGATCGCAAAAGCTTACCGATCCATCTTTTAATATCGCTATCTCGCCGTATTCCAAAGTATAGTAATTCTTTGTATAATTAATGATAGCCGGGACATCGGAAGCTATAAAGCTCTCATCTTTTCCTTTTCCGACTATCAAAGGACTTTCGCACCTGATTCCATACACAGTATCAACAAAGTCTGCAAAAACTATTCCCAGAGAATATGAACCTCTGAGATCTCTGACTGTTCTTTGAATTGTGTTTATCGGATCGCCGTCATAGTAATAATCCAAAAGCTGAGCCACAACCTCGGTATCCGTATCTGACAAAAACTGTCTGCCGTTATCTAACAAAAACTGTTTTAGTTCTTTGTAATTTTCGATAATTCCGTTATGTACAATAGTCACGCGCTTTCCCGAATGAGGGTGAGAATTAATGTCCGACGGCTCGCCGTGAGTTGCCCAACGAGTATGTCCAATACCTGCATGACCTGAAGGCTTTCCTTCTTTTTCCATTTTGTCAATCAGATCCTTGAGCCTTCCCTTGCTCTTTGCCACCTTGATAAGCGAGTCGTCAAACACAGCGATTCCGGCCGAGTCGTAGCCTCTGTATTCAAGCTTGGTCAAAGCAGAAACAAGGACGTCTGAGCAGTCTCTGGGGCCTACGTATCCCACTATTCCACACATATAAGCTTCTCCTTTACAAATTAGTTTCTGTTTTTCTAGCTGTTTGTTCTATTTTAAAGAGATAATATATCATACTAAGTTTGTTTCAATCATAGTACTTTATGCAACAGCTTTTATTATTCATAACCGTTCGGATTTTTCTTCTGCCAGTTCCATGAATCCCTGCACATATCCTCGAGCGTATTTTCGGTATGCCAGTTAAGCTCTTTGTTGGCTTTCTTAGGATCAGCATAAAACTCGGCGATATCCCCGGCTCTTCTTGGCTTTATGGTATATGGTATTTTAATATCATTTGCTTTTTCAAAAGCTTTTACTATATCGAGAACGCTGTAACCGGTGCCGGTGCCTAAATTAAACAGCTCGCAGCCTTTGTGAGATAGCGCATATTCAATAGCTTTCAAATGGCCTTTTGCCAAATCTACAACATGGATATAGTCGCGCACACCTGTACCGTCTCGAGTCTCATAATCATCTCCGAAAATACCAAGCTGCTCTAATTTTCCAACCGCTACCTGAGTAATATACGGCATAAGGTTATTAGGGATACCGCTCGGGCTTTCTCCTATAAGACCACTTTTGTGCGCTCCGATAGGGTTAAAATATCGAAGCAGTACAACAGATAAATTTTCATCGGCATCCGCCGCATCCTTCAAAATCAGCTCGTTTACATATTTTGTTCTTCCGTAAGGATTGATGCACCCCGGCTTCATCCATTCTTGAAGCGGCACCGATTCGGGAATTCCGTAAACTGTCGCCGACGAGCTGAACACAAAATTATTCACATTATGCTCTTTCATACTCTCGAGTAACGTCAAGGTAGTATCAACGTTATTCCTGTAATATTTTACAGGAAAAGCACAGCTCTCGCCAACCGCTTTAAAGCCTGCAAAATGTATAACTGCTTCGATTTTTTGCTCGTCAAACAGCTTATCAACATCCATTTTATCCTTTACGTCAATTTCATAAAGGATAACATTCTTGCCCGTAATCTTTTTTATTCTGTCAAGAACCTTTTTAGAACTGTTGTCAAAATTATCTGCAATAACAACTTCATATCCTTGATCCAAAAGCTCCACGCAGGTATGGCTGCCGATATATCCGGCGCCGCCCGTAAGCAGTATTTTCATATTGATCTCCTGTCTGTTTTTTATAGTGTAGCTAATTAATTGGGGTGTGCAAATTACGCAGTCGGGTTTTTGTCAGTTTATCTAAATAATAAGTTCGCATACTGACATGAGAACTGTTTTTTAGCAAATTGGCGAATTAAATCAAGTTGTGCAACAATACGTAAAGCGTAAATTAACCACTACTTTCCCAGATATTACTTCAAATAATCATTTGTTAGTCTTATGATGAAAGGTATCTACTATCTGTTCAAGCTGATGCACTGTTTTATCATCGTCGTTTTGCTCCGCATACTCACGCAGAACATCTAGTTTTTCCAGCAGATCCTGCTCGTTTATATCAATTTGGTTACCTATAAATATCTTTTTATTATCAGTTGATTTTAGTCCTTCTTCATCCATCAAAAGCTCTTCATAGAGCTTCTCTCCCGGACGAAGACCCGTAAATTTTATCGGTACGTCCTTGTAGGGTACTTTGCCGTACATTCGAATAAGGTTTTCTGCAAGCGTTGTGATTTTTACCGGCTCTCCCATATCAAGAACAAAAATCTCGCCGCCGCTTGCAATCGCTCCGGCTTCCAATACAAGAGATACTGCCTCGGGAATTGTCATAAAATATCTGATAATATCAGGGTGTGTAACAGTTACTGGTTTTCCCGATTCTATCTCTCGTCTAAACAGCGGAATAACCGAACCGTTAGAGCCTAAAACGTTTCCGAAACGCGTAGTGACAAATTCGGTTCTCCCTTGGTTATTCTGCGACATGTACTGAATAATCATCTCACAGCAGCGCTTTGTAGCGCCCATTACATTTGTAGGATTCACCGCCTTGTCGGTGGATATCATTACAAACTTTTCAACATCATATTTATCAGAAAGCTGCGCCGTATTCCATGTTCCGAAAATATTATTCTTAACCGCTTCCGCCGGAGAAGTTTCCATCAAAGGCACGTGCTTGTGAGCTGCTGCATGAAATACAAGCTGAGGTCTGTATTCTTTGAATATAGCTTCCATCTTGTCATAGTCTCTGACAGACGCAATCAAAGCAACAAAATCAAGCTTGTTATCATATTCAAGCAAAAGCTCCTGCTGAATATCGTATACGTTGTTTTCATAAATATCAACGACTATTATTTGCTTTGGATGATATTTAGCAACCTGGCGTACAAGCTCAGAACCAATTGATCCGCCTCCGCCTGTAACCATGCAAACCTTATCTCTGATAAAGTCCTTAATTTTTGTTTTGTCAAAATTAATGGGATCCCTGCCAAGAAGGTCTTCGATCTTTATATCCTTAACCTGATTTAGAAGCTGAGGATTGTCTCCGTCCAATAAAAGCTGACCCAAATAAGGCAGAATCTTTATCTTTCTGTTAGCCTGCGAACAATAGCCCATTATCCTTTTTCTGTCATCCTCATCGCAAGAAGGAATACAAAAAAGTATCAAACCAATATTATATTCTTCACACAGGTGGGATATATCCTTTGTAGTTCCTGCAACCTCGACTCCCATGACCTTTTTCTTTTGTTTTTCAAGGTCATCATCGACTAAACATACGGGCAAAAGATTTCTCGACGGGTTGTTCTCGTCGTCTTTAGCGTTATAGATATCTGTCAAAATCATTTCAGCCGCTTTGCCGGCTCCCACAATAAGCACTCGCTCAAAGTTTTCGCCTGCTTCAACTTTTATAAGCTCCGTTATTGTTTTGACAAACAAAACCCTAAATAAAACGACTGTAGCGCAGGTCAGTATCATGTTAAATACATAAAAAATCCATGTGCTCTCATGCCCTGTAAGCATCGAAAACAGCATAGCAATCGACAGCCCAATAACTACCGATATAACACATCTAAAATATGATGTAATATTTTGTTTTTTCCAAATTTTGCTGTATGTTCCGAACACAAAAAATGTAAAAAAGCAAAAAAGCACATTAAGCCCTATTATCCACAAGATTCTTACTTCGCTTATTGCAATGTTTTTTGAGTCAATTTTAAACAGCTCACAGAACAAATGAATTATGCTGTTTGACAAAAGCGTGGTCAAAGCTATAACCAGCGCGTCAAAAACTATCAGCACAACCTTTCTCTTTTTCATTTTTCCCATTATAAATATCTCCAAAAGACTATAGATAGCCTAGTATATACATTTGTTTTATTATATTACATTATGCATTTTATGTCAACAAAATCAGATTTTAACAGTCTTACAAAGCGTGCTTTAAGATTTGGTTTTAAAAGCCTGCTTAATAAGCACTGCTAAAATCACCAGCAATCTTATTGATAAATTTTTAGTCCAGGCTTCAAACAAAAGCAGCATAAACAAAACTAAAAAAGACAGATATTTATTACTGAGTTTTATTATAAAGAGTTCAGACAAACCTGCCATTGCGGAAAACTAAAAAGTTCAACAGTAAAAACAAACACGTGTCTTAAACAAGCCTCTTAAATAAACAATAAACCGCTATTTGTTTGTTTTTGGTTTTATATAAAAAAACAGACCGCAAAGTTGCGGTCTGTTTTAAGTTTATCTTTATTTAACTACTTGTTTGATAGCTTAATTATTATCAGTCAAACTTCTTTTTTCTTGCAAACCATACTATACCTGCAACCATAACAAGAACAGTTAAGAATGCAACAGCAAAGACAACAGAACCTGTTTGAACAGCTGAACCGTTTGTTGTAATCGAGTCCGAACCACTTGAAGAATTAAGCCCACCGGATGTTGTTGGAGTATCTTTGCCGTCGCCGTTTGTCGGGTTCTCGGCATTAGTAGGATCAGAAACAGTTGTAGGTATTGGAGGAAGTTCTTTTTTCTCCCAGTAGTCACCCATAAAGTTACCTTCTACGCCGCCCATCTCTTTGTTGAGTTCCTCGGTAGGCCATGATCCGTATTTTCCTCCGCCATAGTAGAAGTAGAACTCACCATCAAAGCCGATTTTTTGGCTCAAGGGAGAAGGCTCCATTTTTGCGGGATCAAAGTCGACAATAAATACCATATTATCAAACGTAAATGAAATACACCATTCTCTAATATAATCTTCTTTTGGATAAAGCTCGTCGGTTCCAACATTGTCCTCATTAAAAAAGTTGGATGCATATTTCTCACCAAACACCGAGAAATCCAGTTCGTTTTCATCCATTACCATGTCAACCTGAATATTATCAGGATCATAAGTTTCACCAAGATATTGGGCAGAAAGCTTATTAATTTCGTCCCAGAATGAATCTGCATTTAGATCCAATTTAGAAGCTCCTTCAACTCCGATCTTATCAAGATTATATCTGTAGATATATCTAAATAGCTTTTCATAGGTACCGTTATAGTCGTTATACCTAGAATAAAGCTGACACGGTTTGTCTTTAGTCTGCTGTGCAGCTTCACGGAAGGGGTTCTTGTCTGGGTCTGTTTCCGTGCCACCGTCAATAAAGTTATTCCAGTTAATCTGTGTAGCATTACCTTCTTCGCCATTTCCATATGTAGGAACATCTATCGCATAAAGGTTTTCAACACCCTCTTCATCAACCTTGGTTGCCTTGTAACCCGGCCAACCGTGACCGTATTTCTTATCTGGGGTTTGATAACCTGTCCACCAGTACAGACCAGCAGTGCCACCACACTTAGGATCCTTGGTAATATCATTTTGCCATGCGCCCGGCATAGCAAACATCAGATGATTTGTCTCAACACCTTCCATAGGAGTAAACTCAGGATGATCACAATAGCCGCCAGAAACTCCTTCAGTTTCCTCAGCCGCAGCAGGAACAACGCCGACAGCTACCAAAGAAACTATCATAGCAACTGCCAAAATAAGACTTAATACTTTCTTTTTCATATTAAATTCCTCCAATAAAATTCCTTATAAATTTAGGTATTTGTATTATATAGCAACCAAAAGCAAAAGTCAAGAAAATTATAAACATTATTTTAGAATAATTGTGTAAATGTGTCAATTATAGGCAATAACGAATACAATCAGCTTTTAATATCGCTTAAAATCAACTAATTTTTATACGCTTATGTTATCTTATTTTGTAAAATTTATAGCCGCAAGCGACGAGTTTGAATAATTTTTATCATATGTGACCTCGTCGATTATTTTTACACACGGCGGAATCTCAAATTCTTCGTTTTCATCTTCAAGTTCAACCTCCATAACCGCCTTGTCTGTCCAAAATGGATATATGTCTATCTCGTATGTATATCCGTTATAAAAGAATGTGTGTCTGTCTTTTATCAGCGTGTGAGTGCCTTGTATAATAAAATTCATCATCTCGTTATATTCTGATTTATCTATAAAAGTTTCATATTCTCTGCGAGTAATTTTAGATATTTTCTTCTTATATGTGTAAATATATTTAACCTGCCCGTTTTCGGTTGTTTTTCTCAGACGTCCCAAAACATTATTTTCTTTATTTTTAATATATGTTTGCTCTATGTGAATTTTACGGTAGTTTTTTTCTCGCTCAAACACCTTTATATCGGGGTATTCGATTAAAAATTTACGTTCTATTTCCAAGCTGGCTTTATCTATATCAAATTCATCTTTTCTTATCATGGCAAACTCCTTATTAAAATTCATCGTAGAAATATGTTTGTAATTTTACAATAAAACGCCAGCTTCGTCAATCAACGCCCAAAAGGCTTTAGCATATATTGCCCCAGCTTTTCATATACATTAACAGAAAACTTGGAGGCGTATTATGAAGGGAAATGTAGAGCTTCGCTGTGTTGAACTGGGCGAATATATAATAGCGAACAAATCAACTGTAAGAGAAAGTGCAAAAAAATTCGGAATAAGCAAGTCTACCGTGCACAAAGATGTAACCGTAAGGCTCAAACGCATCAATCCCGTTTTGTGCGCACAGGTAAGACAGGTGCTTAATATAAATAAAGAAGAACGCCATATCCGCGGAGGAATCGCCACAAGAAATAAGTATCTTATGCTGGCAAAGAAAAAATAAAATTTCTCCAAATTAAACAGAGCTGTACAAATAATTAACAACATCTATTTAATATCTGCTTTTTATAAAAACACGGCAGTCGAAATTTCGACCGCCGTGTTTTTTCAGGAATGAAAATGCAATTAGTCTATATGATCAGCTGTAAGAGATAAAATTGTATGGTGCTGCCCTAAATATCAAATTCTGCTTTACAATATTTTAAAAGCGTAGTATAATTTCTCTGTTAGATAATGGATTATTTTACACTTCATTGTCAATAAGGAGAATAATTATGATGAATATTCCGTTTTCACCGCCTGATATTTCTCAGGATGAGATAGACGAGGTTATTGATACCTTAAAATCAGGTTGGATTACTACGGGACCTAAAACCAAACAATTTGAAAAAGATATCGCTAAACTTTGTAATACCAAAAAAGCTGTTTGTCTGTCCAGCCAAACAGCCTGTGCCGAAATGACCCTAAGGGTTTTGGGTGTGGGGCCGGGAGACGAAGTTATTGTTCCGGCTTATACATACACGGCGACTGCGTCTGTTGTATATCATGTAGGCGCAACACCTGTTATAGTCGACTGCAAAAAAGACAGTTATGAGATGGACTACGATAAGGTCGAAGCAGCCATCAATGAAAAAACAAAAGTTATAATTCCGGTTGATTTGGCAGGTGTTATCTGCGACTATGACCGTATATATGAGATTGTAGAAAAAAAGCGCTCGTTGTTCAAACCGGCGCAAAATCCAATTCAGCTTGCTTTATCACGCATAATCGTTATGAGCGACGCAGCTCATTCCTTCGGTGCAACAAGACACGGTAAAAAATGCGGCGAAATCGCTGATTTTACCAATTTCAGCTTTCATGCTGTCAAAAATATGACTACAGCAGAGGGCGGCGCTGCTACGTGGAGAGAACTGCCGGGCATTGATTCTAACGAATTGTATAAAAAATATATGCTTATGACGCTTCACGGACAAACCAAAGACGCCTTTGCAAAAAATAAGGGTACATCTTGGGAATACGACGTTGTAGATACACAGTACAAGTGCAATATGCCAGACGTTTTGGCGGCAATAGGTCTTGCCCAACTTAAAAGATATCAAAAAATGCTTAACAGACGTCATGAGCTTATAAAACGTTATAACGACGCGTTTAGGGAATTAAACATTCAGGTGCTTGATCACTATAGTACCGATCACCGCTCCAGCGGACATCTGTATTTTGTGCGCTTCTTAAACAAGGATGCCGATTTCCGCAACAAATTCTATGACGCTATGAAAAACGACGGAGTAAGCTGCAACGTACATTTTAAGCCGCTTCCTATGATGACTGCGTATAAACAAAAGGGCTTTGATATAAAGGATTTCCCTTGGGCTTACAACCAACATAAAAACCAGCTTACACTTCCCTTGAACTCTGTTTTGACAGACGAAGAAACGCAGTATGTTATTGATACTTTCATAAAAAACTATAAAAAGCTATATTAATGTCTCACCGCACAAATAATTTGTGCGGTATTGCCTTAAATAGCGGGCTGTTTTGCGACTATCTTTTGTTTTGATATTGTTTTTAACTGTTGATTTTTAAATTAAAATAACAATTTGTTTTAATTTGTTTTTACTTTATTAATCATTTTTTATTAATTTGTATTATAATAATATCCGATGGCGATTTAAAATCATTACATGTAGTTACGAAACATAATATATATCCGATTTATCTTAGGAGGGAAAAAGTGAGTAATCAAAAAATATTAATTGTAGATGATGATACCAATATATGTGAGCTGTTAAGACTGTATATTGAAAAAGAAGGTTATTCTACTGTTATAGCTAACGACGGCGAAGAAGCTGTTTCCGCCTTTTCAAAAGAACAGCCAAGCCTCGTACTTTTAGACATAATGCTGCCAAAGCTCGATGGCTGGCAGGTATGCAGAGAGATCAGAAAAACAAGCGATTGTCCAATAATTATGCTCACAGCAAAGGGTGAAGTGTTTGATAAAATCTTAGGTCTTGAGCTTGGAGCTGACGACTATGTAGTTAAGCCCTTTGAAGCTAAAGAGGTTATTGCTCGTATCAGAGCTGTACTAAGGCGTTCGGGCTCCGATAATCAAAACGCCATAAAAGAGGTGAAATGGGACAAGATCGTTATTAATCTTACAAACTATGAACTGAAGGTCAACGGCGAAGTTGTCGATACTCCGCCAAAGGAGCTAGAGCTATTGTATCATCTGGCAAGCAATCCTAACAAAGTTTTTACACGCGACCAGCTTTTGGATCAGGTGTGGGGCTTTGAATATTACGGCGACAGCCGCACGGTCGACGTCCATGTTAAGAGAATAAGAGAAAAAATCGACGGTGTGTCGGACAAATGGGATCTTCGCACCGTTTGGGGAGTAGGATACAAATTTGAAGTCAAAGGTTAAAAAACCGAAATTTAGGGTTCGGATTACGCTGTTTAAAAAATACCTTGTATTCGGGTTATTTATAGTTTTAATAAGTTATGTTGCTCTTAGCATAACTATGTATGCCTTTGTCAACAATTATTGGGAAGACGAAAAAAAAGAAAGCTTGATCGAAAACACTTCGCAGGTTGCATCGGTTATAGAGGCATCAAGCGAATACTCATCTGAAAGAAGAGCGATAACTGTCAATAATCCTGAGCTTTTTACGGTTACGATAACTACAATTGCAAAAAGTATCGACGCTGATATCTTTGTTGTTGATAACAAGGGCGTGTGCAAGTATTGTTCCGAACAAGCGAACTGCATACATAATCAGTCAGATATCCCGTCTTCCGTTTTGGCAGCTACCGCTAAAGGAGAATTTTTTGAGAGGGGAACTCTTGATGATTTTTACGGCGAATCCTACTACACAGCCGGAGTCCCGGTTATAGTCAATGATCGGGGAACAAATGTTATAGTGGCATTTTGCTATGCTTCAACTAAAGCACATTTTGTTACCGTTCTTTCTCTGACATTCATGAAAATTTTTATAACTGCAGCGTTTGCCACGCTGATTCTTGTTTTGGTATTTGTATTCTTAATGTCATACAGTATGGTGAGACCGTTAAGACAAATGTCAAACGCCGCCAAAAAATTCGCAGTAGGCGACTTTTCAACGCGAGTAAAGGTTTCGTCAGATGACGAAATCGGAGAGCTCGCAACAGCATTCAACTATATGGCAGATTCGCTGTCGGCTTCCGAGAGTATGAGGCGCAGTTTTATTGCTAACGTTTCACATGAGCTAAAAACCCCAATGACAACGATTGCGGGCTTTATAGACGGAATTTTGGACGGTACTATTCCTCAAAACCAACAGAACCATTATATGCGTATCGTTTCCAATGAAGTCAAGCGACTGTCGCGTCTTGTTACCTCTATGCTATCTTTGTCACGTATAGATAACGGAGAACTTAAAGTATCTAGACAACATTTTGAGATATTCTCTACCGTTATCACAATTTTGCTAACCTTTGAGCAAAAGATAGTTGACAGAAAGATTGATATAAAAGGCCTTGAAAGCTTAGAAGGCATAAAAGTTTATGCAGACCCTGATTTGATGTATCAGGTTATTTATAATTTGATAGAAAACGCCGTAAAATTTACGGATGAAGGCGGTTATATCTTATTTAACGCCGTTGAAACACGATATGATTTATCGATAAGCATAGAAAATTCCGGACCCGGAATCGGTCCTGAGGACATTAGATTTGTATTTGACAGATTTTATAAAACCGATAAATCGCGTAGTATGGACAAAAAAGGCATGGGGTTGGGTCTGTTTCTTACCAAGTCGATTATGCAGCTTCACGGCGGAGATATTTTTGTAGAATCAGAAGTAAACAAATATTGCAGGTTTACTTTTAGGTTGCCAAAAACGGTGTCAACGCCTAAACAGACTAAAAAATACATAGATACCACAGCAAAAACAAAGACGGAGGAGTAAAAAATGAACGATTATGATTATAATCCTGAATCAGAATATGAATTTGTCCCTCAAGAACCAAGAGACAATAAAACACAAAACCGGTTGCAAAATAATATAAATAAACAGCTAACATCCAACCAATCTCAAAAAAACACAAACTATGCTCAAGAAGCGCAGGTTCAAGAAAAAGTTTCCAAAGGAAATCCTTTATCATACAATCAATATGAACAATCGCAAACTGAACAATCGCAAACTGAACAGTCGCAAACTGAACAGTTGCAAACTG
>DEKP01000008.1:11922-14141 GCA_002353935.1 Ruminococcaceae bacterium UBA2719 | reverse complement strand
ACTGAACAGTCGCAAACTGAACAAATTCAACCTGAACAGCCTTATGTTCCATACTCATCTGCTCAATCTGGTGTTTTTACGCAAATGCCGCAACAAGCTCCGCCTATACAGCCAACGCCGATAAACCAACAACCTCTTCAGAAAAACGCCCCATATTATCCTCAAGCATTGCAAATGCAAGCATCGCAAATGCAAGCATCGCAAATGCACACACAGCAAACGTATGCAGCTCAGACGCAAGTTCCTCAAACAAACACATTTCAAAATTATAATTCTCAATATCCGGCTCAGGTTAATGGTGCTTATCCTCAAAACTTAGTTTGGCAGCAGGCTAAACCTGTGGAACAAAATGCTTCTAATGCGTATACGCAACCAAGCCTACAAAACAATCCATATCAAGCTACGGCCTTAAAGCCTCAAAAGCCAAAGACCTCAACCGGCACAAAGGTGTTTATCAGTATTTTATGCGGGCTTTTGGTCGTTATGGTTTCTTTATTTGCTATATCTATGACAAAATTGCTTTCAAAGCCGAACAATCCCTCTAAAAACAGCGCTACAACTGAGACTGAAAACAACAATGAAGGCGATTATCCTTTTTTTGAATTTTTTGGAGACAATAGTTCTTACAACGGTTCTGAATTCAAACAAGATCTTATCTTGCAGGCCGATGACGGATCCACTGCAAAGCACACTACAGATAAGGAAGAGAGCAAAGGTTTACCTGACGAAAATGCAAAAGATTTAAAATTAAATGCTCTGCCAAAAGACGCATCTTCCGATAAATATGAAACCCAATCGGTATACGAAAATGTTGCCCAAAGCACCGTTGGAATAGTTTGCTATAAAGACAAAATTACAAACGAAAAAAGCGATATGGTTTCTCAGGGAACAGGCACCATTGTATCAAAAGACGGATATATAATAACAAACGCTCATGTTATCGGAAATTCAAAGAGCTTTGTTATTAATATCATTTTAAATAATTCAGAAGAATATCAGGCCAAAGTTGTTGGATATGATACATGGACTGATTTAGCTGTACTGAAAATAGACGCAGATAATCTGACTGCCGTTGAATTCGGCGACTCGTCGCTTATAAAGGTTGGCCAAGACGTTTTGGCAATCGGAAATCCCGGGGGCACTTCTTTTCAGAACACTTTGACAAAAGGCATCGTGTCAGCTACTGACAGAGAAATAATAATAAATAAAAATGTAAAATATATTCAAATTGATGCCGCAATAAACCCCGGCAACAGCGGCGGTCCGCTGTGCAATATCTACGGCCAGGTTATCGGAATAAACAGTGCAAAAATTTCATCCTCGCTCTACGAAGGCATGGGATTTGCAATTCCTTCTCAGACTGTTATTGATATAGCAAATGACTTGATCCACTACGGATATATAAAAGACAGAGTCCGTATAGGCATTTCCGGAATTGCTACAACCGAAGAAGAGGTATATTATAAAGGTTATCCAAAGGGCGTTATCATACAAGAGGTTGATTCTACCGGTCCTCTTGCAGATTCAAAGCTCCAAAAGGGAGATATAATCACAGCGATAGACGGCGTTGAAGTTACCTCTTTTCAGGATATATACGCAATTTTATCAGAACACAAGGCCGGTGATAAGATCACGCTGACTATCAGCCGTCCAAACCAATAATCTTTTCCTTTGCAAATTCTAAGGTTTCCGCCGGGAATTTTACCTGCATGCAGATGATAATACTATTAAACGAACAGTGATCTGCTGATCACCCATATAAATAAAAGATATATAAAGAATATTATAGATATAGAAAAAGAATAATAATGAAAGTAACAAAGCTGTCGTCCTCGCCGACTTTTTTCATCTCAACGTCCTCGCTCTTGCCGCTGTCGCTGTTGAAAAAGGTTGCTATCGCCTTTTTGCTTTTTCATCAGTCTTAAAATAAAGGGTATGAATGGAGTTGTCGTCATTTTCTGTTTTGCTGTCAGATAAGGTTTGCTTTTCACTGTCAGACTTAGACTGCTGCTTAACCGTGCACCCTGTAAAGAGTGATATTATAATCACAACTGTCAACAATACCGTTATAAGCCTCTTCATCAATTTTGCTCCTTTTCAAATTAAACAATAAAACCATACAAAAAATACTTCAACAAAAAAACAGCCACTCTTAAAGTGACTGCTCAAATGTTGGCATCTTCCTATTTTCACAGCCCGTCACCGGACTACTATCTTCG
>DEKP01000008.1:0-11850 GCA_002353935.1 Ruminococcaceae bacterium UBA2719 | reverse complement strand
CCCTGCGTCATCAACACCAACTAATCCGCCGCAAATATTTTTGCGACTTTGCTATTATATCATCAAATATTTTAAATTGCAAGCTTTTTTTGAATTTATTTCAAATTTTTAATTATAAGTAAATTTTTGTCAAATTATTTGACTATATGTTATATTTTAGTTAAAATATATTTTGAGCAATATAGAAAATCTAAGTCTTTCTGTATTGCACATATCTATTTTTACAGAGGTGTTTAATATGCTCAAAAGAGTAATTTCGCTTGTTCTTTCTGTTTGTGTTCTGGCTGTTTGCTGTGCCGTGTTTTCGGGTTGTTCCAATGATAAAAACAAAGACTACCCGGTAACCTTGGGCAACGTCACAATAAGCAAAGAACCAAAAAATATAGTTGTGCTTTCCGACTGTCTTGCAGATATTATATCATATATCGGCTATGATGTAAAAATGGTTGGCAAAAGCATCGACTGCGACCAGGCCTTTTTATCAGTAGTTCCATCTGTGGGACTTAAGGGAGATCCTGACGTAACAAAAATCATTGAAAGTGAAACCGACTTAATTATAACCGATTCCCCTCTATCCGATTCTGCCCAACAGCAGTTAGAAAAGAAAAATATTCCTATAGTCACTATGCTAAAGGCCAATTCCATGGATGAGCTCAAAACACTATATTCTAATCTGGGAATGATTTTAGGCGGAAATGTAACAGGAAAAACCAAAGGCGAAGAGGCATATACAAAGCTTATTGACACCCTCAAATCTTTTGACAGCTCTATATCAAAAAGCATAGTAAAAACAGCGGCTTATCTATACATCAACGACGAAGGCAAGCTTTGCTCCTTTACAAACGGTTCAATTGAGCAAGAGCTTTTCGGCTACTGCTCTGCTATAAACGTATTTGCTAATCAAGAGACCCCCGAGGTCGATATTGAAAAGCTAAAAATGAGCACTCCTACATATATTTTTTATGACAGCGATGAAGTAATAGATTATCTCAAAGCTGACAAAAATTTATCCACCTTATCCGCACTGTCCTCTGATCACACCATGAAAGTTGAACTTACAAACTTTTACAGACAGGGCGTCACATATGAAGATACGGTATATAACATAATGAGCTTTATGTTTATCGAGCCCGAAGCAACACCCGATGAAGCAACCGTAAATATTCAAGACGAAATAAATGCCACCGCAAAAGAAACACAAAACGAAACAAATACTTTAGAACCAGCTTCTGAAAACTAAGCTTTTTAACCATACAAATAATATTCAAATAATAAATAGCTATATTAAACCGACCGCATGGAATTCCATGCGGTCGGTTTTTTACATTATAAAATTCAATTAAAAATTATAAGTTTAAGCTTATTTATCTTTTCTTACCTTGCAAGTTTTTTTGCGAGATTTCTTCCAATGCCAAAAGCACAAAGCGAGTGCAACAGCGGACAACGCGGTGAACCAAGCGTACAAGACTGTATTACTGTTGTCTGAGGTCTTAGGTGTAACAACCTTAGGAGCTTCTGTAGGAGCTTGTGTAGGAACTTCTGTAGGCTTTTCTTGCTCGGTATTTGTTACTGTAAAGCCCTCTTCTGCGCTGCCGGTAATCGACGTTGTGTAGCCGGTTACAGCGTCCTCTGAAATTGTATACTTGATCTCGTGTCCGTCCTTTTGATCAAACTGCGCAAGATCCGTAAACGAATGCTTCCAAGCTGTGTCTTTTGTAAGCTTTGCAGAATCGACTTCTTTTCCGTCGGCAAACAAATGAACAGTAACTTCGGAAAGCTCTTTTCCTACCCATTTTTTCTCTACCGTAATATTTCTCTTTGCGGTATTTGTGTTGGTGATTGTGAAAGAGCCGTCATCATTTTTCACAATATCAGAGCTGTAATTTTCAATGTTAAGTTCTTCTATTGTATATTTTATTTCTTTTCCTGTTTGGCTGTCATACTTAAGAAGGTCCTCAAACGTATGTTGCCAACCTGTTGAAGATGTCAGCTCTGCAGACTCTTTTTGAACTCCGTCTGCAAGAAGATATACGGTAACAGAATCTTGCTCGGGTCCTACCCATTCCTTTGTAACAGGAATATCAATCGTTTCTGTGTTTGTGTTGGTGATCGTGAAAGAACCGTCGTCGTTCTTTACAATATCCGAGCTGTAGTTTGCAAGCTCCTGCTCTTCTACTGTGTATTCTATCTTCTTGCCGGTTTTAATATCATACTCAGGCTTGTTCTCAAACGTATGTTGCCAACCTGTTGAAGCTTTAAGCTCTACAGAATCATTTTCAACTCCGTCTGCAAAAAGATATATAGTAATATCTTGCTCGGGTCCTACCCATTCCTTTGTAACAGGGATATCTATAGTTGGAGGAGTAGGAGGTGTTATCGTTACGGCATCAGACGCCTTTGTGCGTTCGCTGTCATTGTTAATGATATAGTTAGCTGTATTTGGTATCTCAATCTTTCCGTTATTTGAATAAGATGAAAGGTCGGCGCCTTCGCGAATCTTCGCCTTAAATGTGATTACAACATCATCACCTGTTTGTTGCAGCTGATCGGATGTTAGAGTAAAGCTTATTGTCTGTGAGCTGACAGCAAACTGATTTTCAAGCTGCTCAGCTGAAAGCTGTGTGCCGCCGATAGTAACCTTAACAGAATTTTTAACATACTCCAAAACATCTTCCAAGGTGTCATTTACAACAAAGCTTGTAATATCCAATTCATCCGGAACTGAGGTGTTAATTTTATATGTAACCTCCTCATAACGCTGAGAAATATCAGCATGGTCGGAATCATTAACCTTTTTTGTAATATCGATTTTTTTAGCAATATATAAACCTAAATCAACGTTATACATTTCAAAAAGATGATTGCCGCTATCAATGATTGCTTCCAGTGAAGGCAAATTAAAGGTTGAAGTAGAGGCTGATTCAAGTTCATCGTTGCTGCTATTGTAGCTGCCAATAGCATCGGAATCTATTTCGTCATTATTGTTATTATCAGCATCCTTGACAGTAACCTTAACCAGACCCTTGTCAGAGACAATATTTCCGTTTGGAGCAGTAAACTTAACTATATACTCCCCTTCAGCCATATTCTCGAAGAAGTACTCTCCGTTTTCGTCCAAATCTACTTCAAGCTTTTCAGACGGAGCATGGATTTTAGCAGCAGGTTCGCTCAAATCATCTGCGCGATAAAGTGTAGCTCTGAGTGCAATATCTGTCACCGGCTGTTCGCCTTCATCCTGCAGACCGTTGCGGTTTGTATCGTACCAAACGTGTCCGCTGACAGTACGTTTAACAATATATGCAGGCGTATCAACCTTTGCTGTGCCGGTGTTGTTGGAGGTAGAAGCATTATTCCAATAAACATCGTTCGGATGATTACTGGATGGTTCTATTGTAACTTTAGCTGTAACGCTTTTTTTAGATCCAAGAGAACCGATAATAATAATTGCAGTAGCGTTCTCGGGTAAATCGTTAAGATAATATATTCCGTTATCATCTGTTGCGCAGACGCTTGCTGCGGTCCATTCAACTGAGCCTGAAGTTCCTGAACTGATTTCATTAACAGAAACATCTTTTGATGTTAAAGAATATGCCGATGTATCGGTTGTATACCATACAGTATAATCTGTAGCCAAATTTCCGCTTTGAGGCGCAAAGCCATAACTTGAAACTTTGTAATCACCGTAATAACTCGAATGCTGTCCGGTCGATCCTTCCTTATGCGGCAGAGTGGTCATCATTATTTCATCAGAGTAGTTATTTGGACCATTATTATTATAGCTTATATTATAAGTAATAGGTGTGTTAACCTCTGCAACGCGAGGCGATACTGTTTGATTTATGGAAAAATCAGACGTAATTGAAACAGAAACAGTATGCTTAGTCAAATTTTCGTTTGTTTCATCAATCAACCTGTGATCGTTTTCACCATAGATTACTGCTGTATTGACAAAAGAGTCATTGTTTTTAACATTATCGTCAAATTTTGCCTTATAATAAATTTGAGGGAGAGGTTTAGTGATATCTACATTGTGTAGCTCCCATACCAATACGGTTGTGCCGTTATCTTTCTTATGAATCCTATAAGAGACTGATATCTTCTCTTCGTCTCCGTCAACTTGATAACTAACTGTTGCACCGTTATGACATTTAACGCCTTCTAAAACAGTACCGCTCAAGCCGGCCGTAGCGTTTGGTTGATAATATCCGCCCAATACTGCAGATTCTTCTATGTAGCTCATGCCGTTTGGAATAACATCCCTTATTTCAATGGTTTCTCTATTTGTCCATTCAAGAGCTTTCGCTTTAACTACACTGGGGCTCAAACAAAAGTCAGCTATATTTTCACCGATATCAAGACTAAATAACGTTTTAGAGCGGGGATTATGATCGAAAGCATCTGCCCTCTGGCTTACATCCTTTTCAATTTTAGCTTTGTAAGCCGCTAAATAGAGTGAATCACAGTATTTTTTGTGACCCTCTCCTCCATAAATCAAATCGCCTGTATCAGAATATTCTGCCTTTTTAGCAGATGCAGATACTAAATTCCCGTAATAATCACGGCTTACTCCGTCGCTGTAAGCGGCGCCTTTAATATTAGGCAGTTGTCTGCAATAAGTCTCCCAATTTCCGTTTCCGTTTGTTACGTCAGTAACTGTTGTTCTGTTTGCCGCATTTTCCAGCATTTCGTGTGTTGCATAGCGTGCGCATACTGTAGTTTGCGCAACATGACCAACCAAATTCTTTTCTGTCTTTACGTTGAAATAGTATTTCACAACCAGATCTTCTACAGAAAAGCCTATATTATTGGGACAAGTCAACTGCGCAAGAATACCAACACATACTCCGTGTTCAGTACTATAGTCTTCATAATAAACCAAGTCTTCGATCTTAGCGTTAGCCTGTTCCTCGTCGCTGCTCCAACCTGAACCATCAGTCTTGTATGCAAAAACACGTGTAACTTTTTCGCCTTCTTTTTGACCTGACCAACTCAAGTATGGATTTTTGTTGTTTGGTTTCAGTGCTTTGTCGTCAAATTTTACCAACACATCAACAGCAGCCCAGTTGTTTTTATCTATACCTTGCGGACTTCCGGTAAATGTTGTCTGTATAGCAGCTTCATAGCCAAGCGCTGTAGAATCCTTTTGATTTTCGCAGAACGGTCCTTTTGACCAATTGTTAATATCCGAACTATAATTTACTCCCTGACCAGGGAAAGCATACTGAATAGCAGTATCCGCACCTTCGCGCTGATCAGTATCAATTGTAACTTTTGTTTCATCATCGGTCTTTACCATTTGTTGGTCGTTTGTATCAGCAGAATCCTGCTGAATCTGACCGCTAAGTGTTTTTGCCTTTAGATTTTTATCTTCTGCAGATAATAAGAATTTTCCATCCCATTTATCGCCTAAGTTAATAAACTCTTCTAAAGGCGTTACCACAAACACCTCGCCGGCAGAGAAGCATGCTTTCCAACAGCTTTTTACTCCGCTGTCCTTATTATAATAAGTTGAATTGCTAAGAGTTTGATAACTGTTAACATTTGGAAACCAATTAGGATTTATCTTGTAGTTATCCACCGTGACGTGCACGCGCCCTGTGGAAGTATCTTGAGAAAAGCTCCATTCGCCGCCGTCAAAGCATGACTGGCTGCCTTGTGTACCAAGATCAGCGCCGTCTGTGGCAAGGCTATCTTTATTATAAGGCGCTATGTTAGCTGCATACGCAGTTGCATAAGTTTCGACATCTCTGCCGTCTGACTGTGTCGAACTGGCTGAATTGCCCTCTGCGCTCCAAACCAAAGGGCTGACGGAAAGTGTTCTGTTCTGATTGTTTTCATCCTTGTAAGTACAATCGGCTTTCAAGTCCAAATCCAACGTAATAGGTCCGCTCGGATATTCCGCACCACGCAGACCTTTTTCTGCATCGCCATATAACTGCAAGGTAACTCCGTAACAGCTCAGCAGACCTTTCACCTGTCCTTTATCTTTATTAAGCGCCTTATCATTTCCTGTAGAAAAATCGAATGTAGTTTGCGCGCTGCAGTGGTTTGCGCTGACTTTTTCCAGCTTCACATTAAATCGAGGCGCAGCGCTGACAGTAACTTCATCAGGCTGAACTGACTTCACCTCTTCAGCTTGGTGGGTCGCATCATGTCCTCCAAAGCCGTCAGGATTAAACCATGAATAGGAGCTGCTCTGGTTGTGATCCATCCAGGAATAGAAAGTCGGCTGAATTTTATATCCGTTTTCTGCGCCCCAGACATTAATATTTACATTGACATCGCCGCCGCCCGGAATTGCATCATTGTCCGTTCCGTTGCTCTTTAAAATTTTAGAGCACGTCAGCACCTGTGTGTCAACTCCGTTTATATTCTCTTTAGTTATATCCCATCTATAGCCGTTTTCTATCCATCCCATTGCGCTTGTATTAAAAGTAGCTATGCTCGAATCGCAAGGCAACTCAAAGCGAAACCATATATAGCCTTGGTCGTAAGATGATTGCTGGTTATAGAAGTTTGTTACATAATGAACTGTATATGTCACCGTGTCAAAGGATCGTATAATATTATTAGTAGGCGAACTGTCATTGCCGGGATCATCATTGTCATCAAAGGGTGATGTTCCTGTAAGCATACCGCCCACTTCAAGTGATTCAACATAAGCGCCGTCATTATTTAGAGAGCGTACATTTTCTGAAGTCTTAAGAGGCAAAGTCTTTTTATAGTTTTCAGAAGCTTGTCCCCTTTCAGGAGATTCTTCCTTAGCTTCGGACTTTTCCGTTGCTGCAGACTTTTCCTTCGCTGAAGAGTTCTTGTCATCCAGTGTCTCTTCTTCGATCCCTGTGTTTTTCTGTACTTCTTCATTGAGAACAGTCTCATCTTGTTCTGCAACGACCTTGTTTTGCGCTGAAACTTCATCTGCTGATGCAGCTATCGAGCTGACTAACAGCTGAAAAATCAAGCAAAAAGCACAAAGTATAGAAAGTGTTTTTTTGATTTTGTTCTTTCTTAGCATAACAAATTCTCCTTTTTTATAATAAGCCTCTCCCGTGCAGGCTCTAAAATGTCCTATGAACATTTTATCAGCTTATCGAGAGGGGGGGTAAAATAAAATCAAGCTTAGAAATCAGTCTTGTCTTGGAACACCGTTGCTGTAAAAAGATGATCCAAACCTAAACCGAGTTATTAAATATGCTTTTTAATTTAAACAAAAGATCTCTAAGAGTGAGTCTTAATAACCATAATATTTATCAATTATGTAAAACAGATAAAACTTAGTTATAACCGATCAATTAATTATACTTTGGAATATATGTCGAAATTTTACATATTCTGTTATTGAGACTTTTATTGTATTTTTAACTTTTATATTGTTTTATTTTAATAATTATACTCCTCAATTTTTAAAAAGTAAATGTTTTTGTTATAAACACATCCGTTTTTTGCTTTTTGTGCATTTTGGCCAAAAAGCATTGCTCAACAAACAAAGAAATAAAAAAGAGGGCTACCCTTATAAGCCCCTTAAAAAAAAACAGACCGCAATTTTTTGCGGTCTGTTTTATAACATTTTAGCTACTCAAAATCTAAGCACTATCAATCAGTTTTCTTTTTTCTTATTAATAACACAACGCTTGCAACGGCAACTAGGAGAATCAAGAGAGTAACAGCATAGGAAGCAGAGCCTGTCTGAACAGCTGAGTGGTTTGTTGTAACTGCGTTTGAATTGGTTGAAGAATTGGAGTTTGTAGAAGGTTGATGGGTTGGTTCTGTTTTGGGTTGCACGGTTGGTTTTGTAGGCTCATTTGTAGGCGGCTGTGTAGTCGGAGCAGATGTAGGATCTTGTGTAGGCTCCTCTGTTGGATCCTCGGAATCAAGATCATAAGGGCCCTCAGCATCGACAAAGTTAGTATATATACCGTTGCCCTTAGCTGCTTGTTCTTTAGCCATTTCTCTTGTTGGCCACGAACCATAGTATCCGGCTCCATATCCGGAATGATATAAAAAGTACCATTCACCTTTATATACTTTTGAATTACCGCCATCAGAAGTTATCTCTTCTTCTATAACATACACCATGTTGTTAAAAGTCATCGTAAGACCATTGGAGCCTTCTTCAAAACACTCTGCGTTTTCATCTAATAGATCTTTGTCATTCTCCCAGGCATTATTTACAAAATCCCAAAAGCCGTCAAGACTATCATAATATGTACCATCGCCCTCGTGATAGCCGTGGTCAGCTCCTACGCCGATTATTGGTGTTTTGTAAGCAACTGAAGAAGCGGAACCGTCTGTAATTTTACTGTTGTCTACATAGTTGTTCCATATGATAGATGGAACGTTTTTTGGTATATCAACGTAAAAATGAGAAAAGAATAAAGCGCTTGCGACAAAATTGGGGTCATCGCTTGAAAGCATATCCGGTTGATATGTTGCTTTATAACCGGGCCAAATTGGACCTTTGGCGTTAGGACCACAGGCGTCTGTACCTTCATCCCAATAAATCCCTGCAGCATAACCTTTACCTTCAAGCCAACTAAAATCTTCATTTTCACGTTGTTGACTATGCCATTTATAAGGCAGAATAAAATGGTATGTATTAGTTTCTACACCTTTACCCGGAGTATATGTACCGTCTTCATTTAAAACAGCAGATGCGCTAAACGAGAAGATGGTTGTAAATACTCCCAGCATAACAGCAAGTACAAGAACGATCGAAATAATTTTTTTGGTTTTCATTTTCTTCCTCCTGAAATTTAATAATATTAATAATAAATAATTTACAAAATATAACAAACATTCGCCGCAGCTCGCACATAATTGCTCATTATATTTTTATTTTGCAGAGCGGCAAATAAGTGTTATTTTTTACCGCCTTCACTAATAAAACGATTCAACTCGAAAAAAGGTTACAATAAATTTTAAAAAAATTATAAAAAATTTTCCCGGACTGCAAAACTGCGGTCCGGGAAACATTGATTTGTGATTACTTAGTAACTATATTTTTCATTTTATAATGAGTTTTTATCGTATTCATCTATGATAAAATAAAAATCAGAGCCTTTGTTCGGCGCGCTTTTTACGCCGAATTCTGCATTGTGGGCGAGCAAAATATTTTTTACGATAGAAAGTCCCAGCCCTGTGCCGACTTTCGCCTGGCGGTGCTCTTTATCTATTTTATAATAGCGGTCCCAAATATAATCGAGCTTGTCGCCTTCTATACCCTCGCCGTGGTCTATAATATCTATTCTCACCTTGCCGTTTTGCACCGTCTGGCGCACTATAACGGTTTTATCTTCTCCTATATAATTTATCGCGTTATTTATAAGATTATACAGCACCTGGGTAATTTTAAGCTCATCTGCAAAAACAAAAGCGTCTCTTTCATGTTCGAAAATTATATGATAATCTTCCTGTTCTATGAGCTTTGTATATCGCTCAAAAATCTTATTGATACAGTCGGTCAAGCAAAACGGCGCTTTATTAATTTGTGCTGTGCCGGACTCAAGCTTTGATATATCAAGCAAATCGCTGACAAGCAGGTTTAACCTATTTGCTTCATCAATAATAATCTGAATATTCTCAGCTGTATTTTCGCCGGGAAGATCGCGCATAACTTCACTGTAGCCTATTATCATAGTAAGCGGCGTTCTCAAATCATGCGAGATATTAGCAATGAGCTCTTTTCTCAGGTCGTCTACCTTTTTCAGCTCGCTTGCCGCAAAAGTCAGAGTGTTGTTAAGCTCATAAAGCTCTTTATACCTTGTGTCGCCAAATTCGATATCGTAATTTTGGTTGGCTAAGCTCTTCGCTTTTTCATTGGTTTTTGATATAGGCTTAGATATGCTTCTTGCAATCAAAACCGCAATAAAAATACTGATTATTATTACTATTACGGTAATAATTATAAGCTGATATCTCAAAGTATCGACTACGCTTGTAACAGGAGTAACTTCGCTTTCGATAATAATAAAATATTCAGCGGCATCTGTTTTTACTATTTTTGTATAGGCTATTTGAGACATATTTTCGCGCTCGAGCGACGGCCTTGCAAAGTCTTCTATTTCAAATTCACCGGGGGAAGCAGGCGATATATTTTCATCGCTGTCATTTTTGCTGATGCCAGGATTTTCATCCGCGCTTTTTAAGAAATATTTTTGCTTAGTGAAAGAAGCGGAGCCTCCTGAATCAACAGTAGTTCGGTAGAAGTAATAAACCTTGCTCATTTGAATTTGCGAATAAAGGTTAAAGCGATTGTCCGATTTATAAATCGGAGTAAAAATCGAACTGCTTGTATTATAAATTGATACAAACATATTGTTACGATCCTCTATATCAGGCAAAATATCGTAGTATAAGCGATCTGTATTTTCAATGTTATATGCAACCGAAGAAGTACAGCTTTTTACCTGAGAAGTTTTTATCCACTTATAAAATGAATCAAGAAAAACCGTTTGGAACAGCCACATAATAATCAAAAGTATAGCTGAAAAAACAAGAAAAGCTGCTGCTAAATATAGCTTTAATGAGTGTTTATGTTTTCGGGATTTCAAAACGATAACCAACTCCTCTTAATGTAACAATCATATTCGCATAATTTTTTAAGCTTTTTCTTAACAGCTTAATATGTGTGTCAAGGGTTCTGTCGTCACCGAAAAAATCATATCCCCACACATGGCTGATAAGCTGTTCGCGACTCAAGGCAATTCCTTGATTGCGTATCATATAAAAAAGCAGATCATATTCTCTGGGAGTCATATTAACACGTTCGTTATCTATAGTAACAACGCGCGCTGCAAAATCAACCTTTAAGCCTTTATATATAAATATATCAGCATGCGCCGTATCGTTTGCTTTTGTTCTTTTTAATACAGCGCGTATGCGCATCATCAGCTCTTTTGGAGAAAATGGTTTGACAACATAATCGTCAACGCCGATTTCAAAGCCGTTTATACGATCATATTCTTCACCGCGTGCAGAGAGCATTATTATCGGTGTATAAACATTCTCTTTACGTATCGCTTTTGCAGCCTCAAAGCCGTCCGTTTTAGGCATCATAACATCCATGATAATAAGATCGAAGCTGTCTTTTTTGCACATTTCAACAGCGTCCGCTCCGTTGTCAACTTCAAAAACTTCATATCCTTCATGCTGTGCATATTTTTTAATCAGTTCCCTGATATGAAATTCGTCGTCTGCTATAAGCAACTTGTCCATAATATCACCACCAACAACTAATAAAAATATTATAACCCCTTATTGTGACAGTTTTTTGATATCCTAAGGTAATACCGAAAATTATATGACTGTCTTAATTTTGCTTTAAATAATCATCTAAAATTCTTGCAGCGTAAGCAACAAGCTCGGGGCAGGGTCGTTTTTGGTAATACGCTGTTGTGCGTTGTGAAGGATTTGGCGAAGAGTCAGGCACAAGCCCTAATAACTCTTTGCAAATTATAGAGGTATTATCTTGTTTAAATTTCTGTGCTAAGTTTTGGATATGTTTGTACAGTTCTTTTTTCTTTTCTATATCGTCTGCGTTTTTATATCCGTACTTTAAGGACAACACCATAACAATACCGGAAAAAGCTCCGCAAACCTCTCTTAGTCTGCCCATTCCTCCTCCAAATCCCGAGGACATTATCATAGCGGTATCAAAATCCATTGCAAAATCTTCACAAAAAGCGCCTAAAACCGACTGGGAACAATTATATCCGGACAAAAAAAGAGCTTTTGCTTTTTCAGATTTATTCATATCTTCCTCCAAAAATTCATAAATTTGTATAATTTAATTTTAATATAATTCTGTTACAAAATCAACAAAGATGCGAAAAGGCTTTTTATTTAGAGTTT
>DEKP01000004.1:9107-9454 GCA_002353935.1 Ruminococcaceae bacterium UBA2719 | reverse complement strand
GTTACAGAACCGCCCGGGCTGTTAATATAAAGGCTTATATCCTTTGACGGATCCTGTCCTTCCAGATACAAAAGCTGAGCTACAACCAAACTTGCGGTAGTATTATTTACCTCTTCGTTAAGCATGATTATTCTATCATTTAATAATCGTGAAAATATATCATATGAACGTTCGCCGCGATTAGTTTGTTCTACAACATAAGGTACTAAACTCATAAACAACATCCTTTCAAAAACATAATAGGCAAATTATCATTAATTTATACATTTATCTTATCAGCACTTTTGCGCTAACGCTAATATTATTTTATAACTGCATTATCCTTAACAAATTTCATAGCTTTTTCA
>DEKP01000004.1:8688-9049 GCA_002353935.1 Ruminococcaceae bacterium UBA2719 | reverse complement strand
TTATATGACTCTGCCATTTTTTTGTATTCAGCTTCGATATCTTCTTCGCTTGGAGTTATATTCTCAAGTTTTGCTATTTTCTCAAGGATGAGACGCATTTTTACTCTGCGCTCTGCCTCACTTTTATACATTTCTTTTACAGAATCAATATTCATTCCGGTGTAATTTAAATATGTTTCCATATTCATGCCCTGAGATCTCAGTCTCATATCAAACTCTCTTAGCATCGAATTCACTTCATTATCATACATCTGCTCAGGGATCTCGCCTTCTACTTTTTCAAGCAAATCATTTACCAATTGATCGTCTAAATCTTTCTCTGCTTCACTTTCAAGGCGTTTTGAAATATTTTCTTTTAATT
>DEKP01000004.1:0-8683 GCA_002353935.1 Ruminococcaceae bacterium UBA2719 | reverse complement strand
TTCTTCTTTATATTCTGCCAAAGTCTCTTTTTCGCTAACATCTTTTACAAATTCATCGTCAACTTCGGGAAGTTCTTTTGTTTTTATCTCATGAAGCTTGATTTTAAATTCTGCGTCTTTTCCCTTTAAATCTTCAGACTGGTAGTCTTCAGGGAATTTTACGTTGATTGAAAATTCTTCTCCTGTTTTATGACCAACTATCTGCTCTTCAAAGCCGGGAATAAAATTGCCCGAGCCAAGCTCTAAGTTGTAATTTTCAGCCTTGCCGCCTTCAAAAGCAACACCGTCTGTAAAACCTTCAAAGTCAATAACAGCTATATCACCGTTTTGAGCTTCCCTGTCTTCAACAGTTATCATACGGCTGTTTCTGTCTCTTACCTTATCAATCTCTTCGTTTATCATTTCATCGGTAACTTCTGTAGATTTTTTAGTTACTTCAATACCCTTGTAATCTTTTATTTCAATTTCAGGCTCAACAACAACTTGAGCTTTGAAAGTAAAACCGTCTTGCGAAGCTTCAACTACTTCCAGATTAGTAGTAGTAACAATTTTTATTCCCGCTTCTTTTGCAGCTTCCACTAAAGCCTCAGGATAGCATTCCTGCATTGCGTCATCATAAAAGACGTCTTTACCGTACAACTTCTCTATAATAGCTCGCGGAGCTTTTCCTTTTCTAAATCCGGGAACGTTTATCTTCTTTACCTGCTTTTTAAAAACTCTGGCGATGGCGTCGTTAAAGGTTTTTCCGTCAACAGACACCTCTAATTCATGATTGTTGGTTTTCAGTAAAACTGATGATTTTAAACTCATTTTTATTTTTNNATTGATTCTGGAAATTTTATCTAAAATTTTTGTTCATTTTGGTTTTGTTTCTATAAATTCTAAGTTAAATGTTTATATAATATATTCCATAAAATAACACAATAAGGTAAAAAATACTATATTAATTTTGTAAATTAATTATAAACTATTTAACTAAAACCGGCATAAAACCTGTATAATCACAAGATATTAAATGAAAATTTATATCTTTATATAAGCCTTTTACAGCGTAGCGATGGGTATTTGAGCCATGAAGATGACCGTAATAACAATCTTTTATGCCATACTCTGTTATTACGTCCATAATCTCTTTGCACTCAATATCTCCATAAACCGGCGGATAATGTAAAAACAAAACAGGTCTTTTAAAAAATATTTTCGTATTTGATACTTCGTCTGAAGGTGCTCTTGACAAGGCGCTTTCAATCGACATTTTAAGTCTGCCGACCTCTCTGCGCAACACCTTTTTATCATCTTCGTTTTCTTTATCGTAATACCAGCCGCGTGTTCCGCAAACAATGAAATCTTCAACTTCATAAGAATTGTTAAACAAAAGCTTTATCGTATCAAACCCGTTTTGAAAAAGATAGGTTTCCACCTTACTTTTTGTAGACCACCAAAGGTCGTGATTGCCTTTTAAAAAAATCTTTTTTCCGGGTAAGTTATTTATAAATTTAAAGTCTTTGTAACACTCGTCAAGCTTCATAGCCCATGATATGTCTCCTGAAATTATAACAGTATCATCGGAACTTATAAGCCTTTCCCAGTTGGTTTTTATCCTCTGGGTATAATTTTGCCAGCCGGAGAAGAAATCCATCGGCTTGTCTGTATTGAGTGACAAATGCAAATCAGCAATAGCATATAAACTCATTAATCAATACCAAGAGCTGACAACACAACTTTTTGCATTTTGTCTTTATCGGTTACGGTTGAAAAGCGAGATTTTTTATCTTTTAAACAAAGTAGCGGCTTTGGAATTTCAACGCCAGACAACTCGTGCAAACGATCAAGCATTTCAAACTCGCTTTCGGGCATATTTTTATCTTTTAAGGCTGTTAGAACTGCTTTTGAAAATTTGTACGGACTTGCAGTTGAAGCAATAATACAAGGAGTATTGTCTCCTGTTTTATCAACATAATCGTTATAAACGCTTACAGCTACAGCTGTATGAGTATCACACAAATATTTATCCTGCTCAAATAGATCGTGAATAGTATTTTTTGTGCCGTCTTCATCGCAATATCCACCGTAAAACAGCTCGCTGATTTTTTGTTTTATATCAACAGTCACTTCATATCTGCCGTCGCTTTTCAGCTTATTCATCCAGTCTTTAGTAATTTTGTCATCGTTGCCTGATAATCTGTAAAGCAATCTTTCCAAATTGCTGGATACAAGAATGTCCATAGAAGGCGAAACCGTTGTGAAAAACTTTCGGTTTTTATCATAAATACCGGTATTTATAAAATCCGTCAAAACATTGTTTGAATTAGACGCGCAGATAAATTTATTTACCGGCAAGCCCATTTCATAAGCGTAGTATGCTGCCAAAATATTTCCGAAATTTCCTGTAGGAACCGTTATATTGATTTTATCGCCCAAGGAAATTTTTCCCAAGTTAACCATATCGCAATAGGCGGAAATATAATAAACTATCTGTGGAAGCAATCGACCAAAGTTAATAGAATTCGCGCTTGAAAACATCATGCCGTGTTCATTTAAAATTTTCGCCATCGCATCATCAGTAAATATTTTCTTTACAGCTGTTTGAGCATCGTCAAAATTGCCCTTTATGGCACAAACAAAAACATTTTCTCCTTCTTGAGTATTCATCTGATGCTTTTGCATAGCACTAACGCCGTTTTCGGGATAAAATACGATAATATTTGTATTCTCAACGTCTTTAAATCCCTCCAGAGCTGCTTTTCCTGTATCGCCTGACGTAGCAACCAAGATAACCGCCTGTGTATCATCGCTGACTTTTTTTAGTGCCTTTGTCAAAAAATACGGCAAAATCTGTAATGCCATATCTTTAAAAGCACAGGTAGGACCATGCCAAAGCTCCAACACATTTAAATCTTTTCCGTTATATTTTAAAGATGAAATAGGAGTGGGATTTTCTCCGGAAAACTTTTCTTTTGTATATGCACCGGTTACGCAGTCATCGATTTCCTCTTTTGAAAAATCTGTCAGGTACATCGATATAATTGCCTTTGCCCTATCTTGATATGACATTTCAAGCATATCACAAAAAAGCTTATCTGATATCTGAGGAAAGCTCTCGGGCACGAACAGACCGCCGTCTTGTGATATTCCCTGAGCAATTGCCTGCGCTGAAGAAACTGCCTTTGATTTATCCTGAGTAGAATTATAAAACATAAAACACCCTTCTTTCGCATTATGAATTATAATTATACTATATTATGCTCATATTGTCAAAGTCTGTAAAGAACTTATTTGCGTTATCAAAGAAAATTTTATCGGCTGATTTTCTGCCAAAATTAGTGCAAAATGCCATATATACCTTTTCTATATCCTGCAAACCGTGAATATCGTCGGGCATGTCGGCTCCGTCAAAGTCAGAACCGATACAAATATTTTCGTCGTCTGATAAACTCATAAAATGATACGCATGTCGCAAAAGATCATTTATTGAAGCCTTGCTTTCATCATTGTTTAAAAAGCCTTTGTAAAAATTAAGTCCGACAACTCCCCCGCTTCTTACGATACATTTAAACTGGTCATCAGTTAAATTTCGCGGCGAATTTGTTATAGTTTTTGAGTTGGAATGAGTGGCAATTATCGGTTTGTCTGCGATTTCCATAACATCATAAAAGCCCTCTTCATTCAAATGCGATATATCAACTGCTATTTTATTTTCCTGCAAAAGTTTTACAACTTCTTTTCCAAACGGCTTTAGTCCGCCTTTTGAATATGCTCCGAACGCAAGCTCGTTTTCTCCATTCCAAGTTAAGGTCAACGCCTTAACTTGATTATCGGTAAGCAATTTTATATTATCTAAATCTCCCGCTAAAACCGAGCCGCCTTCAACGGTCAGAAAAAATTTTCGCTTCTCATCAAACAACCGCTCTCTGTTATATATATCTACGCATTTTTTAAAAAGCGACACTGCCGAATCATTTTTGATCTCATCCGGGATCCATATCGCCATCATCTGAATATAGGTATCTATTTTTTGAGCTTTTAGTATATTAATATGATAGTCATCATTATACAAATTTGAATTATCCATAGCCGCTTTGTATAGAGTATCACAGTGCAAATCAAAAAACCGCATATTCGCCCTCCTGAATAAAAGCGCTTTCTATATGATTATATGAAGTTACTTTTTTATTCTTGCAATCAACTTCAATTTCAATGACATCAAACCTTGGCTGCAAATCACAATGACGTTCTGAAATATACACAAAAGCACTTTTTATGATGCGCCTTTGTTTTTTTATATTTACCGCATATGAACCGGATACAAAGGGGGCAGCCTTTCTGGTTTTAACTTCGACAAATATTATTTCGTTTTTCTTTTGAGCTATTATATCAATCTCACCGAATTTTGTTCTATAATTCCTATCAAGAATTTTATATTCTGTTTTTTTCATCTGTTGTTCGGCATAATCTTCGCCAAATTTGCCGAGAGTAGTATTATTAATATTACTGTTATTATTTTTCATCTTTATTTAAAATCTTCTTCAAAAAACTTGGTCTGTGGATTGGTGACGGTCCGTATTTTAATATCATTTCTCTATGTAAGGCTGTACCATAGCCCTTATGCTTTTCAAAACAATACTCGGGATACTCTTTTGCATATTCTAACATCAACCTGTCTCTGCTCACTTTTGCGAGTATTGACGCGGCGGCAACAGACAAACTCAGCGCGTCGCCTTTTATGATAAATTCTGCGTCAATATCAAGATCGGGAATACGGTTGCCATCTATCATAGCGTAATCGGGTTTTATTTTCAGTCCTTCTACTGCCCTTTTCATAGTCAGCATAGTAGTATTCAAAATATTTAGTTCTTCAATCTCTTCAACGGTTCCAAATGAAATCGAACAAGCCAGCGCTGTATCGATAATAACGTCAAAAAGCTTCTCGCGCTTTTTTTCGCTGAGCTTTTTTGAGTCATTTACGCCTTCTATAACTGTATTGTAGGGCAATATAACTGCTGCTGCACATACAGGACCCGCAAGCGGACCTCTGCCCGCCTCGTCGACGCCACAAATAGTTTTGTAGCCCTTTTTTAGCGCTTCTTTTTCGTATTTAAGCCAATCCATAATAACACCTTAATTTTCAGGATATTCCAGCGTAATTCTGCCAAACTTACCTGATCTAAACTCGTCTAAAACCATAATAGCTGCTCGTTCACGATCAACTTCACCGCCTGAGATTAACATCCCTCGTTTTTTACCTATTATTTCTAAAAGCTTATCACTTTCGGTATTATCCAAATCCACATCTTCCAGCTTAAATCTGGATATAAACATCGGCGGTTTGAGTTCTTTTAATAATTCAAGCAGCCGAACAGCCAAAAGCTCGATATCCATAATATTATCCTTTATAGCTCCGGTAAAGGCAAGGTGCTCCCCGGTCGTTCTATCCTCAAATTTTGGCCACAACACGCCGGGAGTATCTAGCATTTCTAAACAGTTAGCTATCGTAAACCACTGATTGCCCCTTGTAACTCCGGGTCTGTCTGCTGATACAGCCTTATTCTTCTTGGAAATTCTATTAATAAACGTAGATTTTCCGACGTTCGGAATACCTACTATCATAACACGCATACAAGGGTTTATCATTCCTTTGCTTTTAAGGCGGTCAATTTTTTCGCTCAACTGCTTTCTGAGCAGCGGCACAAACTGATTTATGCCCTTGCCGGATTTACAGTCTACCGGCAATGCCGCTATTCCATTGTTTTTAAAACAATCTACCCATAACTGCGTTGCTTTTTCGTCTGCAATATCACATTTATTAAGCAACACTACGCGAGGCTTATTAGTAATAAGTTTAGCTATATCGGGATTTCGGCTGCTAACAGGAATGCGAGCATCGATTATCTCAACCACAGCGTCTACAAGTTTTAAATCCTTTTCAATTTTTCTTTTGGTTTTTGTCATATGACCGGGAAACCAGTTTATATCCATTTTGTTATCCATATTATCACTTCTTTATAATTTTTCTGTTTAATTAATAATACCACCGTAAATTTATAAAATATCATCAAAATGCCTGCTTCTTTAATTGAAGCAGGCATTAAATCAATCGTAAAGATATCTTACTTTACCAAAATCCAAGCGCGGCTGACCGTATTCATCATAGGTATGCGGAATAAGATCAATCTGAGCCTTGCCGATAATAGACGACGCATCTATTAAACCAACTTTCTGATAACGACTGTCAAGAGATACAGTTCGGTTATCACCTAAAACAAAAACCTTACCTTCAGGAATAACTTCGGGTATCACAGCATCGCCCTCTATCGTTTGACCTTGAATATAATCCTCGTTAAGCAAAACTCCGTCTACATAAATTTCGCCATTTTCGAAATCGATTTTTAGAGTCTGTCCTTCTGTTGCAATCACACGTTTGATAAGCGGTTCGGCATATTCTTCTCCGTGACTGATTACAACTATGTCTCCGTCTTTTGGCGTATAAAAAATATTAGTTACAACAACTCTATCTTTATCTATCAAAGTAGATTCCATCGATGTTCCGTCAACTTTTATCAGCCTAAATGCAAAGGTCAACAACAAAACAACACAAATCAGCGCAGGAAAAATGCAACTAAACCAATCGTATATAATCGACCACGCAGAATTTTTATTTAAAGTAATTACTTCTCTTTTATTTTCTTTTTCAGTGAATATTTCGTCATACATTTCATCGTTAAGTTTCACAATATTGCCTCTTTTTTGTTATCATAGCGTTTTTTGTTAGCAAAAAAGGGACTGAAAAAGTCCCTTTTATAAAACTGTGTTGCAAATTATTTGCGAATTTCTTCCTTAACTTTCGCAGCCTTACCAACTCTGTCACGCAGATAATAAAGCTTGCTTCTGCGAACCTTACCGTATCTTACAACCTTAACGTCAACAACGTTTGGAGAATGCAGCGGGAACACTCTCTCTACACCTACGCCGTATGATAATCTGCGAACAGTGAATGTCTCTGCGACACCGCTGCCGCGTTTTGCTATAACTGTACCTTCAAACATCTGAATTCTTTCTCTGTCTCCTTCGCGGATGTTTACGCTGACTTTGACAGTATCACCTACCGAAAACTCAGGTGTAGTCTCTTTTACAGAGCTCTCTGCAATTTTCTTTAATGCGTCCATAATTTCCTCCTAATATTTTCAGACATTCTTGCTTTTAGCAGAGGACTGTCCGCTTCAAATTTTGGCTTTTTGCCCTAATTTGAACCCCATCAACTGGCTGACGGTTTCCAAATGCCTATATATACTAGCACAAAAGGATTATAATTGCAAGTGTTTTCTTTAAATTTGATATATTTTCTGATAAATAATAAATAATGTGATTACAAAAAAGCAGGGAACCACGATAAGGTTCCCTGTTGTGGGTGTTATAAATATTATCTTATTAAAACGAAACTTGCTTTTAAACACTTTTGTATGTCCACGGGCCATAAACATAACGGTTGCTACTAATTCTTTTGCAAGTTCTTACCCTAAGTGTATAATTGTATACTATATTTGTGTTTATCTGATCATAAATAACATTATATATTATCATAGGATTGTCAGGATCAAAGATTTCATATGGTTGATTATTTATTGATACCATTACACAATATGCATCGCATCCATCAACTTGATCCCAACTGTATTTAAATACTCTACTTTGGCGTTCAACCTTTATCTCCTTAATTTGAGCTAAATAAGCATAGTCTACGTTCGTCCACGCGAGATGCCTATCGCCATCGCCGAGCGCCTCAACCTGACACTTATAAACAGTTTTGTTATCGAGATAAGGTGTGGAAATTCCCTGATCATCTCCATATTTATACCACGTTCTGCCTCTCAACGAACTGCTGTTGATAGTGAACTTAAAAGATGGATAATTAGGATGTTTGGTGCAGCTACTGGCATTAAGGACAGTAAAGCGACGCCAACCGTTTCCACGACCACCGGTTGTGCCAAAATATATACGATACTTGACAGCATTTGGCACAATATTCCACACAACATCAAAAGATCCTGAGCTTTTAGGATTTACCAAATTGAGCTTTGGTGCAGACGCTGCCGACGTCGATACAGTTGATACCGCAAATGCACTTACAAATATAGCGCAAATAAGTATCAGTGAGATAATTGAGTTTTTGACTGTTTTAATTCTTTTCATTCTTAATTCCTCCAAAAATTTAATTAATTTCAATTAATATTATAATATCTAATTTACAAAATATAATGGCAAACACACTTGACTATTTGAGTATACTTACACATTATAATATTGTTGAGCAGATAACAAGCTGCTATTTTTACCCCCTTCATTAATAAAACGACTCAACTCTGTAAAAGGTTACAATAAATTTAAATATTTTTATAAAAGTTTTTGAAAGAAAAAATGAAAACGATCCGGGCTTCGTTTCCTATATCATATTTCGGTTGCTTTGTCAGTATTTATGGAACTAATAGGATTTTTCAGTTGATATTATATAAAACAACATAAATTAAACAAAAAACAGAAAAGCAATCGAAAATTTTGACTGCCTTTCATAAAACTTGAGGACGCTCAGTCATAAAGATATCTTATCTTACCAAAATCCAAGCGCGGCTGACCGTATTCATCATAAGTATGCGGAATAATATCAATCTGAGCCTTGCCGATAATAGAC
>DEKP01000032.1:14782-15005 GCA_002353935.1 Ruminococcaceae bacterium UBA2719 | reverse complement strand
AAACCGTTGAAGAAGAGTGAGTAGGTTTTATTCATTTTCTTTCAGAGAGTCGCAGATGGTGAGATTGCGATAGAAAACATAGAGCTGAATGGACTTTTGAGGGCAAACAGAAACCTTTTGGGAGTATGTGAGACGGAGTGGCACTTCGTAAAAAAAGCCAGCATATGTAAGTATGTGTTAAGAGGACAAATGTTTTATTTGTCAAGCAGGGTGGCACCGCAGG
>DEKP01000032.1:0-14731 GCA_002353935.1 Ruminococcaceae bacterium UBA2719 | reverse complement strand
TTTTTATTTTATAAGGCAATTTATTGCCAAATATTTTATACTAATTTCTGATAAAAGTTTTAATAAGCTGATAATCTAAAATTTTTCATAGCAAATTGAACGATATAGTCAGGCGCCTGCCTATATCGTATCAAAAATATTTTATGAATTTAGCTTATCAGATATTAAAGAGGTTATTGGAATTTAGTATTAAAGAAAGGAAATGATTAATATGCAAAAAATTCCCTACAAAATTTATTTGGATGAACAGGAGATGCCTAAGGCTTGGTATAATCTTAGAGCTGATATGAAAAATAAACCGGCTCCGCTTTTAAATCCTGAAACTTGTCAGCCTATGAAAGCAGAAGAGCTTGAAGGCGTATTTTGTAAAGAGCTTGTACAGCAAGAGCTTGATAACGATACAAAATTTTTCCCTATTCCCGAAGAAATTTTGGATTTTTATAAAATGTACAGACCTTCTCCTCTTGTCAGAGCATATTGTTTAGAGAAAAAGCTTGGTACACCTGCAAAAATATATTATAAATTTGAGGGAAACAACACTTCCGGCAGTCATAAGCTAAACTCATCTATAGCTCAGGCTTATTATGCAAAAAAGCAGGGCTTAAAAGGCGTTACAACAGAAACAGGAGCCGGTCAATGGGGAACAGCTTTGTCTATGGCTTGTTCATATTTTGACCTTGACTGTAAAGTTTATATGGTAAAAGTAAGCTACGAACAAAAGCCATTTAGAAGAGAAGTTATGCGTACTTATGGAGCTACTGTTACACCTTCTCCTTCAGACACTACTAACGTTGGCAGACAAATATTAAAAGAGCATCCGGGAACAACAGGCAGCTTAGGCTGTGCTATCAGTGAGGCTGTTGAGGCAGCTGTATCAAGTGACGGATACCGTTATGTTTTGGGGAGCGTTCTTAACCAAGTGCTTTTACACCAGTCTGTAATCGGACTTGAAACAAAAGCAGCGTTGGATAAATACAATATTACTCCTGATATAATTATAGGATGCGCAGGCGGCGGTTCGAATCTTGGAGGTCTTATAGCTCCGTTTATGGGTGAGAAATTAAGAGGTGAAAAGGATTATCGTATAATTGCGGTTGAGCCTGCTTCTTGTCCGTCTCTCACAAGAGGCAAGTTTGCATATGATTTCTGCGATACAGGTAAGGTTTGTCCGCTTGCAAAGATGTATACTCTCGGATGCGACTTTATTCCATCTGCTAACCATGCAGGAGGCTTGAGATATCATGGCATGAGCTCAATTTTGTCCCAGTTATATGATGACGGCTATATGGAGGCTATATCTGTTGAACAGACAAAGGTCTTTGAGGCAGCTGAGATGTTTGCTAGAGTAGAGGGAATTCTTCCTGCTCCCGAGAGCTCACACGCTATTCGTGCAGCTATTGACGAGGCACTCAAATGCAAAGAAACAGGAGAAGAAAAGACAATTGTATTTGGTCTTACAGGAACAGGATACTTTGATATGGTAGCTTATGAGAAATACCATGACGGTAAAATGGATGATTATATCCCGACAGATGAAGAACTTGAAAAGGGATTTGAAAAGTTACCGAAAATAGATTGATAATAGCGTGTTAATAGCTTGTTGTATTAATATCAAAAATATGGGGTGGTTCATTCTGAACCACCCCATATTTTTGTTCTGTTTTGAAGATAAAAATATCAATTTTTTAAAAGATATTACATGATGGTTTTTGTATAATCTGCCTATAACAATTTATAAAAGAATATGTTATAATTAATACAGACGAATGAACTTTAAACTGGTTCGAATAATTTGTGTTTCGGGTGATCAAGATGTTTTATGCAGGTGATATGATTATTTACGGCAGCGTCGGAGTGTGTAAGGTTGAAGATGTTGATACTAACAGCATTACAGGAGTCCCAAGAGAATATTATATTCTGAGACCGGTTGATACTGACAGATCAATTATATATGTACCGACTGATAATGAAAAGCTGACTTCAAAAATGCATCCTATGTACAGTAAAAAAGAGATGGAGAACATCATTTCTGATACAAGCGGAAGAAAAATTGATTGGGTTGAAAATGATAACGACAGATCAGAAAAATACCGCGCTATAGTATCTTCCGGAAAAATCGATGATATGATTATGCTTTTTAGAACTTTGCATGATTTTATGCAGTATAGAGAAAGTGTCGGAAAACGCTTGCCCAGACATGAAGAGATTATATATAAGGATGTTTTCAGAATATTATCTGAGGAATTTTCAACAGCTATGAAGCTTTCATCAGATGAAATGATATCATTATTGCTTTGCGAACAAAGCACAGTGAAATAACGCTTGATGAATTTTTTGATATATAAAATAAAGAACTATAAAATCAAAAGCCAAAAGGAAAACGACTGCAGTCAAAATCCTTTTGGCTTTAATGTTTTTATAAAATTTTAAAACTAACTTTCTTATGCAATCTGTGTAAAAAGCACGCAGGACATAAAGCAAAAAGCAAAGGTGAAAATATATGCAAAATATTTGAAAATTCTAGAGGAAAGAGTTTGTTTTTTCTTGTCTTTTACCATTATTCCCAGCCCTATGGTGCACAGCACAATAAGGGGTACGCAATAACGTATGTTGTATGTGCAGGTGAAAGGGTATTTTATGGCAAAGAGATAGTATGATATGAGGAAAACAAAGAAGAAAATTAAATAGAATATACGGGTAACTTTATCAATAGAGCTGTTCTTTCTTAACATAGAGATAAGAAACGCTGCAAAGCAGACGAGAAACAGTATTACTGAAATGTAAAACAATATCGGTCCTGTAAATTTGATTTGAGGGAAGTTTACTACTGATATGCCGTTTTTGCCTTCATCAAATATGGCGGTCTTAAATAATCCCACAGTAGGATTAAACTCGTTGTACGGCGCTCCGTAATCTGTAAATGCATCGTAAACGTAATTTAGCTGTCCGCCGGATGTAAAATCAAACAAACGCTTAAACAGCGGTATGTTTCCCGAATATATTGCACTTTTTTCATTTAAATACGGAACATAGGTAATCGGAACACCAAATGCAATGTTGTTTCTAATTTGCCACCATAGTGCAAGTGGCGCGCAAATTACAATAAATACAATAAATTGAGGAATGTATTTTTTGGCGTTTTTAATATTTTTGAAAAAGGAATATAAAAATAAAAAAGCTGTAGCCGGAGCTATCATCCAGGCACTTAGTTTACTCATCATTCCAAGCCCTATACACAAAGCAAGAATGATAATATTTTTAAAGCTTTGTTCACGATACCATCTCAGCGCCCACATGGCAGACAGTAAAATGAACAGCACTGATAAAATATCGTTATTAAAAGATCCGCCCAATATAATAAAAGTCGGATGAAAGCACACAATTGCCATAGCTAAAATAAGCGGCGCACCGTTGAGCTTTACCATTCTAAACAATCTGTATGACACAATCATACAAAGCGAAGAGTATATCATAGGCAGAATCTGAAGTGCTTGGCAGGCGGTATCATATTCGATGCCCAAAACAGTATATATTCTAAGCAGTAAAGCCATAAGCATATGATGAAGTGGCGGGTGATAATATTGCCAAATTTTTCTGACGTCAAAATCGGGCAGTTTTAAGCCGTTATTATACCAGTACTCAATATAATTTGCATGTCCCCATTTGAAGTTAAAATATCCGACGTCGTGCTGTCTTGACAAGCTGTCGGTATATAAAACGTAAATCAACCTTAGCATTATTGCGCATGTTATCATAAGTGCAATAAGGGTTTGTGTATTTAGATTGCCGCCAATTTTTAAAATAACGGCGAATACTACGATCCCTATAGTAAAAAGCCAAAACAGCGTGGAGAGATTAAAATCATTTTTTATGATTATATAAATACACCCTGCAGTATATATAAATGCTGCTGCAAAGAGCATGGCACTCATTTTATAATCGCCGCCGATTTTGCCCAAAATCATAACTACGCTGAGTATTGCTGTGCATACAATAAGTGCATAGATAAATGAGAATTTGTTAAGGTTAGATTTTTCGCACATACCAAACGGCAGAGTTAGTGCACATATGAGAACAACACAGGTGTACGGATGCTTTGCAAGGCTTTTAAAAAAGTCTGTGAAAGTTAAATTTTTAAGTTTTGATATTACTTTTTCCATTTTATTTCTTTTCTTCTTTTATTTCGTGATATTCTTTTTCGGTGTTAACGTTCCAAACATCGGTTTTATTAAAATTATTGGCTTTTATATTTTTAACAGCCTTGATAGCAGTAAGCATAGAGTGGTCCATATTGTTGTAGCGGTGCTGGCCGTTTCTGCCGACGCAGAATAAATTTTCATAACTGTCTAAAAATTTGATAACATCGTCAAAGTTTTCGTAGGTATCAAAATAAGCGGGATATGCTTTTTTGATTTTCTCTCTGTGAGCGTCGATAACATCTTCTGATTTTACAACACCCATTTTAACAAGCTCGCCTATTGCAAACTCAATGCACTCTTCGTCGCTCATATTCCAGAACTTGTCGCCTTCTTTGCAGAAATATTCAAGGCCTATCCAAACGGTATCCTCGGGATATTTCACCATATACGGCGACCAATTGTTGAATATCTGTATACGACCGAGCTTTACGCCTGTATCCTGAACATAAATCCAACAGTCTGGTACTATGTTATTAAGAGTTTTTTTGTTGGTTTCGTTTTTAAGATTCAGCTTGTTTACAAGCAACCCGACAGTTACAAAGTCTCTGTATGGCAGGCCTTCGGCGTCGGCTTTGATATCCTCGGGAATATCCGCTGTGAAGCCGCCTATAAGATCTTTAATAGGCATTGAAGAGATAACAATATCTGCGTTAAACTCTTTTTTGCCGTCTTTGGTTTCACAAACAATTGTTCTTATTTTGTTTTCATCGTTTACTATTTCTACGGCTTTACAGTTTTTTATTAGAGTGGCTCCCATACCTTGAGCTTTGTCTGCCGCTAACTCCCACAGTTGACCGGGACCGTATTTTGGGTACCAATACTGTTCAATAAGAGAGGTCTCAACATTTTTGTTGTCCTTTTTACCGCCAAACGCTTTTTTAAACATATCTTTAATAAGAGCTCGGATGGACAATCCCTTTACTCTTTGTGCGCCCCAGTCTGCTGAGATGTCGCGGGGATGTCTGCCCCAGAGCTTTTCTGTATAGCCCTCAAAGAACATGCTGTATAGTTTTTTACCGAAGCGATTTATGTAGAAGTTTTCAAGCGATGTTTCGGGAAGCTTATGTACAGCAGATTTAATATATGAAAAACCGGCTTTCATTGTAGTAGCAAAGCCCATGTTTTTTATTGTCTGAGCTTTCATGCTGATAGGATAGTCAAAGAACTTGTGGTTATAGTAAATGCGAGATACTCTGTCTCTGACAAGCATAACTACATCCTCTGTTTCAGGGTCTGGTCCGCCGTCAGACAGGGGCTTTTCTCTGCCTAATACTTTGTCGTCGTAGGCTTCTTTTCCCTGCAAAGGCATGAGATCGCTCCACCACTGCATAATTTCCTGATCTTTTGAAAAGAACCGGTGACCGCCTATGTCCATTCGGTTTCCATTATAGCGAACGGTTTGGCTGATACCGCCTAAAACGTCGCTTTCTTCAACGATCGTTACGTCGTATTTTTCTTGTCCGTCGTCTTTCAACATCTCAATTGCGGCAGTCAGTCCTGCAGGACCGGCTCCGATAATCACTACCTTTTCTTTTGCCATACATATCCTCCGAAAATTTATTTTAATTTTATACTGATCTTTAATCAATCACAATTACTTAGTCTTTTTGTATAGAATAACGCGCCTCGCTACATAGTTCCAAACCAGCACGATTATTGTTGAAATCACCCATACAATCATATAGTGTATCGAGAGCTTGATATTGAATATCCATAAAAGCCCTTCTTTTATCAGGAGCCCTATAACTCCAATGATAGCGTATGTAAAAAATTCTCCTGCGGCGTTGGTGCGTTCGCTTTTTTGCTGAAATACAAAAAGCTTTGATAAAACAAAGTTTACAATCAGCCCAAGGATAAACGCTATACCCTGAGAAACATAAACAAGCGCTTTGCTGGAATCTTTAAAAATAAAGTGTTGTATCAGCCATAGCGTTGCGCCTTCTGCCAAAGTTGCAATACCGCCGACAAAGCAATAACGAAAAAACTGAATAAAGGCATTGTCAGTTTTTTCATAAAAAACGCCCTTAAAATTAAAAGAAAATATCATTTTAAAAAGCTCTTTCAATACATTCACCCGGCTTTTAATAAATTTATACCAAACAATATATTATATTGTCACATATTTATACATATTAATTATACGAGATACAATATATATTGTCAAATAAAATGCATTTTTACAAAATATTGAAAAGCAGAGAAAAATAAAAAGGGCTAAGAATTGTGATCTTAGCCCTGAGTTTATAATATAAATATATTTTATTGGAATTTTATAATTTGTAATATTGTTATAACGCTATGAAATTAGACGTTAAATCTGAACAGAACAACATCGCCGTCTTTCATGACGTATTCTTTGCCTTCGCTTCTGACAAGTCCCTTTTCTTTTGCAGCGTTCATGCTGCCGCAGGAGATAAGATCGTCAAAAGAGACAACTTCTGCTCTGATAAATCCGCGTTCAAAGTCTGTGTGTATTTTGCCGGCTGCCTGGGGAGCTTTTGTACCGTTTTTAATTGTCCAGGCTCTGACCTCCGGCTTGCCGGCTGTAAGATATGATATAAGACCCAGTAAGGAATAACATTCATTTATCAGCCTGTCAAGACCTGATTGTTCAAGTCCCATATCAGATAGGAAAAGCTCTTTTTCGTCTTTTTCCATGCCCGCAATTTCTGCCTCAAGTTCAGCACAAATCGGAAAAACTGCTGCGCCCTCTCTTTTTGCAAGCTCTTCTACAGCTTTGAGTCTGTTATTGTTTTCTATTCCGTTAGAAAAATCATCTTCACTCATGTTGGCGGCATAGATGATAGGTTTGTTTGTAAGTAGAGAGACTTCGCTTAAAAGCGCTTTTTCATCGTCGTCGCATTCGACCTGACGAGCGGTTTTTCCGTCGTTGAGCGCAGCTTGTACGCGTTTAAAAAATTCAACCTCAGACTGATATTTTTTATCGCCTTTTACCATTTTTTGAGCTTTGTCGATTCGCCTTGAGATGATTTCTTCGTCCGACAAAATAAGCTCAAGATTTATAGTATCAATATCTCTAATCGGGTCAACAGAGCCTTCTACATGAATAATATCATCGTTGTCAAAACACCTTACAACATGAACGATAGCATCGCATTCTCTTATATTAGAGAGAAATTTGTTTCCCAGACCTTCACCTTTGGAAGCTCCTTTGACAAGCCCTGCTATATCAACAAATTCAATTGTAGCGGGAGTGTACTTGTCCGGATGATACATATCCGAAAGCACATCCAGCCTTTTGTCCGGTACGGCAACAACGCCTACGTTAGGCTCGATGGTACAAAACGGATAATTTGCCGATTGTGCTCCTGCGTTTGTAATAGCGTTAAAAAGCGTGCTTTTGCCGACATTCGGCAACCCGACGATTCCTAGTTTCATTATTTCACCATTCCCAAATTTATTTGAAATTGTATTTGAAGATAATTTTATCACCGCGCAGTAAAAATGTCAATTAATACTGATACTTGCAGTGTTGCTTTAAATATAGAAAAGGTAAAATTTTTAATATGCTTTTTTTATAATCACAAAACAAGAGCAGATTGTATCAAAAGGATACAACCTGCTGTTTTACTTTTTGTCTGTGCGATTAAGAATATAATCAGTTGTGGTATTGAATAAGTCTGCCATTTTTATAAGAATGTCTGTCGGAATATCCCTTGTTCCCAGTTCATAGTTGCTGTATGCTTGTTGTGTGCACGAAAGCGCTTTTGCTATTTCGCTTTGGGACAGATCCAAGTCTTCCCGCAAATCTTTGATTCGTCTGTACATTTTTATCACCGCTTTGATTATACACCACAACAATTTGTAGTAACAATTTTACAACAAAACGTTGTAAAATATATCTAATGCAGGCCCTATTGTCGCCAAACAATATCAAAAAAGAGACTGGTTTATACAGTTTTCTATCCTTGACAATTTATATATATTAAAATACAATCTTAATCGGTGATGAAAATGTCGAAATACAAGGCTGTGCTGTTTGACTTTGACGGGACATTGTCAAAAAGCGGTGAGGGTGTAAAAAAATGTATAGAGCTGACCTTAAAAGAAATGAAAAAAGCTTGTCCTGATTTATCGGATTTTTCACAGTATATCGGACCTCCTCTCACGCGTACTTTTGAGAAGCTTTGCGGGCTTACTCATGATGAAGTTATGAGAGCGCTCTCTATATATCGTGAACATTATAATAGAGTCGGCATTCAGGAAAACTTGTTGTTTGACGGTGTGACCGATGTACTCGAAACGCTTAAAAATACTGATATGAAGCTTGTTGTATGCACATCAAAAAATCAGGAGCTTGCTGAAAAATCACTGAAGGCTATCGGAATTTATGATTATTTTGACGCAGTATGCGGATCTTTAAAAGACGGTTCGAGAAAAAACAAAGCGGAGCTGATTCCATGTGCGATGAATTTGGTTGGAATATCGGACGGCAAAGACGCTGTTATGATAGGGGATACCTGTTTTGACGCACAAGGAGCAATAAACAGCAAAGTCGATTTTATAGGCGTACTATACGGTTATGGAACTTATGTCAGTATGCTGAGTTTGGGAGCGAAAAAATTTGCAAAAACTCCGCGCGATATCTTAAAATATCTTTTATAAAATTTCATAACTTTTTTACCCTTTCATATATATAGTATAAAGGACAAACTCGAAAGGGTGAAAAAATGTTTATCTATTCAATCAAGGTCAAAAACGCAAAAACGATTAAATTTACGTTGGTAGCTATAATATCGCTTTTGGTGATTTGCGGTATAATTTTGTTCAGCGCTTTAAGAACCTCACCTGACACAATGACTATTGACGGAAAAAAATACAGCCTTGAAGTTAACAGTGAAGATGATTGTATAAAGTTTTTGGAGCAATTCGGATATATAGCGGATGAACTGTATGATGCACGCTCTATAGTTTTGCCGCCAGAGTTTGAAGGTGTTTATATTGATTATAACAATCTGCAAAAGGCGCAGGGGTTTGATCTTAGTTCGTATTTAGGAGAAAAGGCTGAGCAATATACCTACAGTCTTAAAGAGAGTTCCGATTTCGCAACCATTGTGGCGTGTAACGGTAAGGTGGTTGCAGCTCATCTTTCATCCATGCTTTACGCAGCGCCGCTTTATCCGCTTATTAATATTGATACGGAGACATCAAATGAGTGAAAAAATAAGGATCGACAAATACATATCTTCTCAAACAACAATGACTCGTAAAGAAATAAAAAAATTAATAAAGCAAAAGGGAGTCAAGGTTAATTCTATAGTTTGTACTTCTCCTGATTTTAAAGTCAGCACAGATATGGATAAAATTTCGATAAACGGAGAAGTTATTAAATATAAAAAACATGTATATTATATGTTAAATAAACCGCCGGGAGTTTTGTCGGCGAGCGAAGATAAAAAAGCTCAAACAGTAATAGATTTATTACCGGACAATATGAAGCGAGCCAATCTTTTTCCGTGCGGCAGACTGGATAAAGATACCACAGGATTGCTGATAATTACGGATGACGGTGATTATGCACACAGGGTGTTGTCGCCTAATAAAAATGTATACAAGCAGTATATAGCAACGCTTGATAAGAATGCAAATGAAGATATTGTAGAAGAGTTTAAAAAAGGAATAATTTTTTCTGATGGCACGGTATGTAAGCCTGCCTTTGTTCATAGTATAAATAAAAACACAGTAACGCTTGATATATGTGAAGGTAAGTTTCATCAGGTAAAAAGAATGTTCGCTGTTCTAAACTACACGGTAATCGGGCTTAAAAGAGTGCGTATGGGTGCGCTTTGTTTGGACGATACGCTCGATATGGGACAAGCTAAAGAGCTATCAGAGGAGGTTGCGTTTTCAGCTCTTAAAAATATTGTATAATTTTACCAAAAAATGAAACGTTTTTTAGTGATATGGGAAATTTATATAAATTTTAGACAGAATATTTAGTGAAAAAATAAGTGGTAATACCAAATATTTTGTGGTATAGTATTTATTGTATTATAATACGACTGCGAAAGCGGGTATTAATGGAGGTTTACACATGGCTAAAGTTTCATTGAAACACATTTACAAAATTTATGACGGCGGAGTTACCGCAGTTACAGACTTCAACCTTGAGATTGAAGACAAGGAGTTTATTATTCTTGTAGGTCCTTCAGGTTGCGGAAAATCTACAACACTTCGTATGATTGCCGGTCTTGAAGATATCTCAAAGGGAGAACTCTATATTGGGGATATGCTTGCAAATGATGTAGCACCTAAAGATAGAGATATCGCAATGGTTTTCCAAAACTATGCATTATATCCGCACATGACTGTATATGATAATATGGCATTCGGACTAAAACTAAGAAAAATGCCGAAAGATGAGATTAAACGCAGAGTAGGCGAGGCTGCTCGAATTCTTGGTATTGAAGAATATTTGGACAGAAAGCCAAAGGCGTTGTCCGGTGGACAAAGACAGCGTGTTGCCCTTGGTCGTGCTATCGTTCGTGATCCTAAGGTGTTCTTACTTGACGAGCCGCTGTCTAACCTTGATGCAAAACTCAGAGCTAATATGAGAACCGAGATTTCAAAGCTTTATCAAAGACTTGGGACAACATTTATTTATGTAACCCACGATCAGACCGAGGCTATGACAATGGGTACCCGTATTGTTGTTATGAAAGATGGTTTCATACAGCAGGTTGATACACCTCAAAATCTTTACGATTACCCTTGCAACGAATTTGTAGCTGGCTTTATCGGTTCGCCTCAAATGAACTTTATCGATGCTGTTCTTGCAAAACAGGATGGAAAATATGCTCTGAAATTTGATGAGTATTCTATCGTTTTACCTGACTCTAAAAACAAAGATAACTGCTTGGATGCTTATGTCGGAAAAGAAGTTGTATTTGGCATTCGTCCAGAACACGTTCATGATGAACCCGAGTTCTTAGAGAAATGCAATGACGGCAACGGCGTAGTAAAAGCTAATGTTGACGTAACCGAGCTTATGGGTGCTGAAATTTACTTGTACGTAAACATCGGCGGAATTCCTGTTACAGCAAGAGTAGAGCCATATTCAAAGGCTAAGCCCGGCGATAATATAGAGATTGCCTTTGATCTTGAGAAGATTCATATCTTTGATAAAGAAACCGAGCAGACGATAACTAACTGATTTAAAGACGATCAAAAAATTATATTTAAATAATTCAATTTTAACAAAATTGCTTTTAACGAATTTTAAGCGTTTGTTTATATAAAAATATATCAAACATATTTAACGCTTTAATTGCATCAAAGTTTTTGTTCACAAAAAATTTTCAAAATTGTAATTTTAAGAATATTTTTAATATTTTTGCAAAAATCAAATTGTTGATTTAATTGATTTATAAAATTTGTTTTTCCCTTTGCAAACGTAAAAAACGCGATTGCAAAGGGATTTTTTTGTGTTATATTAAAGTGAATACAAATTTTTTATCTGTTTAGAACTATGCTTGTAAAAAATTAATGTTGTGCAATAAATATGAATAATTTATTATTTTTTATATATTTCATATTGAAAATCACAATGAGTTTTAAAAAAAAGGTTGCTTTTTGTTCGTGTTTTGTGTAAAATGTATATGATATCGGTGATATTTTATATATTTCACCAAATCGTTCGGTATTTTGACTATTATTTTTCGGAGGCAAACTATGTCCAATAGACTATTTCAAGGCGTAATTCATCAGATGAAGGACGCAATCGACAGAAACATAGGTGTGGTTGACGAGACTTCTGTTGTTATAGCCTGTTCTGAGCTTGGCAGAATTGGCGAGGTCAACGAGAACATCAACCCGGAAACACTCAGCGCAACAGTTCCGTTTGTTATCAACGGGCATACATACAAATCTTTTGGTTCTTCATCAAGAGCCGAGTATGCTGTTTTTGTTTCGGGAACAGATGAAACAGCACAAAAATATGTTCAGCTGCTTGCGGTGTCGCTTGCAAGTATAAAGCAATATTATGATGAAAAATATGATCGAAGCAATTTTATTAAGAATGTAATACTTGATAATATTTTGCCGGGAGATATATATTTAAAGGCACGCGAACTCAGATTTAACAGCGAGGTCAGCCGCGTTGCAATGTTAATAAAGATAACCTCCAAGACTGAGGTATCTGCTTATGATGTAGTACAAAATCTTTTCCCTGATAAGAGCAAGGATTTTGTTATTAATATCAACGAGACAGATATAGCTCTGGTTAAAGAAATAAAGCAGGGTATAGATTCCAAAGATATTGAAAAACTCGCAGGCAGTATCGTAGATACGCTCTCAACAGAATTTTATACACACTGCGTAATTGGAATCGGAACTACAGTAGTTGGGATAAAGGATCTTGCTCATTCGTTTAAAGAAGCACAGGTCGCTTTAGAGGTAGGTAAAGTTTTTGATACCGAGCGCACCATAATCAGCTATGACAACTTAGGCATTGCTCGTCTGGTTTATCAGTTGCCTACAACTTTATGCGAGATGTTCTTGAAAGAAGTGTTCAAACGCGGTTCTATTGAAAGCCTTGATCAGGAAACTTTGTTTACAATTCAAAAATTCTTTGAAAATAACCTCAATGTTTCCGAAACATCGAGAAAATTGTTTGTACACAGAAACACTCTGGTCTACAGACTTGAAAAAATCAAGAAACTGACAGGTCTTGACCTTAGAGAATTTGAAGACGCTATTGTATTTAAAGTAGCGTTGATGGTTAAAAAATATTTAACATCCACACCGACTAAGTATTAATTTGTGCTTGATTGATTTAGTACTTATAAATTACGTAGTTTAGCAGTATGAACGGTTTTATGTTCTGTTTTTCACAATAAAGTTTTTGAAAATGAACATAAATCAAATTATCTGATAAGGACGATAAATAATGATTGAATTTAGAAATGTATCTAAAGTTTATACCTCTAATCAGGCTCACGCTTTAGATGAAGTGTCGCTTTCTATAGATAAAGGCGAATTTGTATTTATAGTAGGTGCGTCCGGAGCCGGAAAAAGCACGTTTTTGAAGCTTATTATGCATGAAGAGACGCCAACTTCCGGTAAAATCATCGTAAACGGAATGCATCTGGAAAATTTAAAACGCCGAAAAGTTCCGTATTTAAGACGTACTATGGGTATCGTCTTTCAGGACTTTAGGCTTATAAGTAAAATGACGGTTTATGAGAACGTAGCTTTTGCTATGCGCTGTATAGGAAAGAAAAACAGTACCATAAAAAAGAGAGTTCCGTATATTTTGGATTTGGTTGGCCTTGGCAATAAAGCTAATGACCATCCCAGCGAGCTTTCCGGCGGCGAGCAGCAAAGAGTAAGTTTGGCGCGTGCTTTGGTTAATAACCCCGAGCTTATTATAGCGGACGAGCCTACTGGTAATATTGATCCCGAGATGTCTTATGAAATAATCGAATTGTTATCGGAAATCAATAAACGCGGCACTACTGTCTTAGTTGTAACCCATGAGCATGATCTTGTTCAAAGCTTTGGCAAGCGTGTTATTAGGATTGATGGCGGCAAAGTAATTTCAGATACCGGCGCTATTGAAAGCACCGTTGCTATTTAACGGAGGTTTTGGGTATGAGTTTTAGTAGTTTCGGATATCTTTTAAAAGAAGGATTTAAAAACCTTTGGAACAACAGAATGATGAGTTTAGCTTCTATCGGCGTTTTGATTTCTTGCTTGCTCATTACAGGCTCTGCTATTATGCTTACGGTAAATGTATCGGGAGTTGTATCTTCTGTTGGAGACAATAATGTAACGACAGTATACCTCGATGATAATATTTCTGAGTTAGAAGCTGTATATATTGGAAAAAATTTGGAAAAATTAGATAATATAACCGAAGCCACCTTTTATCCTAAGGATGAGGCTATCAGCGCGTATAGAGACGTGTTGGGCGAAGAGGTATTTTCAAATATGTCGGGAGACGACAACCCTTTGCCGCACGCCTATCATATTACTATGGCAGATTTGTCTAAATATGATGACACGGTAGCTCAGCTTTTAAAAATTGACGGCGTTGCAAGTGTGTCGTCAAGAAGTGAAGTTGCAGAAAAGCTGACCAGCCTAAACACCTTGGTTACGATGATGAGCTTTTGGATAATACTGGCTCTTGCGATTATTTCGTGGTTTATTATATCTAATACTATAAGAATGACAATGTATTCTCACAGATTTGAAATAAGCATTATGAAATCTGTCGGAGCTACAGATGCATTTGTACGTATACCTTTTGTCATAGAAGGCGTAGTAATCGGTCTGATCTCGGCAGGAGTAGCGATAGGGCTGCTTGCGGCTTTGAGCAATGCGGTTATCTCGGCGGTAGAACACATTTTGCCGTTTAAATACGTACCGTTTACCAATGTAATGTGGCCGATAATAGGTGGATTTATTTTAGCCGGAGTGCTTGTAGGTTCTTTGGGAAGCCTGAGATCTATAAGAAAGTTTTTAAAGCACGAGGGTAATGAAATCCTGGGTTGGTAAAATAAGAAAGGAGA
>DEKP01000024.1 GCA_002353935.1 Ruminococcaceae bacterium UBA2719 | reverse complement strand
AAGTCCAATTAATGTTTACAAAAACAGCTTTCTTATGTCTTTTGGAGAACTTAAGAATAATTTTTTTGCTACCGTTTGGCTCTTGGCTTTTTTAATTATTTTTGCAAGTATAACAACAATAATGGCGTTTTCAAAATCAGTTGTTGCTCTGATTATAGTGTGCGCAGTATTTTATATTTTTATTATTCCTGCAACAACTGAATATATTATCGTTTTCTATATTTACGATGGTATGTATAGTCTGATTTTTAACAAAGCTGATCATCAAAAGAAGATAGAAGAAACTATTTCAAACGGTGGAAAAAAGATTGAGAAAGAAAGCACTGATTTTTATGATAATTTTTCCGATATTGATATAAATAGCCTTAAAGATACCGATGATTACATTTTTCATAATGGAAAAATGATTAAACAGAGCGCTATTCTCAAACAGTTAAAAGAAAAAGAAAGCGGGAATAATAACGATGAATAAAAAAGTAATTTTAATTACCGTTGTTTGTGTGCTTGTACTGGTAGCCGGAGTGGGAGTTGTTGCTTTTAAAAATACAGTTTCAACAAATAAAGATATCAATAAAACGGGATCAGTAAATGAGAGTATCTTGACAGAAACTCACGTATCGGAAGATTTTTTCATTGAGGGAACAGAAGTTGTTTTAATTGATGATACGAATGCTAAAAATCAGGAAACTGTTTCTGAATCTGAATTTCAGAAAAATTTCAATAATATTACATATTCAGGAAAAAACTTTACAGTTGAGCGTGTGGTTGATCATACTACAGGAGAGCAAATAAATCCGCGAGTAGTTTTCGGAAACGAATATAAGGCCTGCTATCTTAAATTTACTTCGGAAACCGATCTTCAGCTTTATCTTGATACAGCATCGGGTAATGTGAAAAAAGGTAAATATGAGATTTACGAATATGGGTTGTTTGTGACTTATGATGGAGGAACTTCTACTGAATATAATATTATTTTAGATAATGGAGGTAATTTGGAATATATAATAGTAAATTACGGCGATTATGATGTGTATTTTGTTTAAAAACAAATAATTTCTTAAAGAATGAAAAGGCTCTTTGATATGCAGATCTATATCAAGGGGCCTAATGTTATATGTATAATTATATATGTAGGTATATGTTTAGCTCGTTTTTGTATTAAACCTAAATCGACAAAGTGAACCCCAAGTTTTTTCGAAATTTTTGTTCGGTTAGTTGAGGCTCACGTTGTCAAAAATGCAGGGTATATATTTGGATATTTCCGAGTTTCCGTTGCCTTCAAAAACTTTTCAGCATTTTTCTCAGCGTTCAGTCAAGGTTGACGGTCAGCGTGATAGAATGGTTTTGGTTACTGCCTGCTGAAAGCAGGTTAATATGAGCAGAATCAATTTATCTCAACGAATCGTAATAGAAAGCGGAATCTATCAGCATATGACTTTAACAGAAATTGCGAAAAAAATCGGTATGTCAGTTACTGCTGTTTCCAATGAAATAAAACTGAACAGGACTCCCTCAAAAGGTTCAAAACCGCACGGAAACGACTGTCGGTTTGCAAATGAATGTGAGGAAAATAACCTTTGCTGCAACTTTGACTGCAAACGCAATTGTGTATGGTGTTTTGACTTTAATTGCAGGGAGCTTTGTAACAAGTATGACAATTCGCCTTGCTCGGTTTTGCAGAAACCGCCGTATGTTTGTAACGTTTGTAAAAGACGCAGAAAATGCAAATGCGACCGTTTTTACTACATAGCAAACCAAGCGGACGCGATGTCAAAAAAGCGTTATTCCAAGGCTCGCAGCAAATCTCACGCGGATGCGGAAGAACTTAAGCGAATCAGCGAACTTGTTGCACCGCTGATTCGCAAAGGGCAGTCGATTTCCTATATTTATGCGGAACACGGCAAAGAAATCGGCGTTTCTCCACGGACGCTGTACCGGTATATTGACGCCGGATTACTGAAAGTCAACAACTTCGATTTGCGCAGGAAGGTATCCTACAAGCAGAGGAAAATTAAACGGGAAGAATCCGAGGCTTTTCAAAACCAGAAGTTCCGTCAAACGCGAACCTACACTGATTTTTTGAAATACATGGAAAAGCATCCCAATACCAAGGTTGTAGAAATGGACACGGTAAAAGGATGCCGTGAACAGGGAAAGCGTATGCTGACGCTGTTGTTTCGGGAAACCAATCTCATGCTTGATTTTTTTGATGAGAGATGGTAAAGCTGCCACTGTTGTGGAACAGTTTGACTATTTGACAAGTTTTGTCGGGGTGGAGAATTTTCGTAAGATATTTCCTGTTATCTTAACAGATAACGGCAGTGAATTTAAGTACACACAGGAGATTGAAAAGACGGATCGGGGCGAACAGAGAACAAGGTTGTTTTACTGTGATCCGCAGGCTTCATGGCAAAAGGCACAGCTTGAAAAGAACCATGAATATATCCGGTATGTTCTCCCGAAGGGCAAGAGTTTTAATCCCTATACGCAGGAGGATATTGCGCTGCTTCTTAACAACATTAACAGCACAAGACGAGAAAAGCTTGGCGGTAAATCACCGTATGAAGCAGAGAACCGAAAGGGAGTTGAGCTCCTTTTGGAATGTTTGGGATTGCACAGCATTCCCTCAGACGAGGTGAATCTAAATCCTTCGTTATTAAAAAGTAAACTAACGATTTTGCAGGCAGTGACCGCGAAATACTGCATAAAGGCAGGTTGCGTTCGCTTTGACAAAATCGGAAGGCAATCTGTCAGCTTTGCTGTGCGCTGATAATTGTAATTAACAGGAAAATCGGCTTGATTTTGACGCTTGCACTGTCAAAATAGCCTTAAATTTCAATCAGTTTGGACGATATCGTGTGCCAGCGTATTTTTACCTTGACTTCACTTTTTCATTCAAGCTTTATATTAATAAAGCTTTGGGTAAATTTAACAAAATACGCGGACTTTTTTCTGCTTGTAATATGAAAAAATTTGATGTATAATATGCTTAAAAGAATACTAGAGGTAGTATAATCTGTTATTGGCTTTTCTAATTATTAATTTTTTGTTATAAAATCTTCGATTATATGTTCATATTTTTCTAAACGTTATATGTTCGTAAATTGAACTTGAAACAAAAACTATAGAAAAGGAGAATCAATTATGAAAAATTCAAAAATAACGAAAACATTGTCGATTTTATGCGCACTGTGTCTGTTGTTTTCTGTTTTTGCACAGGGAATAGTTGTTAACGCTGCGGATGAAGCAGTGCCACAAGGCGTGTCAGAATCGGCACAGGAAAATGTACAGGAAGAGCAACCTGCTCAAGATGTGCAGGAAGCGCAAAATGAAGAGCTCCAGCAGGAAGAGCAGGCCGTTGAAGATTCTCAAGCTTCACCGCCAAAAAGTGCAAAAGACTTGCTGCCGCCGCTTGACAGCATAAAAACACTGCCCGTACAGACAGGTGACGGCGAAAACCCATGGAGTCTTGGACTGGTCTTTTATGATTCTACTGTTGATAACGGACAAACTCCGTTGACAGAGATCAACTGGAATGCTTCGCATCTGAGATATACCCAAGGTGAATCGCGTCTTATAAAGGTTCAAATAACTTGTATGAATGATGAGGTTGACAGAGACTATGAAGAGGGCGAAGTTGTGATCAGCATCCCTAACTTAGTATATGCTTATGGTTCCAATAACCCTAATTGGTCTTCAACAATAATCGCCGATGCAAATTACATATCTTCGACTCAGATAACCCAAGGTAAAGACTGGAATTTTGATTTTAATGAAAAAAGAGAAAGTTTATATGGTAAAAAAGAGCTAGTCTTTACTAATCATAAAAAAATTGAAAAAGACAAAAATTTTGTGGGTCATATTCAGTTTGAATTTACTATTAGCTCTACTGGGGAACGTTATCCGGAAGAATATTTGGATTTTTGTGATCACAATCTTAATTACGAGGGACAGGCTACGCTAAAAGTAAATGATAATCAAGAGCCTTTAGCGGTTTCTAACTCTGTAAGACTTAGTTTTGAACGTCACTATGAACACAAATGGGGAAAAGAAAAATATATATTAAAAAAGAATAAAACTAAACCAGCTCACGCTGAAGAGATTATATCAGAAAATCCTTTTGATTATTACTGGGTTGATTACTATTTTACTGTTGGTACTGTAGAACATGATCCTGAAAATGACTTTGTTGCTTGGAGAACTGCGAATATTAATTATATTAAAGATAGTTTTTCGAAAGAATGTAAGTTGTATTCCATTGCCGGAGAGCCTATAACGCCCTATGGATATGACGAAACAGGAACAAAAGCTGAATATCATCTTAATGATTCTATAATTGTTGCTTATCCAAAGGACGTATATAAAAAGGATAATACGGAACTTATTGAGAACGGAGACTTGACTGTAACTGAAAACGGTGATCTGATTATTCATAACACAGCATACCTTTATGGTACATATCAAGGCGAAACTGTTAAGGAAGAACTTTCTCAAGATAGTATAGAGGTGAATTTGACCAAGTATAGTTTTGAGTATCCTCCCGGAAATTATGATGTACAAAAGCGGTGGATTCCCTCTAGTAGTAGAACAGATTTATATTATAATGATATCGTTTCTTCTGATATCAATTCTACCGATCCAGCTCAAGAAGAATATCGCAACGTTACTTCTTGGATAATAAACTTAACGGTTGAGTATCCCGGATCTAAGATCGATGTGGAATTTGGCGACGATTTGCTGCTATATGAAAATATAAATCACGAAAATGTGTGGATGCGGGATACTGATTACAGATTTGATTCTGTTAAGTTTCCATCCTTAACAAATGGTTTATATAATAATATACCCTACGGTAAATATGATGTTGACCTCTATGTTCGTTATGCGGGAGAAGAAAATTATACTCTTTTTGACAGCTTTAAAAACCAAGCGGGTAAATATTTTGATTTTACCCAAGCTGAAAAGAATGTAGTTGGTTATTATTTTATCATCAAGGATATGAAAGAAAGTATAAGTTATACTAACGAAGGAAGGTGCTGTACCAGATTCTATATGAAAAATATTCCCGAGACGGGCAATATACATAATTTATCTTATATAAAGGTTTATAAGGATAACGGAAACGGCGTTAAAGAACGAATCCATGTTCCGACTGCAATTAATTACGACAGTGAGTTTATAGCTGACAAAGATCAAGAAAAATACCACGAATATCGCCAGCGTTCAGAAGCTATAGCTTATTGGGAAATTTATAATCTTCCTAGAATAGTCTATCAACAAGGTGTTGAAAAACAAGTCGGTACTATTACTAATAAAGCAGACGAAGAACGTTTTACTAGCGATTACACTATTTATTTTAGTTTGGCAAAAACTCAAGGGTTTTATCAAGAACGTTATAAGGATTTTTATCATCCTGAAGACATGGTGAGTTTTTTTGGAATTTATGATGTCTTGCCTGCAGGCATAGATCTGGAAACGACGAAAGAAGAGTTGCTCTCATCATTATTTGATTCTATAGATAATATTGATTATAGTAATCTCTCTATACTTGACAAAGATTTTCAACCTATAGACGAGTCATCGTTTAAGACTCTTCTTAAAAATAACGTCGAAATCAAAATAACTCCAAACTGGAAGGGGGCTGGCAGAACCCATATAGCATTGCGTTTTAACTTTAAAGATGAGCCGTTTTGGCTCTATGGCTTTCCGGTTTCTATTAGTATTAAGTTTCCATTTTCTATTAGCTATGACAGTTATATAAAGTATGGTAAGTCCTATACTAATAGAGCCTATTCCGAAGCAGAGTATTTAGATGGCAGAAGAATCGTTGCAGGTTCTAAATCTTATCATCGTAAGGAAGATGATCTGAACGGAGAGCGTGATATAAATGAGACTAAAAAAATAGAAAACGATTTTTACATTTCCTCTGCTAGATTCGATTTAAATAATGCAATTTCCAGTTACCAGTCGCTTCAAAAGTCGGTTTTGACCCCTAACACTGTAAAATATGAGACCGGCACAGTAAATGCTTCTCCCGGTGAAGAATATACTTATCGGCTTTGCGTAAACACAGGCGCTGCAAAAGTAACTAATCTGGTGTTGTATGACAGCATTGAGAGTTATGTGCGCAAGGATGACGGCTTTATATTTGCCCCCGGCGAAAATAATTATTGGCAAGGTACCTTTGAGGGCGTAGATACATCCGATCCGGAAAGAGAAGGCTATATAATCCATGTTTGGTATTCCGAAGATTCTCAGCCGGGCAAACTGGACGAAAACAGCAAGAACAGTATTTGGTATGAATACAACGCTGAAACAACAGATAAAAGCATTGTGAAAAGCCTTGCTTTTGAGTATCTTGCTGAAGATGAAGAAAATCCAGACGTTTTAGTACCTGCCATTTTAAAATCCAACTCAGTTTCCTACATATATGTCAAAATGAAAGCGCCTGATACAAATTATGAAACAAAGCTAGCATATAACGGTTCATACTGCGATTGGAATGTTTGGGATGATTTAGAACAAAAACCAGTAGACTTTATCACAGGAATAAATAGCAATATAGTAAAAGTTTCACTCTTTGAACCTACGACCTTTGAAGTGAAAAAAGAGTGGGTTGGAGATGTAACACCTTTGCGTCCTGCGGGCATTTTTGTTCAACTTAAGAGAAATGGAGAAGATTATGGTGAACCATTTGAACTGAATGATCAAAACAACTGGAAACATATCTTTACCAATTTGCCCAAGTATGATGATGATTACAATTTGTACAGTTATTCTGTAGAAGAACTGCCAGTTGATGGCTATACCAGCTATCTGACTCAAGAAGAAGGCAACAATAGCGCAATATTAACTAATGTACCTACTACTACCGTAAGCATACATAAGGTTTGGAAAGACAACAACAACGCATATGGCACAAGACCTGATAGTGTGGTTG
>DEKP01000012.1 GCA_002353935.1 Ruminococcaceae bacterium UBA2719 | reverse complement strand
ATTAGAATTAAATAAAATATATATTTTTAAAGGCTCTTTGAAAATGCATATTACAACATATTACCCGGCTCGATTAAAAAACAACTGCCGATCTGCTTTCGCTGTATTTTTCACTGCCTGGAGTCTCTAAATTTTTAAACATATTACAACATTAGTTATCAATAACCGTTATAGACAACTTCCCAGACGCCGTCTTGGGTACGTAACAGCCACCATTGATAATCTTTGTAATAGGAATCCGCATTACTGCAAAATTTAAGGCTGCGGCTTACGCCTTGATTTCTTAACAATCGATTTTACACTTATATATAAATGTAAATTCTCGGACAATTTGACAAAACACAATAAATAAGGCATAAAAGCCGAATATTCGGCACCGCCTTAAGTTTTTAATTTTATCAAAGTTTTATCGTCAGGTTGTTCAGATTGAGAGTGCTGAGATACTTGATGCTTCGCGCCTCGTTGTTGATTATGTGCAGGGCAGAGTCCCCTTCATCAGTATGATCTCTAAGCCACTTGGTAGGATCAAAAGCATTGCAGTTGTCCCTGAATCGTACAACCCAGCCGTCGTTCATACATATCACGCGTATATCGATACTGTTCTTTCCGATAACAAAGCCGTACTTGAGCGTGTTGTCGCACAACTCGTCAACGGCAAGAGGCACCATATGGCTGCTCCTCTCATCGGCGCCCTTGCTTTTGCAGAAGTTGCGAACAGCTTCAACCGTGGGCATAAGATCATCATAGGAGAAGATAGACGCTTCAAAGAGATTTTCTTCCGCTACGCCAAAATCCTTTCTCAAAAAGAGAAAGTCCTTCCAGCCCTTGGGCATACCGTGCTTTTGTACGGCAGCAATGGTAAAAATCGTAAGCGAAGTCAACACCTCGCAAACTATAAAGGATATCCACACCGCGTCTGTCTCATTTTTGCCCTTAATAATACCGGACAGAACAGAAGCGCTGAAGACTATATATACAAAATTTTGTAAAAAGCATACGATATTTGAGAGTGCCATTCGGCGCATCCCCTGAGTGTAATTAACAAAAGCGTTGTTGACGCCGTACAAAATCGCAGCGATAGCATAAAAACGCAGCCCTCGCGCAACCAGACGAGCCGTTTGCTCAGCGTTCGCCGTATCTTCGGTTCCCTTGAAGATTGCGGCTATCACATTCGCAAAGATCAACAGTACCGCAGCCAGCGCGATACTAACGGTCAGCACCAGCCTAACCGTCACCTTGACAAGCGTCAGAGCGGCAGTACGATCCTGCTCGCCGAGGATCATGCCTGCAATCATCGCACAGGTCATCCCGACGCCGACCATCAATCCGGATACAAAGCTGATCACGGTGTTGACGGTACCAAAAGCGGCAACTGCAACGCTCGAAAGCGAGGTAGCGATCATAATTTGGTTGATAACCGCGATACGAAGCATAGCGGAACCTGAACCCACGCCCGAGGACGATCCTGTCAACAAAATTGAGCCTAAATCGCGTATTCTCAGTCCCTTGAAGGTCATGCGAAAAACAATATTCTTTTTTCTGAAATGGAATAATAAAATCACTAAAGCAACAAAGTAACTCCCCGATGTCGTCAGCCCCATAACAAGCATTCCGCCGTGGAACACCAAAGCGTTGAGCAGGTTTCCGACTACGTCAAGCACAGTCATCACCGATACCGCAACAATCACGCGATTTGCATCGGCATCGAGGCGCATCAGTGAGTTAAACTCCAGCAAAATCAGTACGCTCGGAAAAGCGGGCAACAATCCCGTCAGATAATCGACAGCATAGCCCAAAAGCTTTGCGGACTCCCCTCTGGCTCCGAGCATAATACAAATCGGCGTTCGAAAAAAGAAAAACACCGCTATCATTACAGCCGAGATGACCAAGGTGATCACCATCAGCATCGAAAAGGCTTTTCTTGCGCCGCGAATATTACCCATACCCAAGCGCTGTGCACAGACAACCTGAGCACCGATCGCCAGCACTCCGGCGATCGCACTCGCAAGATTTAAAACAGGCAAAATCAGACCGTATGCCGCCATACAGTCGTTTCCAAGCAAACTGCCGATAATGATTCCGTCGATCAACATACCAAGCATAGCTGCCATAGCCGCAGCAATCATACTGACTACAGTGCTGCGAAACAGCTTTGCAATCACTGATTGGTCCTTCTGAATTTTTCCATTTTTCCCCTGATGTTTTATCAAATTAATATGCATCACATAATCCCAAATCTCTTTTTTGATTTATATTCAACTGCCAATACGAAATTTCAAAGTTAGCACGGCTCAAACCGTCATGAATGATACAATGCCAAGGTCCGGTCCAAAAACATATAAAGGCGTTGAAAATTTTGCCCCGCTCATCTTGAATTCACTTTTCTTAAAGAGAATTCATTCGGCTGCTAAGAGTCAAACTCTTAACAAATATATGTAAAATAATATAACATATCAAAGCCGAATACGCAACACCTTGTGCTACATCAGATGCACAAGCCCTTACCATTATATCCAAAGCCGAGCAGCAGCAAAATATATCAGTATTATAGCACTCAATTATCCAATCTGCAATAGACAAAGACAAAGCAAAAACCTGCCACGTTTGTAACAGGTTTTTATATGGTGGAGATGGCGGGGACGTTGACAGACGGTTTTTTAATATTTTTGTTTCACTACAAACAAGTAAAACCGCATTAAATAGCCGTTTTTTAATATTATGGCATTTTTTAAAAATCACCAATTTTACTCATTCTTGAAAAATTCTTGACAAAAAATGTCCCCCACTGGGACACATCACATACCGAAGCATGGAGAGGTGCGGGAGGTCTCATTAATAATAGTATAGCATAATATTAAAATTTTTACAATACCGTTACAATTATAAATGTATGTGTAAAAAAACGAACACTTTTTACACATAAGCTCTATTTTAAAGGTGTGTTTGTATAATTTCGCCCACTTTTTTGACAGTATAAAGTTAAAAATCAATCTTCATTCGCAATTTTGGGCGGTTTTTGAGCATATGGTTAAAAACAAAAAGCCCCCTGTGAAAACACAGAGGACTTAATGGGTTGTAGGTCCGCGGATTACTACAACGCGTTCACTAGATATTATATCTTCTTTTTTAAGCCCCTACTTAACGGCAAGGGGTTTCCGCTTTTTTCAGTTCCGATTTACGGCTCGGACTCTCCGTTTTTTAACTGGTCGAAATCGACCTTGTTAAAAATTTACTTCTTATACTCACACAAAAGTTTTTGCCAATCGGGAGTACCGATAATGCCGTCAACGGTTAGTCCGTGCTTTTTCTGATATGATTTTACTGCATATTCTGTATTATCACCATATTTGCCGTCTATAGCAAGAGCTTTACCATCCTTGCCCTTATATCCGCACTCTCTTAAAATGCGCTGAGCGGTTTTTACTTGCCCTTCTGTGTTTTTTGTAGAAGTTTTCCAAATACGTTCCATAACAATAGGTGTAGTATACCACTTAGACATAGAGTATTTATCGTTCGAAGCAATGTATTTAGGGCGACCGGCGCAC
>DEKP01000017.1:5048-5577 GCA_002353935.1 Ruminococcaceae bacterium UBA2719 | reverse complement strand
TTCGAGCCCCGTCATCCGCTCCATAAAAATCCTGTCGATTTTTTCGACAGGATTTTTTATATATTAGATTTTAAATTTTCGATTTTCACTCCTGTTTTATTTAGGTTTACTTCTATTTTTGACAGATAGATAAATTTTATATGACAACATTAAGGAAAAAAGAATAAGCCAGATAAAATCTGGCTTCTCTTGGATATTATTAGTTTTAATTATCCTTTGTATTTCCCGTGCAAAATAGATAATTTGTCCAAAAATTCAGTATGTATCCGAACCCACGAAAAAACATAATTGAACGAATACCTATTGTGCTAATAGCAGAAGGATTACTGGAAACAAATTTAATGAATAAAGAATAGTGAATAANNGTGAATAAAGAATAACGAATAATACAGAAACGCCCCAAAGGTTCATTTATTCTAAACTATTCACTATTCTTTATTCACTATTCTTTGAACCATGCGATAGCATGGCGTTTCTGGCTGGGAAGGCGGGATTCGAACCCACGAGATGACGGAGTCAAAGTCCGTTG
>DEKP01000017.1:0-5020 GCA_002353935.1 Ruminococcaceae bacterium UBA2719 | reverse complement strand
CCGTTGCCTTACCGCTTGGCTACTTCCCAAAGTCCTTACCTTAGTATATCATAAATTCTGTTAATGTCAACTACTAAATTTTATTACGCTTATTAACAAAAAACACTTTATTATTATAACTTTATGTGTTATTATAAAACTAAGGAGTGATAAAATATGTCGTTAGTTTCTCTTCAAGGATATAAAGTAGATAAAATAGATTTTGTAAGTATTTTGGAAAACGGAGCTCAGGTGAAACTTGGAAATAAATATCAGTATAATGTTCAATATGCAAAAGATAGAAATGTTTGTAAAGGCGAGTTTGATTTTGAGGTTCATGATAGCCAAAATCCTGATAAATTCAAAGTTCATGTTATTGTGACGGGATTCTTTTCTTATGAAGATGGTAAAAAAGAATTGATACACGCTGACAGCTTCAAAGCGCTTTTTCCGTATGTAAAAGCATTGATTACTACTATAACCGCAAATTGCGGAATCAAGCCAATTATAATTCCTCAGATCGATATTGATAATCAGCAAATATACCGTTTTGATAAAAATTCACAATAAAGTTGACAAAAGGAAGAGAATATGTTAATATAATTGTTGTTAAGATATTCTCTATTAATGCAGATGTAGTTTAGTGGTAGAACTTCAGCCTTCCAAGCTGATCGTGTGGGTTCGATTCCCATCATCTGCTCCAAATTAAAATCCTGTCGAACAAATCGGCAGGATTTTTTATGTTTATTTTTCTTGGGAATTTATATTATAACTCTTAATCTTTAATACACACAAACATCTACTTGCAAGCTTTAGAAGAAATTAGCTCTAGCTGAAAATACAGAATTTGAGCATTAATTCACATATTAGTATATTAGTCTCTGTCTGTAGTTTATTTATAAATAATATTTTAATGATTATTTTATTTCATAGCTCTTATCAATTTGTACAAGTTCTCTAAAAGTGTCAATTTCTACAATATCGTCCATTTGACATTCTGAGATTCCAACTTTATATTCGTCTTTAAACTTCAAAAGCGGAACCTGCTCCCAATATAGTTCCTTTCCGCCGGGGCTTTGAAAAGCTTCTTCGATATGCTTACAAAGCTTTTTACCGTCGGACTCATTCCAATATGAAATGCCAACCATTTGATAACAGTTTTGTCCTCCAACTTTTTCTTCTTTTATAAATCCGTCTTTGACCGTAAAGCACCAGTCGTCAGAACGATCAACTTTTATTCCTAAAAACTCAGAAGAATAGTGGTATTTTTTTATAATTTTAGGATTAGAAATCAGCAAATCAGCTTCAAACACATACGAATTGCTAAGAAAATAACGCGCAATCATAGATGAAGATATGTTGTTTGCCTCGTTATACATAGGATTTTCTAAAAACTTTATATTTGGATATTTATAAAGCAGCTGATCAAACTGATCTGATAAATATCCGCGTACAATATAAATATCATCTATTCCAGCTGCATATACAGCATCTATAAGCCCGTCAATAATACGCTTACCGTTGACTCTTACAAGAGGCTTGGGAGTGTTAAGCGTAACAGGAACGAGTCTCGAACCAAACCCCGCGGCAATAAACACTGCGCGTTTTGCCCTATATGGATCCAGTGCATTTAATCCAAGTTGAGTAATTGCACCATTCTCCACATATCCAATCTCGTTAAAGGTCTTTATTATCTTGTTTATCGTTCCCAGAGAATGACCTGTTATTATTTCAAGCTGTCGCTGAGAAATGCTGGTTTTAGACTCAGCAAGTGCACAAAGCACATCAAATTGTTTTTTTGTAATTTGAATATCCATATATATACTCCGTTTTATTTAATATAGCGTTAAAATAATACTGATTTTAATAACCAACGAAAATTATAATATGATTACAAATTTATGTCAACAAAAATCATAGTAAGTATTCTTAAACAAATATAACTCTGCACCTAAACTCATAAATAAAGCACAAAGACTTTATTACTAATGCATTAAATATCTATATATAGTATAAATGCACAAAAATCAACACAAAAATTCGTTACATAATTTATAGAAAGGTATTGTAAAAATTACAGATTTGATATATAATATAGTCACTCGAAATGTGAGTTATTACTAATTCAAGGAGGAATTAAAAATGAGAAAATTACCTAAAGTCATCAGCCTGTTCTTAGCCGGCTTGATGGCGATTTCAAGCTTTGGCATGTCGGTTCTCTCTACCTTAGCTGCTACTGTTGACAGCGCAGAGACCGGCGCAATTATGACAGAAGAGGAAAGAATAGCTGCAGGTCATGAGCTTGTGTATTTTAAGTTTCCCAAAAGCGTTTGGGGACCTCTCTCCAGTATAAAATGGAGCACAAAAAAGCATACTGTTAACATTTGTTGTCAGTTTTATGCTATTTACGGCAACAAAAAGGAAGTATCACTTAGAGCATGGGAAGCACCCTCAACCAACATGATGGCAGACTCAGCCGGCGGAGATACTTTCTACTTTGACATCACCGAAAGCAAGCAAATAGCTGAAAAAGACGATACAGACGATCATAAATTGGAACCGGGTGCTGCTTACGGTATCTTGTTCTCGACTAAAGCGAATGCAGGCTCTGCTAAGCTTCTGCAACCCAACGGAGATGGCTTTCAAACCTGCGATTTATACTTTGATACCAGCTGCGTAGGTAAAACATATATTGTAGATGAGCCTTATACGGTTCGTGAAAATTCCGCAAACTCTTCTAAGATTGACTACTATGCTCATGCATTAGATGAAAACGGCGAACCATACGAAATAGGTGCTCCGATTGAAAAGTGTACTACATTGTGCGCATATCTAGAGGGTAGCAAACATTCCCCTGCTACAGATTCAGTGGAAATGGCAAACAGACTTAACGAGTTTCTAACAAACCCTATTAATGAGCCTTCTTTTACTACCGCAAAAGTTAAGAATGTTATGGATGCACTTGAGACAAATGGCTTAGATGTATTTTATAAGTATAAAGAAAAGTTTGGTGATGAGTACGACGCCGGAGTACAGTATGTACACCAAGATGGCGTTGACGATCAAAAAGCGGACGGCTCTCTAAAAGATGTCTACAGATACCGCAAATACACCAAAAACCCAGGCACACCTAATGAGGAATATCTTCTTCACCCGGACTATGATCTTGTTGCAGAGAGAGTAGGGCTTCCTAAAGATGTTCCCCAACTTATTGAAGCAGTTGATTTAACGCTGGATGGCGAAAATGTTAATATTCCTAACGATGCTAATTATACTGTAACTACTGAAAAGAAAGACGGCAAGCTTGTTACAACCGTTTCTCCAAAATCAGGCTATGCATTCACAGCTAAGCCCGTTTGTAACAAGACCGGATTCTCAGATGATACTACCGTTACTTACGATAACAACAAAACCTATATCGATGCAATAGACGGCAAGATTATCGTTACAACATCCGCACCTGAGCCTTCTGTTGAGCCTATCAGCAAAGTTAATCTTGACGTAAACAGCGATGATTTAGCTGCCGGAAAGGCTGCTCCTGCTGTTGATGCTCCTGCTGGCGCTAACTACACAGTAAATGCTGTATGGACCCCTGAAGTGGATGATACTTTCGCTTATGATACTGAATACACCCTGACTGCAACCTATACTGCAAATGACGGCTATTGTTTCAACGAAGAAACTGAAGTTGATTCCGCTCTTGAAAATGTTTCTAAAGAACTCAAAGACGGTAAACTGGTTGTAACTTATAGCTTCAAAACAGATCCTAAGCCTGATGAACCCATTGAAATTGTTGCATTGAATGTAAACAGCGATGATTTAGCTGCCGGAAAGGCTGCTCCTGCTGTTGATGCTCCTGCTGGCGCTAACTACACAGTAAATGCTGTATGGACCCCTGAAGTGGATGATACTTTCGCTTATGATACTGAATACACCCTGACTGCAACCTATACTGCAAATGACGGCTATTGTTTCAACGAAGAAACTGAAGTTGATTCCGCTCTTGAAAATGTTTCTAAAGAACTCAAAGACGGTGAACTGGTTGTAACTTATAGCTTCAAAACAGGTGAGGCGCCTAGTGAAAACACCTACCTTATTGCTGGTGATCAAACTGATATTTTCGGTACATCATGGGATGCTAACAACGCTGATAACACAATGACCAAAAACGAGGATGGAACTTACACTAAGGCTTATATTGTTGAAAAATCCTATTTGGCAGTTCAGCTGAAGGTTGTTAAAAACGGAGAAGAATGGATCGGCGATGAAAGCGGCAACAATAAAGCATTCAGCCTGAGTGGTCCCGGCACATTTACCGTTAAATTTACACCTGAAACTCAAACAATTGAAATTCTCGGCGATATCGTCGGCGCTGTTGTTTTCCCGGAAAATCCTGAAATTTATGCAGTTGGTAACGGCGAAGGTACATGGCTCAACGGAATCAATTGGGATCCTGCTGCTGCTGTTAACAAGATGACAGAAGTCGAAGAAGATGTTTGGGAAATCAAATATGAGAATGTTCCGGATGGTTTTGACCGTCAGGTAAAATTTGCTGTCAACGGTGCATGGACGTTCAACTTTGGTGCTCCTAAAGAAGATGTTCCCGCGTTTGAATCAGGTAAAGAGTTCGATGCAGCATGGGACGGCGGAAATATCACCTTTGATACCGAAGACAACTGCAATATAACTGTACGTCTTGACTTAAGAAATTTTGACTTTATTTCAAAGCAGGGCGCTAAGTATACCATTACTATCGAAAATCCATCTGTTTTAGGTGACGTAGATGGCGACGGAAAGCTAACTATAGATGATGCTACATTGATTCAGCGCTATCTTGCTCATTTAAATGATTTTGATAATGAACAGCTTGAATTAGCAGATTTTGACGGAGATGGCGTTGTAACAATCATAGATGTTACTATGATTCAGCGTTATTTAGCGAAACTCAATTAAGGTTAATTTAACCCTATAAAACAAAAAAATAAATAAAACAAGCGATGGCTAAAAAGCTGTCGCTTGTTTTTATTGGTGCCTTTAGATG
>DEKP01000006.1 GCA_002353935.1 Ruminococcaceae bacterium UBA2719 | reverse complement strand
TTTTATTTTTCAAGTAAGGCGGTAAATAATTTTGAGTAATTTTTCAATTGAAGCTCCTGATATAATTCGTGAGTATTTATACTATATGCAAACCATAAAAGGAAAATCTTTAAAAACTGTTGATGAATATTATACAGATCTAAGATCATTTTTTAGGTTTTTAAAAATCAGCAGAAATATTGTTCCGGCTTCTACTCCCCTATCTGATATCACTATATCAGATATTGATCTTGACTTGATAAAAACTGTCACTTTAACGGACGCGTATGAATTTATGAATTTTCAAATGCGTGAAAAGCATAATAACGCTTCTACAAGAGCAAGAAAGACTTCGAGCTTAAAATCTTTTTTTAACTATTTAACCGTAAAAAAGAATTTGTTCAATAAAGATCCTATGAAAGAACTTGAACGGCCAAAAGAGAAAAAATCACTACCTAAATATCTTACACTGGAACAAAGCGTAGATTTACTTAATGCAGTCGATGGTAAATACAAAGAACGCGACTATTGCATATTAACGCTTTTTTTGAATTGTGGTATGCGTTTATCGGAATTAGTTGGTTTAAATTATACTGATATCCGTCCTGATCATAGTGTTAGAATATTAGGAAAAGGCAATAAAGAGCGTATTATTTATTTAAATGACGCCTGTTTAAACGCTATAAGCGACTGGATGAAGGTACGCCCTATTGATGGTGTAAAAGATAAGTATGCCATGTTTCTAAGTTCTCGTAAACAGAGAATAAGTCGTGAAATGGTACAAAAAATCGTTTATAAATATTTAGAAAAAATCGGCTTGGATTCGCAGGGATATTCATGTCATAAATTGCGGCATACAGCTGCAACGTTGATGTATCAAAATGGCAACGTTGATATACGTGTATTAAAAGAAATTTTAGGGCATGAAAATTTGGGAACAACTGAAATTTATACTCATCTCAATACAACTCAAATGCAAAAAGCTGTTCAATCAAACCCTCTGGCAAATATAAATAACAAAAGTAAAAAAGATTAAATAATAGAAAATCATTAGAATTTATTGACTTTATATATAATAAAATTATATAATTATACAGCAAACAAAAATTAAATTTAGGGGGTATTTTATGTTTTGCGAAAAATGTGGAAATGAAATAATTGAAGGAAATAAATTTTGCACCAAGTGCGGGGCACCGGTACCTGCTAACGAGCAGCCAGCTCAAGCTCCGGCTGCAGAAACACCGGTAGTTGATAATCAGGCTCCTGCTAATACTGAAGTAGTAACAGAACCAGTTTCTCAAGAAGTGCAGACACCTGCTGTAGAAAACGCTCAGCAGCAGCCGGTTATTCCAACTGCTCCTCAAAATCCTGCTTACAACGTAAATAATCAGACCATTCCTACTGCTCCTGTTACATCTGTATCCAAACCGCCTAAAAAGCCTATGTCAAAAAAAGCTAAAATGGCTATCATATTCTCCTCTATAGGTGCAGGAATTTTGGCAATTATATTAGTTGTGTTGTTTTTTCTTATTATTCCAAAGGCCACAAAAATTGATCCGAAAGATTATATAAAAGTTGATTTTGATGAAAGCAATCGTTATGAAGGTCAAGCTGCTGCTATAGTTTCTATTGATTATGAAGAAATAATTGATAAATATAGTAAAAATCCAAACATTTATAAGGTATATGATATTTTAGAGCACTGCGATCTTTCTGCTAAAGTTATTAAAGCTGACGATGCAACACCCAACTCTATAGATACTACAAAATATGATTACTACTATGATACTTCAATAAACTGTAAAGTATATAATATCAGCTCCGGTGATACTATTGAAGTTACACTTACTTGGGACAAAGATCAAGATTCTTTAAACGAAATTAAAAGATATGAAAAAAATGCAAAGATTTCTTTTGATAAAAGTGACAAAACCTTTAATATAAGTGTTGAAAAAGAGTTGGAAAAAGATTTGATAACACTTGAAGAATCAGTAGATGTAGATTTGTTTGGCTATATAAAAAATCATGCTCTGCTCAAAACAGTCGGCACTAAGAGTAATTTGTCATTAGTTTTATCTGATTTTACTTTTGATCAGGGCAACTACACATTTACTTTCTCTGCTGATGACTATAATAAGCTTAAAATCACCGATTCTGATAATAATGAAGTTGGATATACATATATAAATTATTACGTCGATTCCGATAAAGTTAAACCGGGTGAAAATACAGATATTTCTATATATGATGAAAATATCTCGGGTACCAATATATTCTTTAGCGAAACTAAAAAAACAGTTGTAATTCCGGATTACGTTCCACTCACCGCTGATAAAGCAAAGGAAAATCTTAGTATGATAAAGAAGAAATTCGAAGATTCAACTACTTATTGTGATGATGTTAAAATTCTAGATATATACTTCTTAGAAGGTACTAAAGATTCAAAATATGAAAACGGTATTTGCGTTACATATTCTTATAAATCATCTTTTGGAGACTCAACCTATTATAATTCTATAACATACTTAGATACCTACTTTACTGACAAAGAACTAAAATATCAAACTTATGACAGCGGTTGGTCAAGCAGCAAAAAGGCAGAAATGGAAAAAGATAACAAATGGCTCAGTGATTATAAAAATACTAAAATTAATTGATTTTAGGTAAAATCATAAGGCTCTGCATAAGTAAATACAACAAGCGATGGCTAAAAAAGCTGTCGCTTGTTTTTTAGATTAAAAAGAAAATATAAGAAGAGTACGATTTCCGAATCTGTTAAAGTTTTGGTAACCAAAAGCGATTCTTTTAAGAAGTATGATTTTTGTTGATACATCCTTAGGCTAGGTAAAGCCGTTAGTGATCGGAGTTGAAAAGCAATTGAGAATACCGGTTATCCATTTGATCGTGTTTTATGAATCGATCAATACCACAATAACCTGAGTCTATCCATTCACAGTGAGCGGATTTAACTGAATTTCTATCCATGCAATCAAGGATTTCATAATATTAACCAGGTGTTTTTGTTCATCAGTAAGTTATTTAAAGCGTTTAACTAACACTTTTCTTGAATGCTTAAAATAGATATGGTGCTGTTTTCCGAGTTTTTTCTAAACAGGTTTTCTCACGCCATAAAAAACTAAAATGCTCTAATTTTTCTACTTTTATTTGAGATAAAAAGAGAACCCCCACACCCGGAAGTAAATTTGTTTACGCTGTGATGTGGGGGTCTGTTAAATTATTCTATTTTTTTAGATTTACCTTTATATTTTATTGAAAGATAATTTATCTATTACTTTTTAGTTCTTCTTAGAACTTTTCTTCTTGCTTACGATGAAAACTGTAAGGAAGATAGCCATACCTAAGCCGGCGATTACGGAAATAATAATTGTGCCCATTCCACCTGTGATTGGTAAGGTTGCCAAAGTTGTATTTACTATTTCTACAGGTATAAAATCATTAGGATTATCATTAACAAGTGATACTGTACCATTGCTAACACTATAGGTAGCTATACCAACCTGAGCTGAAGGAGTAGCAGAAGTACCTAAATATGTTGTTATAGTGTAAGTAGCCAAAGCAGTGTTAGCGGCGTTATATGTTTCTGAAATTACTATTGTGTAATTGTTGTTATTGAGGGATTTGCCGTTTGGTGCGGTTGTCTCTTTTAGATAATATGTACCTGCTTTTAAGCCTACAAACTCTATATGTCCGTTTGCATCGGATATAGATGTACCGTTAGGTGGGGCTGTAGCTTTACCCGCAGCTGCTATCGGAGTCTGCATAGTAGAGTCAGAATAAATTGTGAACGTAGCGCCCTGTAAAGCATTTTGATGCTTCATAGTGGTTACATCACCGCTTGTAACACTTGAATAAGTTGGATCTTGTTGGTTTAACGCAGCGTCAGTTATTTTGTTAAGTTCATAAGTCTTTATAGAGTTTCCTGAGTCGATACCAAAGGTATAGGTTTTTGTGGAATCTGATAAAGTTTTAACAGCGTCTGATGTAGGATTGTTGCTGTATTCCAGTGTTGCGCTTGTATTGTTTGATATAAAATCATGTGAATAATCTGAAAGCGCTAATTGTGCATTATCAGTTACGGTTGTTACGTAGGTTACTTCTACGCTATCGGTTCCATGAGCTCTTAAGAATGCGTCTGCAAACTCTATTTTATATGATACCGCGTCAGTTGTGTCGTTTGTTGGATCTCCTGCCTCGTCATAGTATGTTACAGTAAAGGTATCTGCTGCGGGCGATACTGTAGCTCCGCCTACTTTAACTGTAAGACTATTTACTCCCGAGAAAGGTGTAGCAGCTAAATTATCCGGATTCAAATCATCATTGATTATATATTCTACTGGAACATTATTTTCTGGGTCTGGGTCTGGATTACCATAGTCAGCTGAATACGAAGGAATTGTCATATTATCAAGAACAAATTTAACAGTATCTCTAAATGAAACTGTGTCTACGTGTGAGTATGTTGGTGTATTGCCTGTATTGTCCACTTCGATTTGTTTTCTAAAGCCTGTGGTGCTAGATTTCATATAAGCTGTATCACCGGCGTCAAACTGTGATTCCATATCTACGCTGCCGCCTTCGGTGTCAGTGGTAGCGGCAATAAGGTTAGCATTTGTAACATTTACTGCTACTACTGCCGGGTTGTAAACTATAGCGTTTGAATCAGATACTAAGATTACATATTCACCGGCTTCTACATCAGCTGTGTATGTGCCTGAGCCTGCCGATGTTTCCTGCATTACTATATAAGTTAAAGCTGATGGATGCCCTTGAATATAGTTAGCAATAGCAGTGATTTCACTGGATGTTGGAGCTTCGATATTATCGACAGGAGCGTGTTCTTCGTCACACAATACATAGCCTGTCAGCTTGCCGTCCTTGTATGTGCCTTTTACGATCTGATACGCACGAACTGTTACGCCGGACTCGCTTATGTTTGTTGCCGTGATCGTATCAATAGTCTTTACTGCGCCTCCGGTTGTATCCCAACTTGCATCCCAAGTAGTAGGTTCAACAGAGGCTAGTGTCGGTACTATAGAAAAAGCAAAAATAATAGCTGTTACTATAGCGAGGGACAATAATTTGGTAGATAACTTTTTCATAATTAATACTCCTTTTTTATTTATTTTTGGTTTTATGAAAATCGTATATACAATATTTAAACAATCATTGTATATTCTCACCGTCCTTATTATATCATCGCGTTTTTGAAAAATCAATAGTTTTTTATAAAAATTTTTGTTTTTTTTGGTTATTTTTTAGTATTTTGCAGTAAACATAATAAACAAATAGCATTATAATGTCAAAATCAGTAGTAAAATAAGATTTTTTATATGTATATTGCATAAAAAATAAAAAACTGTAAAGTTCCCGCATTTTATATATTTTACCGTGTTTATATAATAATGTTTTATAATAAAATTTGGATAATAAATATCGCCTATATCTAATAAGTTTATCAAAAACACCAACAAGCGACAGCTAAAAGCCATCGCTTGTTGGTGTTTTTTAAGTGTTTATGAATTGTAAGAACTGTTGATGCAGTCTTATTTTACCATTCCGGCTACTTCTGCTGCAAAGTCATCTTGACGTTTTTCAATTCCTTCGCCCTTTTCAAAACGGACAAATTTAACAATATTGATAGAACCGGATAGTTTTTTAGCAACACTGTCTGTGTACTGTTTAACGGTCATAGAACTGTCTTTAACGAATTCTTGGTCTAAAAGACAATTTTCTTTATAGAATTTTCCGATTTTACCGTCAACAATTTTCTTGAGTACCATTTCAGGTTTATTAGACATCTTAGGATCTTGCTTCATCTGAGCAACAAGAATCTCTTTTTCGTGATCCAAAACCTCAGCCGGAACGTCTTCTTCTTTTAAATAAGGTGTATTCAACGCAGCGATCTGCATCGCAACATCTTTACCGTAAGCAACAAAATCGGGATTTGTTGAATCAATATCTGTATCAAAGTTTACTAAAACGCCGATTTTGCCGCCGGCATGAACATAAGCTACACTTGTACCGTCAAATTTTTCGAAACGACGAATTTGTATATTTTCACCTATAGTTAAAACTTTCTCCTGCAACAACTGTGCAACGGTCATTTCTGAGCCATCGGCTACACAGTTTAACAATGCTTCAACGTCTTTAGGATCTTGATTCATAACAGTGAAAGCGCATGTCTTTACAAAAGCTTGGAAATCTGCATTCTTTGCAACAAAGTCTGTCTCCGCATTAACTTCTATTACTACGCCCTTGGTGTTATCATCATTAGTGATCGCAAGGGCTATGCCTTCAGCGGCAATTCTTGAAGCCTTTTTAGCCTGTTTAGCAAGTCCCTGCTCTCTTAAAAAATCAATAGCTGCATCCATATCACCGTTAGCCTGGGTAAGAGCCTTTTTACAGTCCATCATACCGCAGCCGGTTTTCTCACGAAGCGCTTTTACATCTTGTGCTGTAAATGCCATTTTATATCAATCCTTTCAAAAGTAATCAAAATTTAATCTTATTCTTCTACTAAAGTTTCAATTTCTTCAGTTTCTTCTGTATCCTCTTTAGCTGCTGCTCCCATTTGACCTTCTCTGCCCTCAATGATAGCGTCAGCCATAGCGCCTGCTATAAGTTTAACTGCACGAATAGCGTCGTCATTTCCAGGAATGACATAGTCTACATCATCAGGATCGCAGTTTGTATCAACTATAGCGACTACAGGGATACCCAGCTTCTTTGCTTCTGCTACAGCAATTTTTTCTTTTCTTGGGTCTACTATAAACAGACAACCGGGCATATCTTCCATATTTTCGATACCGCCCAAAAACTTCTCTAATTTTTCTATTTCTAAGTTGAGCTTAATAACTTCTTTCTTTGGTAAAAGATCAAAGGTACCGTCTTCTTCCATAGCACGAAGCTGTTTGAGTCTTGCAACTCTGGTACGAATTGTTGTAAAGTTTGTAAGCATACCACCGAGCCATCTTGCATTTACATAATAAGCGCCGGCACGCTGTGCCTCTTCTTTTACAGAATCCATAGCCTGTTTTTTAGTACCTACAAATAAAACGTTTTGACCTTCACTTGCAAGCTCTTTAATAAAATTATAAGCTTCTTCAAGTTTTACAACTGTCTTTTGCAGGTCAATGATATATATACCATTGCGCTCTGTAAAAATGTATGGAGCCATTTTAGGGTTCCATCTTCTTGTTTGGTGACCGAAATGAACGCCGGCCTCCAATAACTGTTTCATAGAAACTACTGACATAAAAAATCCTCCTTAGGTTATAACCTCCGCAAAAGCTTTAATTTGCAGAAAAACATAAAAATGCCACCTACTGCTGCTTTTGCGTGCGTAATGCCTTAATATTATACCACAAAATAGAAAGAAATCAAGCACTTTTTTACAAATGCTTGATTTCAAATTTTCATTTCTTAGTATTTATTTATTACCAAATATCAAAGAATTTCTCATAGCCATATGAACATACATAATTTTGAGATTCATGCCATGAGCTTGAGCAATAATTGGTAGCATAAAAAACAACTATTCTGTGCTGTACCGCTGCACCGCCCTGATCAAAAATATAACTGATAACTTCTTTACATGTTGAACTGGGCTTTATTGATGTGGAAGCGTAATATCCGTTTTTGGAAATTACATCAGAAATGCTGTTATAATTACCCATAACAAAAGTGTCTCTTAAACACTGTGCAACTAAAGCCATTCCGGTGTATCCTGTGGATCCGGCTTCTCCCATTACTATTCGTTCGGCTAAATCGCGATCGGCGTCAGATAAAACAACGCTGTGGGCAGTATAACCGGGATCGGGATTATCGATATCCATCAAAAATCCTGAATTCGACGAACCTGAAACATAAGAAGCCTTGCTAACATTTCCTGTTGAAGTGCTGCTTGTTGATGCTTTTGATACTTCTTTGTTTTCGTTGTTAGAAGAATCTGTAGTCGTTTGTGTTTCATCACTCGCTGAAGATTTTTGCTCTTTATTGCTTGCACTATCGTCTAAAGAATTTAGGTAAAGCTGCTCTTCAACAGCCTCTTGTGCCTCTTTCTTAGCTTCGTCGATAGTAATCGCTCTCGTCAGAGTAAGTTCTTCATCTGCATCAACTATATTATTGTTCAAATTGGTATTTTCGGTTTCTGTTTTATTGGTTTCACTTGCAGCACCAACTTCAGGAGCGAAAATAGCAGTTTGAGCAATAAGCGTCACAGCACATATCATGAGTAAGATTAATTTAGATAGTTTTATAAAAATCTGTCTCATTTTTTCCTCCTTTATTTAGTAGTCTATCGGTGAACCGATAATGTTAAACGAAACAAAATCTCTAAAGATTAGTTTCGTACATGTGTTATTTAAGCACACTTTTAAACAAATTGCAAATTTGTTACAACGTAATTTTAATTCTTAACAAGCATTAAAATAACTGCTTAATTCTAATTCGGAATGATTTTTAGTGCATTATGTACAGTATAAAGAATATTTCGTAGTGCATTTTGCTATGGCTCACAAATATTTTTAGTTACAAAATGTTACAAATTTATTATGCTTTTTTGCTTTATTCGGCATTTTTTGCACTCTGAAATCGACTAGAATCGTATCTTCGCCTATTAGTTTGATTTTATCCCAAGGGATAATACAATCGTCAAATCTTCCAAAAAGGCCGAAAAATCGCGGTCTTCCCAGTATTACCAAGGCAACTATTCTTGATGAATGTGTATCAATCTGTAAATCGTCTACATATCCAATCACGCACCCTTCATTAGCATTAATAACTTGTTTGTGTCTAAGCTCAGATAAACAACAAGGCATACTCTCCCCTCCGTAAATATAATATGATAACGCATAAAAAAATATCACATAAAATCTGAGATAACCGGCACAGTTTATATGATAATATTTTTTGTAATTTTTCAACTTTATTTCTTATCCCAACATTATAGAGCAAAAAATTAACGGATCACTTCGTTTGAAGCAATCCGTTTTCGTTTATCTTTTAAATTGTTATATAACAAACGTAAGCAGGAACATACCCACAAAAACAATGATCGTTATAGGAGCCGAGAAGAATATCAATGTCTTTTTCCACGCGGTGTATGGGAAGTCGCCCTTGCTCAGGCCTAAGCCTTTTCTCTTTTTTACGATTTCTACGATCAGCAATATCGGTCCCGCAATTAATAAAGCCCCAGATGCCAAGCATAAAACAAGGAACAAAACAGAGAATATCAGGTGGTTATGGAACAACGCATGTATCATATACTCCTTATCGGCTACAGAGAAAATACCTCTGAGCTGTACACCTATAAATTGCATTGACTTAGAAATGAGATTGTTTAGGAAATGAATGAAAATAACAGGATAGATAGATCTTGTCTTTGCAAATACCAAGCACAGGAAAACTCCCACGATCGCAGCACTGAAAGCCTGTTCGATCGTTGAGTGCCAGAGACCGAATGTTATACCTGTTACCACAGCAGCGAACAACTGCCCCATCGGCGCATTGTTTCGAAAGATCGTACCCCTGAATGTAAGCTCTTCAAAGATCGGAGCAAGAAGAACAGCAGGAATGAAAGTAACTAACCAGCCGAAAAGATCGTTTTCGGACACGATAGAAGCATTCCACGCATCAAGCCATGGTTTTTTGGGCAGTATTAAAGTTGTAACTTTCGAAAGGATACCGCCAACAAGTGGAGCAACACCTATAGAGATCACCGTCCACTTAAATATCCAGCCCTTTGAACGCTCGGATTTGCGAAAAACTGTACCGAGTCTCAGTCCGTTTTTCTTATTCAGTAATTTGTAATATACCAAGAAAAGAATAGGATAAATTACCAGAAATATTACGCCCTGACCAATCAGCATAATGAATTTATTGTCCTGAAAAATTGTCTTTAAAAAGATACTGATGGGAGTTAAAATTACAAGGAAGATCAAAATCAAAAGCGAGCCTCTGTTTGAAATTCCTCTGATTTGTCTATTGATTGATTTTTTGTCCATAGTTATTCTCCATTTTTCTATGTATTACCTTTCGGTGCCGATATTATATCATTACGTTTATCAAAATACAAGTAAAACCGACAAATTTACATATAGCTGTTACTGTATGTAAATTTGTCGGTCGGTTGAACCTTGTATTTAATATCCATGCGCTTCTTTTAGCATCATATCTTTAACTTTCATTAATCTTGTTTGGGTGCTTCTTTCGTTTTCATCAAGCTTTCTGGTTATATATCGTATTTGTTCTCTGGTATCCGGTATCATAACATGCTCCAAAGCGTTTACTCTGCGGCGAGTTTTTTCAATCTCTGCCGCCATTAATTGACAAGATTTTTCTATTTCTGCCAGTTTAATCAAGTCTGGGAGTAAATCAGCCAAAGATTTTACAGCATCATCCAGATCAGATGAAGTAAAAGCAAAACCGTAGGAATAAATATCATTGGAATCCGGCGTACGAGTTGTATAATCAAACACGGGAATATCAACGCTCATAACGTTTTTTTCGCTGACATCAACATATATCTCCTGCTTTGGAGCAAGCAACGAAGCGTTGAGTGTTTCCTGACTCATCGAAGCTTTAGCCAAAACAAAATTAGAATTAGCTTTTTTTATATCATTCTCTACTTTTTCTCTGAGCAATTTATTCTCTTTAACAAGCTCTAAAAATCTGCGCATCAGCTCATCTCGCTTGTCTTTTAAGAGCTTATGTCCGCGCGTTGCGGTATTCAGTTTTTTCTTAAGGCGCGATAACTCCATACGAGTTGGATTTACCTGTGTTGCTGCCATAAAAAATCACCTTCATTTTTTATCGTAATACATATCTAAGAACTTATCATCAATACGTTTGAGTTCAGAACGAGGTAAAATTCTTAAAAGTTCCCATCCCAAATCAAGCGTTTCTTCAATACTTCGATTTGTATAATATCCTTGTGATACATATTCTTTCTCAAATCTGTCGGCAAACTTTGCATATAACTTATCAATATCAGTTAAAGCTGCTTCGCCCAAGATAACCATAAGCTCTTTAGCTTCTTTGCCTCTTGCATAAGCTGAGAAAAGCTGGTTCATAGTGTTTGAGTGGTCTTCTCTGGTTTTTCCCTCTCCTATTCCCTTATCTTTCAAACGAGAAAGCGACGGCAATACATCGATAGGCGGCGTAATACTCTTTCTGTACAGTTCACGCGAAAGAATAATCTGACCTTCTGTAATATAACCGGTAAGATCAGGTATAGGGTGAGTTTTATCATCCTCAGGCATTGTTAAAATAGGAATCAAGGTAATCGAGCCGGTTTTTCCTTTTTGTCTGCCGGCACGTTCATATAGATTAGCAAGGTCAGTGTACATATAACCGGGATATCCGCGTCTTCCGGGTACTTCTTTTCTTGCTGCGGAAACTTCTCTTAATGCATCAGCATAGTTGGTAATATCAGTCATAATTACTAAAACGTGCATATTAGCTTCAAACGCTAAATACTCCGCCGCGGTAAGAGCCATACGAGGAGTAGAAATACGTTCGATTGCAGGATCGTTAGCTAAATTTACAAACATAACGGTTCTATCAATAGCGCCTGTTTCTTTAAAGCTGTCTATAAAATAATTTGACTCTTCAAAAGTAATTCCCATTGCAGCAAATACAACTGCAAATTGTTCGTCTTTTCCCCTAACCTTTGCCTGACGCGCAATTTGAGCTGCCAACTGTGCATGCGGTAAACCTGAAGCTGAAAATATCGGAAGCTTTTGTCCTCTGACGAGAGTATTAAGTCCGTCAATAGCCGAAACACCGGTCTGAATAAACTCTTGCGGATAATTTCTTGCGGCAGGATTCATAGGCAGTCCGTTAATATCCATTCGTTTATCCGGCAAAATCTCAGGGCCACCGTCAATCGGCTTACCCATACCGTCAAATACTCGAGATAACATATCAGAAGATACGCCGAGCTCCATACTTTTTCCTAAAAAACGAACTTTGGAGTTAGAAAGATTAATGCCGGCGGCGGAGTCAAAGAGCTGAACCAACGCGTCTTCACCGTTGATCTCTAAAACTTTACAGCGTCTGACTTCTCCTGAGGACAATTCTATCTCACCGAGATCATTATAATTTACACCGCTTACCCCTTTTACAAGCATCAGAGGACCGGCAACTTCTTCTATCGTTCTATACTCTTTTGGCATTTCATTCGTCCTCCTTACTTAAAATATTATCAATATCAACATCAAGGTTGTAAATGATGTCGTCATATGCCTTTTCTATTTCATCTTCAGCAACATACTTAAATCTGCCAATACGTTCTCTGATAGGCATATTTATTATATCGTTAATATCAGCGCCTTTTGACAAAGCATCAGTAGCTTTATCAAAAAATGCGAGAACAAGCTGCATCATTTTATATTGTTTTAAAAGTGTTGAGTAGGTGTCCACCTTATGGAAAGCGTTTTGGTGTAAAAAGTCTTCTCTGATTGAACGAGCAGCTTCAAGCTTGATTCTGTCTGTATTTGAAAGAGCGTCCATACCAACGAGTTTTACAATTTCTTCAAGTTCCGATTCTTCCTGCAATAACTTTATTATTTCAGCACGCAAATCCATCCAGTCAGCAGCAACGTTATCACAATACCATTTAGACATAGTATCAACATATAATGAATATGAAGTAAGCCAATTTACTGCAGGGAAATGACGCTTATAAGCAAGATTTGAATCGAGTCCCCAGAATACTTTTACTATACGAAGCGTAGCCTGAGATACAGGCTCAGAAATGTCTCCGCCGGGAGGTGAAACCGCACCTATTACTGAAAGAGAGCCTTCTTCATTCTCACTGCCATTGGTAATAACCCTGCCGGCACGCTCATAAAACTGTGCAAGTCTTGAACCTAAATATGCGGGATAACCTTCTTCTCCCGGCATTTCTTCAAGTCTGCCGGACATTTCTCTGAGCGCCTCTGCCCAACGTGAAGTAGAATCTGCCATAAGAGCTACGGAATATCCCATATCTCTGAAATATTCCGCAATTGTTATACCTGTATAAATAGAAGCTTCTCTTGCTGCAACAGGCATATCGGAAGTGTTAGCTATGAGCACTGTTCTCTCCATCAAAGAATGCCCTGTTTTAGGATCTATGAGTTCCGGGAATTCGTTCAAAACATCAGTCATCTCATTGCCGCGTTCACCGCAACCGATATATACAACTATATCAGATTCAGCCCATTTAGCAAGCTGATGCTGAACAACAGTTTTTCCTGATCCAAACGGTCCGGGAACAGCGGCCACTCCTCCTTTTGCAATAGGAAACAAGGTGTCTATAACACGCTGTCCGGTTACAAGCGGCATATCAGGGGAGAGTTTCTTTTTATATGGTCTGCCTATACGTACAGGCCACTTTTGCATTAATGTTATATTGTGAACTTTTCCATTATTATCTTCAATCGTCGCTATTGTATCGCATACGGTATATTCGCCGCTTTCAACAGACTTTACAACGCCCACAATTCCATTAGGCACCATGATTTTATGCAAAACTATTTCGGTCTCCTGAACAGTACCAAGCACATCGCCGCCTACTACCTTATCTCCTACATGAACAGTGGCATTAAATTGCCATACACGGTCTCTTTTTAATGCAGGAACAGAAATTCCGCGGCTTAAATTATTTCCGCTGATTTTCATAATATCATCAAGCGGTCTTTGGATTCCGTCATATATGCTCTCTATAAGACCAGGACCAAGCTCAACAGAAAGCTGGTTATTAGTAGACACAACCGGCTCTCCGGGACCTAAGCCTGAGGTCTCTTCATAAACCTGAATAGATGCCTCGTCCCCGTGCATTTCGATGATTTCTCCAACTAAATTCTTATTCGATACGCGTACAACGTCAAACATATTTGCATCTCGCATACCTTCAGCAATAACTAAAGGACCTGCCACCTTTTTAATTACACCAGTACTCATAAATAATCATTCCTTTGATTAATCGTTAAAAATATCGCTGCCTACAGCTTTTTCAACAGAAGTTTTAACAGCTGCCATTCCCTGTCCTGTATTTCCCGTAGTTCCGGGAATTAAAATAACAGCAGGTGTTTTTTGATCAGCATATTTCTCTATTTCATCCTCAATTACAGCAGCTAAAGCCTCTGTAATGTATATAATACTGTAACTATCACTTTGACAGAGCTTTTTAAAAAGCTTAGCCGGCTCTTCTTCGGGCTTAACAAAGTAAGTATCCATACCAAGCGCAGAAAAACCATATACGCTGTCTCTGTCACCTATAACTGCTATTTTATACATACATTTTCCTCAATCTTTTCTTAATAATATCATCGTCAAGCGCGTTGATTTTTCCGAACAAAATCATCCTTACTGCTTTAATCTCATTATTGCGCGCGATAATATACGCAATTATCGGTCCTATCGTAAACGGCTCCCATTTTTGAGAAGCCAAAATATCAATCAAATAATCATCACACCATTTTTCAAAGGCAGATAGTGAGGTTTCAATAGCACTAACAGCAGATTTGTACTCTGTTTGTGACAAATATTCAATGATTGAGTCAAACCCAAAAGACGCGCAAGAAGCCAGCCTATCTATATTAAGCGTATCGCAAGGAGCCAAACTGCGATTAATAAACGAAATGTCTTTTTTGGTCTTTGCGCAACGTGCAGCTATCTTAATATCAGCAGAAGCAACAAAAAGCTCACAATATAATTTTATAATCTCATTATCAGCGTTTTTGCCTATTTCACTTATAGAATTTAAACAAGCCTTATCGATAACGATATCACACAGTTGTCCGTCAGAAGTTTGCAAAATAGTTTTCATAGCTTCATCAGCTATACTATATAAATGCTCAGGCAGTCGTTCGTATTCACGCTTGTTAACGCAATCATAAATCAACTTTGGATCTACCGTACCGCTGTACAAAAACATATCTTCAGCATCAATATCTCTGGTTATAGATTTTATTGCTACTTTTAAGTTGTGAAAATCGCTTGGTATTTTAAAGAAATCCAAAATTTCTTTATCTTCTTGAATTATTTCATCAATAAATTTCCATGTCTTATTATCTTCGCCTTTTAAAAGCTCGTCAACAGTCTCAATCTTTGAGTTGTCTCCCCAGCCCTTGTCGTGCAAAAATCTTATGCAGGTATCAACATCCCTTTGAGAAAGGAGCTGATACAAATCAGAATCAGACAAAAGCTGTGTTTCTTTAAATCTGACTCTTGCCACCGCATAAGTATAATCGTTTTGCGGCATAAAAATCTCCTTTCTATTTAGAACAGAAGACGAGATACTTCATCGCTGAGTTTTTCTCGTTTGCTTTCAAAAACAGCATCAAAAGAACAATTTTCCTCAATGTCGTCATAGATTAAAATAAATCCTGATTTTATATTTGCAGCATCCGGTGATAAGGTAAGTTCTCCTCTTGACACATGATTTGCTATATTCATAAAATCTTTAGGTAATTTATCTAAATCACGTTTTGAAAATGCAATAACGCCGTTTTTTTCGGATGAATTGTTTTCTATCATTCTGAGTATTAAACCGAAATACTTGTCATCATTCAATGATTCTATATACGCTTTTGTATTATTGATCATTGTATTAATGATTTTTTGCTTTGTAACAAGATTAATTTTTCTTTCTTCAAGGGCACCGGAAGATTTTGCTCTCACAGCAATATCCTCACACTGAGCATCACAAGATTTTGCAATATCAGAAGCAAGCTTTGCTGCTTCTATTTTAGCTTCGTCTATAATTGAGCGGGCTTTGGTCTCTGCGCCTGATATAATCTCGTCACAAACGAGCTGAGTATCTGATTCTATTTGATATATTATTTTTTCAATTCCTGTCATAACAGAATCTCCAAACATAAAAATTACATTTTAGCTATGCCGAATACAGAAAGAATAGAAACAAGCAAAGCCAAAATAGCATAGGTTTCAACCATCGCAGGTAAAATGAGGGCTTTACCCATTTGATCAGGCTTTTTTGATACAGTGCCGATAGCCGCAACAGAGCATTTACCCTGGTGAATCGCAGACATCAAACCTGCAAAAGCAATAGGCAGGCACGCTGCAAAATACAATAATCCCTGTTCCATTGATACTGTCGCTGGATCGCCTATGATTCCGGTATAAGATAATACCAAAAACGCGATCAACAAACCATAAATACCCTGAGTTGCCGGAAGAAGCTGGAAGATAAGCACCTTACCAAACTTTGACGGGTCCTCTGAAAGTACGCCTGCAGCGGCTACACCCGCTTTTCCAACACCGATCGCAGAACCGATTCCTGCAAAAAAAGTTGCGAACGCTGCGCCTAAAAGCGCAAAAAATACACCTGAATTATTCATAATTTCTGACATTTATATTTCCTCCTTAACGGTAAAATATTTTGTATTTATTTTAAACGGCTTGAATTCTTTTCCGCCGCCCTTATAAAACTTTCCGAAAAACTCTACAAACTGTAATCTGTTGGTGTGAACATAAGCTCCCAAGGCGTTAATGCCAATATTGAGTGCATGACCAACAACAAATACAATAATAAACAATATTACACCTATAACGCTTGTACCGAACATGCTTCCAATTTGATTGAACACTTGTGCAATAACTCCGGTTGCAAGACCTAAAGCAAGTAAGCGGCTATAAGAAAGTATATCGCTTAAATATCCTGTAGCTCCATACAATCCATATGCACCTTTTAAGAAACGCTTAACAGGATTTTTGCTGTCTCTTCCTGAAAACAGAAGAATGATAACGGCTCCTGCAATTGCCATATATCCGCCGATTTTCATACACACAGGCGGTAAAACAAATCCAGCAATATTTCCCATCATATCCATAGAAAGCAGAGCTAAAATTGCGCCTCCTACTAAAAGATACCAGCTTATAACATCATATAATACTCCGAGATACTCTTTGTTCTTTATATCATTGTAAGCTTGGATTCCAAGGCCAACAAAGAGATGGATTATACCTAATAAAAATGCGAACATCAACATCCTCATGGGATCATTAACAGGGTTAAACCAAATCGGAGTTACAACACCCGGAATACTAGGCGCTTCGACATTAAAATACGTTTTACAAATAACCGATATAGCATCTCCGAAAAAAGAGCCAAACATCAACCCCCAAAACGTAGTAGAAACACCGCACCAAAAAAACATTTTGATGCTTTTTTTAAGCCCTTTTTCCATCTTTTTAAATTTTAAAAGCAATATTGCACATGCAATCGACATAACAATTCCGTATCCTGCGTCCGAAAACATCATACCGAAAAAGATATAATAGAAAATTGCCATAATAGATGTAGGATCAGCTTCTTTATGATCAGGATAACTATATGTCGCAAGCACCGACTCTACTGGTTCGGTAAATTTACTGTTTTTGAGCTTTACGGGGGTATCAGCGTCTAAAGCATCCTCAAGCTCTACCTCTGCCCAATAATGTTCCTCAAGATACTTTTTCAGATCAGCTGCATCGTCCTTTGCTATATATCCCGAGAGAATAAATGTATTATTAGAAGTCGAAATATTATCAATAACCTGATATCGTTCGGCTTTCATGATAAAATAGTCTTCTAAAAAATTTAGCTTTTCAAGATATTTAGAAGCTTCTATAATATTATTGGTATTTTCCAGTATTCTGCCTTTTCTGTTATTTATATGTTTAATTATCTCTTTTTCTCGCTGTTTTGGAATAACCTTTGACTGATACTGTGGTAACGAAAATCCAATTTGCCTTAAAGAGTCATAGACAGTCTGTTCATCGCTTAATTTACACAGTATAAAAACACAGGTTTGATTTTCATTAGAAGATATAATTTCTATATCTATGCCGTCAACATCGGGACAAACCTCAGCTAAAGCTTTTAACAGGTCTCCTTCGCTGCGTTCACCTTCAAACACGCCTATAAAAGCTCTTGTCGTAGCGGTTTTTGTAAACGTCATAGGTATATCTAAATTCAGCCAAGGCTTGATTGCTTCAAGTTGAGCCTCGTATTTTACAATTTCAGTTTCGTTTTGATTAATATTATTTTTGAAATTTATAATATCATAAGCGATCTTAAGGATTTCAGAAGATGACTCTACAAGTTCGTTGTATTCATCAGTTGTAATAGACTTCCTTCCTTTAAAAGTTGAAAAAAGGGACTTTTTGCTTTTAACATATTCGTTAATGATATCAGAAGCTTTTTTTGCGATATCGGCAGAACGTCGGTAAGACGACTGTAATGAGCCGGTATCTTCTTTAAAAAATACACTATCTTCAATATTAACGTTTTCAATCTGTATAACAGAGCGCCTTTGTAAGGTTTCTAAAATATCCTTGCAGTATTTTAACAGTGCATATATATTTATGCGCTGCATTTTTTGCAATGCCATAAAAACACCACCTCCTGACTGCAAATTAATTTTATACTATAATGTCCATTACCTTTTCATTCACTATATCCTGCTTTTTAAGAATTTCATTAAAAAGCGCTTGTGCAGTTTCTTCGGCCTGTGATTTTATATTCTCTATATATTTTTCAGCCTCTTTTTTAGCATTATTTATCTTTTCCTGCGATTTTTTATTTTCTACATTTTTTGCATTTAAAATAATTTCTTCAGCTTTTTTATTTGCTTCATCAATAATTTTTTGAGCTTCCAGGGTCGCCTTGTCTTTCTTTTCAACTGAAGCTATTTCAGCTTCCTTTACCCTATTTATTGTAGAAACAGCCATAGTAACACCACCATATTGTGTATATGTTTTTTATAATATAAACCATTTGTTGATTTAAGTCAATAAATTTTTGGAAATTACTTTAAATCATTAAAATTTTGTCAAACTAATAATAAGAAGTTTACACTCTCTTTATAAATCTATAAAACATCATATTCTTCAACAATTCAAAATATTATTTCAGCAATTATCAAATATTGAGCAAAAATATTGAAAAATAATAATAAGTACTAAATTTGAGTATTAAATAACATAATAGC
>DEKP01000013.1:47926-57564 GCA_002353935.1 Ruminococcaceae bacterium UBA2719 | reverse complement strand
CGTTCAACGGGTGGTTTTGATTTATAAATTATGATTTTTGTCAAGTGAATTTATATCCGATCTCATTTTTTAAAGAGATATCTTCATTTGCGTTGATAAACAGCGTAGAGGAATATTTTTTTGCTAAAAATGGCAGCGAGCTTTTTGTTTGAGCGGGCAAAACACAACTCTTTTTCTTTGTTATCCAAGCACAAGCTTTGCTGTATCTACGCTTTCTTTTGCATCTTTACAATAGTAATCTGCACCGATTTTTTCAGCGTAATCCTTTGTTAAGACAGCGCCGCCTACAAAGATAACGCACTTGCTTGTACCGTCGGAATTTTGTAATTCTTTGGAAGCTCTTATCAGACTTATAGTGTCTTCCATGCTTTTTAGAGTAGTTGTCATCAAGGCAGAAAGTCCTATCATATGTATGTTTTGTTTTATCGCGGTTTCCACAATAATTTCAGGGTCAACGTCTTTGCCTAAGTCAACAACTGTATATCCGTAATTATCAAGCAAAACTTTAACAATGTTTTTGCCGATATCATGAATGTCGCCTTTTACTGTAGCAAGAATAATTTTTCCCTTGCTAACAGGAGCGTTGGTGCTGTTTTTTGATATATGATTTTTTATAACTTCAAAGCATTTTTGAGCAACGTTTGCGCTTTGAATCAGCTGAGGAAGGAAGATTTTATTTGCTTCAAAATCTTCTCCAACCTTGTCAAGAGCAGGAATCAGCAAATTGTTTACTATTTCCATCGGCTCTGTGTTGTCAGAAAGGAGTTTTTTGATAGCTGATTCTCCTTCGTTTTTCAAACCATTTAATACAGCGGTGGAAACATCAATATCGGTTGTTTGAGCTGATGCTTGCGGAGTTTGCACAAAGTCGTTATATTTATTTATGAAATCTACGCAGTTTTTGTCTATACCTGAGAGAACTTTATATGCATGTACAGCGCCGGACATAGATTCAATATTAGGATTGATTATTGGTAAATCAAGCCCTCTTTCCAATGCCATAGTCAAAAAAGTTCTGTTGACAAGTTCTCGGTTAGGCAGACCGAATGAAATGTTCGATACACCTAAACAAGTTTTACATCCGAGTTCAGATTTTACCTTTGATAGCGCTTTTAGCGTTTCAACGCAACCTTCTTGTTGAGCGGAAACTGTAAGAGTTAAACAGTCTATATAAACATCGTTTCGGTCAATCCCCATAGCTTCTGCGCGCTCTACTATTTTTTTAGCAATCAAAAATCTTTCTTCTGCACTTTTAGGGATACCGCCTTTGTCAAGCGTAAGGCCGATTACTGCAGCACCGTATTTTTTTACAAGAGGGAGGACGCTGGAGAGGCTTTTTTCTTCACCGTTGACCGAGTTTACTATAGGCTTTCCGTTATAATAACGCAGTCCGCATTCTAAGGCCTCTGCGCTCGATGAATCAATTTGAAGCGGAGTGTCGCAAATGCTTTGTATTGATTTTATAACACGTTTTATCATATCTGTTTCGTCAATTTCGGGAAGTCCTACGTTTACGTCGAGAATTTGAGCTCCGGCGCTTATTTGACTTAAAGCTTGTTTGAGAATATAGTCGATATCATTGTCAATGAGCGCTTGTTTAAATCGCTTTTTACCTGTAGGATTAATTCTTTCACCTACGATTCTCGGAGAGTCTATTTCAACGCAAGTGCTTGCGCTGCAAACAGCTGATTTGACGCTTTTTTTGTAAGGTTGAAATTTTTTGCCGTTTAACGAGGCTTTGATCGCACTGATATATTCCGGGGTTGTTCCACAGCATCCTCCAACAAACTTTACACCGTATTTCAGTAAATCGAGAACATACTCTGAATATTGCTTTGGTAAAATATCATAAGTGTTGCTGTTTGGGTCAGGCAACCCGGCGTTTGCTTTAACAACAAGTGGTAGGTCTGTATATTTGGTCATTTGAGCGATTATAGGCTCTAAGTCTTTCGGACCTAAAGAGCAGTTAAGACCGATGGCGTCAACGCCAAGTGAAGAAAGCGTAATTGCAGCACAAGACGGCAGAACTCCGGTAAATGTTCGACCGCTGCTCTCAAATGTCATGGTTGCGATTATTGGTTTATCAGAGTTTTCTTTAGCGGCGAGGATGGCGGCTTTGAGCTCGTACAAATCCGTCATTGTTTCAAAAACAATTATATCTGCATCACAGCCTGCTATAATTTGCTCTTTAAAATACTCATAAGCCTCGTCAAAAGTCAGCGCACCTGCCGGCTCTAAAAGCATACCTATAGGTCCTATATCAAGCGCTACTAAAGAAGATGTACCGCTTACGGCTTTTTTTGCTATCTCAATCCCTGAGCGGATTATTTCGGCAACGGTATATCCACTCTCTTTGAGCTTATATGCATTTGCACCGAAAGTGTTTGAATATATTATATCAGCGCCTGCGTTGATATAAGACTTATGAAAAGATTCTATAAGCTTAGGATGAGTTATATTTAGAGCTTCGGGAACATGGTCAAATTCGACTTTGCTTTTTTGTATCATAGTTCCCATTGCGCCGTCCAGTAAAACGAATTCTTTGTTCTTATAGTAATTTTTAAAATCCACAGTGTTCTCCGCTTTCTTTATATTTGCAGGAAGCGCGCATATTGCAACACACGCAGCCTCGATTTTTTTGTTTTATAGGTTTTTTTGAAAGTCCCGCAACAGCTGTTACGGATTTTGACGGAATCAAAAGAAAATTATCGTTAGTTGTAAGTCCGATTTTTCTTTGAGCGTCAAGCAAATTTAAAATAAACTTTTGCATTTTGATATGATAATCTCCGTATCCGGGACTAAAGCGATATGTCATATATAAATTTGGATAGGTCTGTATAATCAGTTCGTCTACTTTATTACACAATTGCTCTATAGCAACGTTTGCCATACTGTCAATTACTACAGCTTTAGCCATATCCGATATCTGTGTAGATCGGATAAGTTTGTCAATATCATTGCCAAGTGTCGCACACATAACAACCGCTTTATCGCAGCCCGTAAGCAAGTTTTCTATATCGTTGCCTGTTACAATTTTTTCAAAAGGCAAAGATATTACTTTGTATAGATATTTTGGTTTTGCCAATGAGAGAATTTGCTGTTCGCAAATGTCCATCATAGTTTCTATTTTTTCGTTTGGATTTACTTTGGATCCGCCCAGATAACGTATTGTTTCCTTACGGCTGAGTTTTTTTAGTTCTATCATAATAAGCTGGATATAGAATTAAAAATTCTTTGAACGACATAAGGATTGTTCATAGCGTATAAATGAACGCCGTCAACACCGTTTGCAATCAAGTCTACAATCTGCTCAACAGCATAGGCGATACCTGCATCGCACAAGGCTTCGGGTTTGTTTTCATATTTTTGCATGATTTTTGAAAATTTTGCAGGCAAACTTGCTCCGCACATAGATACCATTTTTTCAATTTGATTTTTATTTGTGACAGGCATAATTCCCGCTTCAATTGGTACATTTATTCCGGCGATTTTTGAACGCTCTAAGAAACGATAGAAAACGCTATTGTCAAAAAACAGCTGGCTTATAAGATGCTCTGCGCCTGCGTCAACCTTCTTTTTCAGGTTAAGTATATCTTCGACCTCGTCTTTGGCTTGGATATGAACTTCGGGGTAACATGCTCCTGCAACATCAAAGTTTCCTTTTTCTTTTATATAGGCGCACAAATCGCTTGCATATAGAAAATCGTTTTTAGGTTCAACGCCGTTCATATAATCTCCGCGTAAGGCTAAGATGTTTTCTATGTTATTATTTTTAAAATTTTCAAGCTGCCAATCAATATGTTCTTTTGTACTGTTTATACAGGTTAAATGAGCTACGGATTCAACTTTAAATTCATTTTTTATTTTAGATGCTATTTCACAGGTTTGATTCTGGTCGCCTTTGCCGCCTGCACCATAAGTAACACTTATAAAATCCGGTTTTATCTCGCAAATTTCTTCAAGCTTATTGTAAACTGATTCAATAGGAGAATATTTTTTAGGGGGGAATATTTCTACGGAAAAAATAGTTCTGTCTGTGTTTTTAAATATCTGTGATATTTTCATTTTTTGCCTCTGTTATTAATTGTTTTTATAAAAACTCTAAGTTTAAAAAATATTATATCACATTTTATCATAATAAGACAACAGATTTAAAAAAATAAAAAATAGATATAAAAATGTGTCGTTTAGTATGGTTACAAAAAACAAACGACACATTTAAATTAAAATAATTAACTATTATAAGTTTATTCATAATCCCACTTTGGAATATAATCTTTGCTTGCCGAAGTAAGTTCCTGGGCAAAACCATCAAGCTCGAGTTCAAATAATTTATCAAGAACCTTATCGTATTCTCTTTTGGTGATTTTTCTGCTAAGTTCGGGTATATCTTCATAGATTTTGCATGGAGTGTATTGAGCCATAAGACTTGTCATCACATTGTTTGAAAAGTTTTCTTTTATAATTTTTAACACGCCTATACTGTTCTGTGTGTGATTTGGCAGTACAAGATGACGAATAATAACTCCGCTTTTTATCATGCTATCTTGAATTACATATTTACCGGTTTGATCTAGCATTTCCTTTATTGCCGAGATAGCTGTTTCGGTATAATTTTTGCAATTTGATAATTTTAATGCAAGACTATCGCCAGAATATTTAAAATCGGGAAGATAAATATCTATCAGTCCGTCTAAACGTCTGAGAGTTTCCTTCTTTTCGTATCCTGAACAGTTATATATCAGCGGAATGGATGGCTTGTAAATTTCAAGACTTTTAATAATAATATCAGTATATTGAGTAGCAGTTACAAATTCAATATTATGTACGCCCATATTTTCAAGACGTTTATATTCTTCAGCCAATATATTTTCATCTATATATTTTCCATAGTTTTTATGAGAAATATCATAATTTTGGCAATAAACACATTTTAGCGTACATCCTGAAAAAAATATAGCGCCGCTGCCTGATTTTCCGCTGATACAGGGCTCTTCATACATATGAGGAGCAATTCTGGCTACTTTAGGTACAGTGCCGCATTTGCAAAAACCTTCTCCAAAATATTTATCACGCTTTGCGTTACATTCTCTCGGGCATAAATTGCATAACATACTATCACCGCAATTATGTTATCATATTACTATAATTTTTGTAAAGGCTTTACCAATTCTAAATTACAGCAAAAATAATATGATTAAAAAATAATAATAAATATTACAGAAATTTATACTGTGAAATCGTACAAAAATTCTTCTACAATTTGGGATAAATGTTCAAATTCCAAATGTTCTTCATTAAGTCTTTTCACAAAAGTCTTGATTTTAGCTTTATCGAGAGATATATCATGTATGATGTGAATATTAACTTTGTTTTTTAATGCTACTATACCATATGTTTCATAAAAGCCGTAGTGTTTATCATATTTATTTTCTACAAACAATTGATATTCTACCATAAAAAACCATCCTGTTGAAGTGATATTAAATCACGCTGTTCGTGAACAAAAAAATATTTTCAGTGAATTTTATACACGAGTAGTGACACGTGAAATATTATCACGCTTTTTTGGAGAATTCAAGCATTTCAACAAAAGTGTAATTAACATTACAAAATATAACATTTTTTGACAAAAGATTAAAATAAAATTAAGCTTTAAGTTGAATAAAAAGCAATTATATGATATATTCAATGTGAATTTTAATGTTTTTCATCATAGAGATTGCTATATTTGTTATATTATTGTAACAAATAGTAATAAAAAGATAACAACATTTGTTTTGAGATGATTAACAGTAGGTTATAGGAGATATTATGGCTGATAAAGTTAGAAATCCTTTTTTTAATATATCGGAGATTGATAAAAAAGAATATTTGTCAGAGCGTTGCTCTTTAAATCGCGGTATTATGAAAAAATTGCCTGTTTATGGTATTGACGATGAAATCGAAGGCAAAACTTTTTCCGAAATTTTTTCATCAAAGCTTATTGTTGAAGATATAAAAAAGGTTGCAAAATTATATAATTTTGATATTTTAGGTGTTAGTGACAGAGACTTGATAAAAAGAATGAACGAAGCACTGACTTCGAACAGTATTTTGATGCGTTCTTTGTCACAGAAAATAGCAATAAAATACGGTAAACGCTTGGGGCTGATTTTGCTTTCATTAAAATCTTCAAATACTGAGAATATAAATGCTAGAGCTGATTGGAACAAGGAATGTTGGGATTATTATAAAAACCTAAAAACAGTTATACTTACCGGCGGCCTTTCCAGCGCTATGCTCGGAAGAAAATTTAAAGAGCAGATACTTTATGTTTTTGATTACGCAGGAGTAAAACCGTATAATATTATGCTTTTTGAAAACGGTGCTTATTTGGGAATTATGGGATGTGCTCAAAGGTTGCAAAAGGATAATACGGTATCTCTCAGCCTTGATATTGGACACACGGCGATAAAGCGCGCCTTGATAAGAAAATCAAACGGTGCAATAAGCGAATTTATACCACTTGAGAGTTTAGAATCACGATATATGGAAAATAAATTTTCATCTTCCGATCAGCAGCTTTCTAAGGCGATAGAGCTTCATAAATACCTGGTTAAATCTATAGTGTCATCGTATAAAAAAGGAAAACAAAGATATGATTTATCCAATGAAATTTTGATATCTATAGCAAGCTATACTTATTCAGGAATTTTAAATGGTAATCGCGGAGGATATGCAAAGCTTAAAAAGCTGGGAACTTTTTATGATAAAATTTTATCAGAAGATTTATCCGGAGAGCTTCATAAACAAGTGAACATTAAGCTTGTTCACGACGGAACAGCTACGGCGCTGTATTTTTCGGATATAGACGACAGCGTATGTATTTCTCTTGGAACAGGTTTTGGCGTAGGATTTCCAAATATACAAATATAATTTTTAGATAAAAAGTTGCTAAAAGGATTTTCTTTTAGCGCTTTTTTTATTTTAACTATTAGCTAAGTTTAGCATAATATAGATTGTAGGACACCGGTTATAAATCGGTGCAAAAAATAAAGGAGGAATCCACTTGGATTCAAAAGATATGATGAACAGATACGGCATACCTGCTATGCCGAGAGAATTAAGTGAAGCAATGGCGTACGTGCCGTTTCAGCCCTATGATCCGGAAATGAGCACTGCTGTAAAAGGATATGAAAACGGAACGCTCTACTGTGCGTTGTACAAACCTTTCTATGGCAGCAAATGTGGAGGCAAAGACAATGACTGAAAGAGAAATTTTACAAAAGAAAATAGGAACATATAAATTTGCTTGTAAAGATATAACACTTTTTCTGGATACTCATCCGTTTGATGAAGAATCCATAAAGAAACTTCGCGAGTATCAGGATAAATTAAAACCTTTAGTAAAAGAGTATGAAGAAAAATTTGGACCATTGACTTTATCCGGTGATGATGGGAATACTTGGGCATGGGTAAAAGATCCGTGGCCGTGGGATATTTGGGAGGAAAACTGATGTTTGTATATGAAAAGCAATTACAGTATCCTGTAAAGATAAAAAATGTAAATCCAAAACTTGCAAAGATTATAATTACGCAATATGGAGGTCCGGATGGCGAACTGGGAGCGTCTTTAAGATATTTATCTCAAAGGTTTTCGATGCCAATACCTGAATTAAAAGCTACTTTAACTGATATAGGAACAGAGGAATTAAATCATTTGGAAATGGTAGGTGCTATAGTTTATCAGTTAACAAGAAATCTTAGCGAAGAGCAAATCAAAGAGGCGGGCTTTGATCAATATTTTGTTGATCATACAACCGGTGTTTATCCTAACTCAGCAGCAGGAGTACCTTTCAACGCTTTCTCTATAGCAGTAAAAGGCGATCCTATAACCGATTTGCACGAATCTTTGGCTGCGGAGCAGAAGGCTCGTACAACCTATGATAATATTTTGCGCTTTTGTGATGATTATGACGTTAAAGATCCTATAAGATTTTTAAGAGCAAGAGAAGTGGTGCATTATCAGCGCTTTGGTGAGAATCTCAGACTTTTAACAGATAAGTTAAATTCCAAGAACTTCTATGCATTCAATCCATCGTTTGATAAATGCTGTATGAAAAAAAGCGCCAACACAAACAAAGACAATAATAAGCATTAAATCATTTGTTAATAAGATAAAGCCTTTGTGATTTTCACAAGGGCTTTTAATTTTTTTCTTTATATGTTAAAATACATAGCGGTGATATTTATGTTTAGAAAATTAACTGAAAATGACTGGGAATTATATAGTAAATATGTTGATGCATTTTATCATACAGACGCTGTGGAGTGTCCTGTGCCCCCAAAAAACTATAGATTAACATTTGATGAGATAATAAGTAGCGATACATATTTATCATGTTATATTTTTGTGTGCGATGGTGTTGATTGCGGATTTTGCCTTATAAGCAAAAGCTTTTCTCAAGAGGCAGGCGGTTTGAGCATTACATTTGAAGAAATTTATGTTGAGCCGAAATATCGTAACCGCGGACTTGCAACAGAATTTTTTGAATATGCAAAATCACACTATAATGCAGCCCGATACAGAATAGAAGTTGAAGACACAAACATCGGAGCCAAACGTCTTTATGAGCGCACAGGTTTTGAAGTATTGCCATATATTCAAATGGTAATTGATAGAGACAGAAAGAAAAAATTATGAAACGTTTATTATCACTTTTTTGCGCGATTATTATTTGTACTATTATGTGTTCTTGCTCAAAGCAGCCTGAAATAACACAAATGTATGCATTGGATACAATAATTAATATTACCGTATATGATGGGAATAAACAGGCTGTAAAAGAAGCAGAAAATGAAATAAAGCGCTTGGAAGAGCTTTTTTCCATATCATCCGACGGAGATATAAGCTGTTTGAACAAAAGCGAAAACGGTGCAGAAGTATCAACTCAAACAGCAGATTTATTAAAAAAAGCTTTGAAAATTTCAAATGATACAGACGGTGCGTTTGATATAACAGTATATCCTGCTATGCACTTGTGGGGGTTTGATAGTTCAAACTATTATGTCCCCAGCGATAAAGAACTTAAAGAAATAAAAAAGCTGATTAATTATAAGGCGGTCAGCATTGACGGAAACTATGTTAGCTTTTCTCCTAATATGAAACTTGATTTAGGTGCTATTGCTAAAGGGTATATTGCAGATAGAGTATGTGAAATTTTAAAAGAGAATTCAGTGAAATCAGCAATAATCGATTTGGGTGGGAATATACGAACTGTTGGATTGAAAAACAGCAAAAACTGGACTATAGGAATTAAGTCGCCTCAAATAGATAGTTCAGATGTTTTTGCGAAAGTTAATGTAGGCGAAATCAATGCGGTTACTTCCGGAGCATATCAGCGATATTTTGAAAAAGACTCAGTTATATATCATCATATACTTGATCCTTTAACGGCTAAGCCTGCAAATACAGACATATCTTCAGTCACTGTTTTTGATCAGGACGGTGCTATGTGTGACGCTTATTCTACCGCAATGTTTGTAATGGGAACCAAAAAAGCAATAAATTTTGCTAAGCAAAAAGGTGTTGATGTTGCCATTTTAGATAAAGATATGCAAAAACTATATGTTACAGAAAATATAAATAAAAATAT
>DEKP01000013.1:522-47887 GCA_002353935.1 Ruminococcaceae bacterium UBA2719 | reverse complement strand
ATATTAGTGTTAATAAAGATATAGAATTAATTGTAATATAATAATTATTAAACGATTACTGAAATAAGATTGATTTGTAGAACAAATGTTGAAATATTGTTTTAGCAATCCTTTATAAAATTTAAATACAACCATCATAATATGATTTTTTGCAAAATTTTATCATGATGGTTAATATTTTATTCATAATTTATTAAAAAAACGTTAAATATAATATCATTTTATTTTCACTTTAAGTAATTATTATTAATTTAAACTCAAAGAGAAAAAATATAAGTAAGCGCTGAAAAATACAAGTGCAATTTAAGCATCATGTTTTGTTAGTTCTTACCTGATACATAGGAGGCTTTAATATGGATAACAATAATTTAAACAATGAAGATTATAACAAGGAGTATAATTTTTCGCAAAACACAGAAAATAATGCATCTTTATATGGTAATGATAAAGACTACAATGCATACAGTGAAAATAACAATTACAAATCTAGTATGAGCGAAAACGGCTATACAGAACAAAATTCCTACCAACATAATACCTCGTATACAAATTACAGCAATACAAGTGCAAATAACTTTGGATCAAATACGCCTGTAAATAATAATTATACTAATCCTTATTTAAAAAATACTTCAACGGCTTATACAACGAATAATTATACAAATAATTATTCAAATAATAGTACGACCGCCTCTGTGCCTAATGCTGCTACGTATATACAGCCTGACGGATATTATCATCGTTCATTTGTAAATAACAATAATACTGCAAAAAAACAAAAACCTAAAAAAGAAAAGGGCAGAGTTTCCGGTGGAGTAATTGCCGCACTGCTTATAGCTTGTATAATTATATCGGGGTGTGTGGGTTTTGGAGGAACGATTCTTGCAAATAAATTTATGAAAAACTCAAGTTCCTCAACAACCGACGGATCTTTGGTGATTCATAAGGTAGAGGCCGAAAACATAAAGTCAGATGAAACTGAAAAATTAGTTGATAAAAGCACATCAGAGATTACGTCTGAGGTAGCCGATAGTGTTGTAGAGATTACTACCGAAGTAATGACTACGTCAAATTTTTACGGTCAGTATGTAGCAACCGGTGCAGGTTCAGGTGTTATTATAAGTGAAGACGGTTATATAATCACTAACAATCATGTTATTGAAGGTGCATCATCTATAACAGTAACGTTGAGAAATACTAAGACATATTCAGCACAATTAATAGGCAAGGACGCTGATTTGGATATAGCGCTTATAAAAATTGATGAAAGTGATTTAAAGGTTGCAGTATTTGGTGATTCGGAAAAATTACAGGTAGGAGACAAGGCGGTAGCAATAGGCAATCCTCTGGGACAACTTGGCGGCACTGTTACAGACGGTATAATAAGCGCGCTTAACAGATCGGTAGTTGTAGATAATGTGACACGAAATCTGTTGCAGACTGATACAGCAATAAATCCCGGTAATTCCGGTGGCGGTTTGTTTAACGGACAGGGAGAACTTGTAGGAATAGTTGAGTCAAAGTCAACAGGCTCAGAGATTGAAGGTCTTGGTTTTGCTATTCCTATCAACGATGTCCTTGATGTGATCTCCGATTTAAAAGAACACGGTTATGTTACAGGTAAAGCTTCGTTAAAAATGTCTTTTGTAGACCTTACCAATCCGATGTACAGTATGTATTATTACGGCAATACCGAAACAGGCTGCTATGTTTATTCTGTAGATTCAGGCTCAAATGCTGAACAGGCAGGATTGAAACAAGGAGACAGGGTGGTATCGATTAACGGAAAAGAAATTTCCGGCAAGTCTGATATTGAGAGCATAGTCAATGACTTATCGGTCGGCGACGAAGTTAAATTTGTAGTTGAAAGACAAGGAAAGAAACTTAATATAAATATGAAGGCAGAGGAATATGAACCGTCACCTTCAGATATGTCGTCAAATTCTTCTCTTGATAAAAACATATTTGGATAATATTATGTTTATAAATTGCCATTATATAATATAAACAATAAATAAAAAGGCTCTGAAAATTGATCTTTTCAGAGCCTTTAAAAAACTAAATAAAAAATAAAATCAATCTTGATGTTCTTTAGCATTTAGAGCTTTTAGTATCATATTAGCACACATATAAATGTTTCCGCCGCCCATAGTTAAAATCAAATCGCCTTCCTGAGCGTTTTCTACTACATATTTTGTGATATCCTCAAAGCTGTCAATACAAACGCTGTTTTCTATCTTTTTGCCGAGATCTGTATTATATATATTATATGTGTTTGTTTCTCTAACAGCTAAAATTTCCGATATAATAGCTACGTTAGGGATAGACAGTGCTTTTGCAAAATCATCAAGCAGAATAGCTGTCCTTGAGTAAGTATGAGGTTGAAATACTGCCCAAACTTTTTTAAATCCCATGTTCATAGCGGCATTGAGCGTTGCGGTGAGTTCTGTAGGATGATGGGCAAAATCATCCGCAACAGTTATCCCGCATGGAGCCCCCAGTATTTCAAATCTTCTGTGAACTCCTGAAAACTTGTGTAGATTTTCGCTGATTTGTTTGGGAGTTGCTCCAAGATAGTGTGCGGTTGCAGCTGTTGCTAAAGCGTTATAAATATTATGCTTTCCCGGAACAATCATTTCTATTGTGCACAGCTTTTCACCATGGTGAAACAAGTCGAATTTTTCATAAGCGCCACGTGTTACCTCAAGATTGTCGGCATAGTAGTCGTTGGATTTGTCAAAACCGTATGAGATTTTAGGAACCCCAACATCCTTAACTGCATCAAGTACGTTTTGGTCATCTCCGTTTATTACAAGCAGTCTTGAAGTCTGCTTAGAAAACTTGTTGAATGATTTTTTAATATTATCTAAAGTTTTAAAATAATCAAGATGGTCAGCATCAATATTGAGTATAACTGATATAAATGGTGTAAGCTGTAAAAATGTATCTACATATTCGCACGCTTCGCATACAACAATATCGCTTTGACCGACATAGGAGTTTCCGCCAATATACGGAAGCTTGCCTCCGATGATCGCAGTAGGATCAAATCCTGACCCAATCAGAACCTGACTAAGCATAGCGGTTGTTGTAGTTTTGCCGTGAGTACCCGATATCGCAATCGAGCGGTTGTATCTTCTGGTGACAATGCCAAGCATGATACTGCGTTCTAAGCAGGGAATATTCTGTTCTTTTGCCGATAAAAGCTCAACGTTATCGCTTTTTACAGCTGCTGTGTAAACCACCAGCTCAGCCCCGTTTATATTTTCAGCCTTGTGTCCCATAAATACCGGAATGTCATATTTTTTAATACGCTCCAGTGTATCACTTTCATTACAATCGGAACCTGTGATTTCAAATCCTTCGCTATGCAAAATTTCTGCCAGCGGACACATACCAGAGCCGCCGATACCGATAAAATGAATTCTTTTAATATTATTAAGCAAATGATCGTAATTCATAAAATTCGCCCCTGTAAAATCAATATTATATAATAAAATTGGAATAAAAAATGCTTAAGGAAACACCGCACAAATTCAAATTGCGACGTCTTGCCGACGAATTATTCTGTCAGACTGCCAAAAAGTCAGCATTTATACGTCAGTGTGCATATCGATTATTTGTATACTCTGACGAAAAATATATTTTGGAAATTCACACACCTGAATTGTGCGTTATTGTCTTAACAAGAATATATTCTTTATATATTGGATCTTATTATACCAAAGATATTGAATCAAAGCAATAGAAATATAAAAATCGCGCCAATTTAATTGTTTTAAAGAAAAATAACTGTTTCCTGTATAGTATAATTATTCTATAAATTTAAGATTAAAAGAAGATACGGTTGATATTTATGAGCATTTCTAAGAATGATATAATAAAATTAAAAATTACTGCTATGTCCAATGAAGGCTTAGGAATAGGCAGGGCAGATAACTTTGTAATTTTTGTAAAAGACAGTGCTGTCTCAGACGAGCTATATGTAAAAGTGCTGAAGGTCAAAAAGAACTTAGCATATGCAAAAATTGAGAGTATTATATCTCCTTCTGCCGACAGAATAGAAGTTGATTGTCCTGTATCGAGCAAGTGTGGGGGATGCGTATATCGCCATATTTCTTATGAAAGCGAGCTTAAGATAAAACGGCAAAAGGTGATTGACGCAGTAACGCGTATCGGAAAAATCGACAGATCTTTGGTGCGTGATATAATCGGCAGCGATAAAGTTGACGCCTACCGCAACAAGGCGATGATACCCATAGGTCTTGACAGCGAGGGTGAGGTTGTGATGGGCTTTTATGCAAATCACAGTCATCGTATTGTAGAATGTATCAACTGCAAGTTATCACCCGAGATTTTTTCAAAAATAGCTAAAGATGTATTTGAGTTTATCAAAAAGCGTCCGCACTTAGCTAGTGAAACATCTAAAAACAGAATCAGGCATTTGTATTTAAGATATGCACAGTCTAATAAATCTGTGATGGTTTGTTTTGTGACGTCGGGTGAAGATTTTGAGGATAGAGATATTTTGGCTAATTCTTTAGTGGAAAAATACCCTCAAATAAAGAGCATTGTGATAAACTCAAAATATGATGATAACAACGTAATTTTAGGTAAAAAATGCCGAACGATTTATGGCGACGATTATATTTTTGACACTTTGTGCGGGCTTGAATTTGAGATATCTCCTTTATCGTTTTATCAGGTTAATCATGGAAGCGCTGAAAAGATATATTCTATCGCTAGAGAATATGCAGCGTTAGGAACAGAGGACACTCTGCTTGACTTGTACTGCGGCACAGGAACAATTGGGCTATCTATGGCAAAAGGCTGTAAAGAGCTTATAGGCGTTGAGATAGTGGAGGCTGCGGTTGAAAACGCCAAGAAAAACGCAGAGAAAAACGGTATCAAAAACGCCGAGTTTTTATGTATGGACGCTGCAACCGCTGCAAAATCGTTGTCGCAAAAAGGCGTTTCTCCTGATGTTGTGGTAATAGATCCTCCTCGTAAGGGGATAGATAAAGCTCTTGTTTCTACAATAGTTGAAATGAGTCCAAAGCGAGTTGTATATGTTTCTTGCGATCCTGCTACTATGGCTCGTGATGTTGCGATTTTTGAAAGTGAAAATTATTCCGTAAAAGAAATAACTCCCGTGGATATGTTCCCGCGCACAGCGCATGTCGAGACGGTGGTTCTTTTGTCACGAGCAAGGGCGGAATCTTAATTTTTCGGAGGAAAGAAAAATGACCATTAAGAAAAAGTATTTGATCATTTATCTAATTCTAATCGCAGTTTGCGGATTGCTAATGCTTTGCCGTTGGCTAAACAGTATAGATCCAAGTATCATACTGTTACCTGATTATCTTCTTTTGCATATAACGAATTTTGCTATTTGCACGATGCTTTTGTTGGTCTTCGGGTATGTTGTTCTTCTTTGTGGTGGGAAGATGATGATCATTACGATTGTAGCCATACTTGTTGCCATACTAAGCACTGTTTATGAATGCTTTCTTCCGATGATTAACACACCGGATATATGGGATGCGGTGTTCGGTGTCGCAGGGATAGCCATCGCATATGTTTATCTTGCAATGCTGAGAAAGCGCGGGCTTACTGTCAAACAGATAAATTTAGATTTGTAGATTTGTTTTTTGTACTGCTGACATTTAAGTCATTGCCTCCAGGAATGTGGAGACGGTAGCCTTGATGTCACGCATAAAAAAGACTGACCGCTGAAAAAGCGCGGAAATACGGGCTTTTCTGGCATTTTATCGTTAGTATCAGAGGACGGATTGGGCGTTCTGTTTATTAATGAAGTCATTGAGGAAATTGGATACCAAGATATTGTATTTTAAATTTATGAGGTATATGATGGATAATGTAGGTGTTGCAGTTACTCGCACAGAATTTCGCAGATGGCTGTTTGAACACTCTGAAACAGAAAAGGAGTGCTGGCTATGTGTAAAGCGAGGTAACCCGCTAGATTCGGATGTTTTTTATTATCTTGATGCGGTTGAAGAGGCGCTTTGTTTCGGCTGGATTGACAGCACAACGGCGACATTCGCAGCAATACAGGAAGGTTGCCTGATTAGAACTAAAGCGGGGAATAACGATCTGTAGAAGATATTAATATAAAATTAAAAGGAGATAATGATAGATGAGATTGTTACGTTTTAAAAAAAGTTTTTGCATAATATGCATTTTATCTGTTTTTCTTACCAGTGTTGGGTGTGAATCAAAAAACAATAACGAAAGATTTAACTATAAAGCTATAGAATATAGAACAGATACCGAACCTATTGAAAATAGATTCTCTTATTTAAAAGGAGATATAGATAGAGTATATTGGAAGGCAGGAATAATAGGAAGACCTAGTATTGGACCAACTCCTTATTTTATGACAGGTTTTATAACTTTAACAGACAAAAAGTTCGAAAACGAGTATATGTTTAATAGTGTAGATATTTCGTTTCCGGGCGGAATTGATCCTGCTATTACTGGATTTGCTTCTTTTAAATGGGGCGAAAACGATGAACTAAAAAAACTGATATTAGGCAATAGATTTATTGGAGACGTGCTATATGATTTAGAAAATGGGATAATTTACATTAATGTAGAAAATTTGTAAAACACAAGGAGAACAGAAAATGAAAAAAGTAAAATCAAAAAAGAAAATAGCAATTATAATTGTAATCAGCGTTTTGGTGGTGATTGTTGGAGGCTGGTGGGGGCTTTCGATAGGAATTTATAACGATAATTTTAACAAGCGTTTTGAAAGCTATGAACCTCTAATGTTATATGTTGATGATTTTGATGGATTAGAGCGAACAAAATATCAGTTTGATTCAAACAACGGTCAAAAACTGACCGGATATATGTACAGCTTTGGTAGCGAACAACGCGGAATAGTAGTCATTTCTCATGGCTTTGGAGGAGGTGGGCACAATTCTTATATGGATTGTGCAGATTATTTTGCTAAACACGGATACTATGTATTTGCTTATGATGCGACAGGCAATGACGAAAGCGAAGGAGAAGGTGTAGGAGGTGTGCCTCAGGGAGTTGTTGACCTTGACTATGCTATTTCTTTTGTTGAGAAAAGCGGAAACTTTCCCAATCTTCCAATTGTGCTTTTTGGACACAGCTGGGGCGGATACAGTGTTTGTAATGTTTTGACATATCATCCGGAGGTTAAAGCAGTAATTGAGTGTGCTGGTTGCAACCGTTCATCAGACTTGTTTGAAGCCGGCGGAAAAAGAGAAGCAGGCAATATTATTTATACTATGATGCCGTTTATAAAGCTACACGAATATATAAAATACGGCAAATATGCTACTAACTCTGCAATGAATGGCTTTGCTGCAAGCGACGCTGCTGTCATGGTAGTTCACAGTTCAGATGATGAAATTGTGCCGATAGAGTACGGTTATGATTTGTATTATAATAAATACAAAGATGATCCTCGTTTTTTGTTTTTGCGCTTTGAGGACAAGGGACATGATCGCTTTTTTAACGATACAACTTATCAAGATGAATTTAACGAAAAATTTGATAAGTGGGCTGATACACTTGAATATGACTATGAGGCAAAAGAAAACAAAGATCGCTTCAAAAAAGATAAAGCCGATTACATTCACAACAATCTTGACAGAGAAAAATGGTGTAACAGATTGGATACCGATGTGTTTGACAAATTTTTAAACTTTTATGATGAACATATTAATTAAATTTCTATTTGGAGAAACAAATGCTATTTATTGATGATAACACTAAAAAATCTTCATTTAAAGAAATAAAAGTCAATAATTATGATATAAAAGCTAAAAAAGCCATACACAACATCCCTCCGATATATAATAAAGACAGCAAAATTTTAATTTTGGGTTCCTTCCCGTCAGTAAAATCAAGGGAGCAGGAGTTTTATTACGCGCATAAACAAAATAGATTTTGGGAAGTACTTGCTAGTATACTAAATTGCAACGAGCCCGAAACAGAAAAGGAAAAAACAGAACTTTTACTTTCTTCTCATATAGCTCTATGGGATGTGATAAAATCCTGCGAAATTATCGGCTCGTCCGATACATCCATCAAAAACGTAAAGCCAAATGATATTATGATGATTTTGCAAAACTCGTCCGTTAGCCGAATATTTACAAACGGCAATAAAGCGTATGAGCTTTATAAAAAATATATTTTCCCTGATACTAAAATCGAAGCGATTAAACTGCCATCAACAAGCCCGGCAAACGCCGCGTTTTCGTTAGATAAATTATGCGAACAGTGGGCAAATGTGATAAAGTTCATTGATTAAGCGAATAATTTAAGAAAAAATATATAACTTAATAATTAGTGATTTTAATTTAGGGGTTAAGTATGAAAAAAAGGAAAAATGAAGATGATAATTTTGAAAAATTAATCTATAAAATAGCTAAAAATGAACATTCTTTAAAAATGAAAAATTGCATACAGCACGGTACAACCACAACTTACTCACATTCTTTAAATGTTGCAAAAACTTCATACGAAATAAATCGCAAGCTGCATATAGGATGTGACGAAAAGACTCTTGTAACCTCTGCCTTTTTACACGATTTTTTTCTTTATGATTGGCATAACGCAGAAGAGTGTCCGAAAAAACATGGCTTTGTCCACCCGAAAATTGCCAGCGATAACGCGAAAAAGTATTTTGATATTAACGATAAAGAACAAAAGATAATCGAAAGCCATATGTGGCCGCTGACATTTAGAACTCCACCATCTTCGCGAGAGGCATTGGTCTTGTGCTTTGTTGATAAATACTGCGCTGTAAAAGAATTTTTTCAACAATAAATTGATATAATTTGCTTATAAAAAACAAATAATGTAAATAGAGGTGAAAATATGAAAGCGTTAATAACCGGCGCATCATCAGGAATAGGTAGAGATATGGCGCGCTATTTAGCACAAAAGGGTTATGACCTTATAATAGCAGCACGCAGAGAAGAGCGCCTGCATGAGCTAAAGGAAGAACTTAAAAATGTAAATGTTAGGTGTATAAAAGCTGATTTGTCAAGTATTGAAGACTGTAAACGTCTTTATGCTCAAACAAAAGATGAAAATATTGATATGCTTATCAATAATGCGGGCTTTGGTCTTGCCGGAGAGTTTTTAAAAACCGATTTAGATACAGAACTTAATATGATAGACACTAATATAAAAGCGCTCCATATTTTGACTAAACTGTATTTAAATGATTTTGTAAAAAAAGACAGCGGAACTATACTTAATGTTGCGTCTTCTGCAGCATTTATGTCAGGACCGTTGCTTTCTACTTATTATGCAACTAAGAATTATGTGTTGAGACTTTCAGAAGCAATATATGAAGAGCTTAGAAAGTGCGGCAGTAATGTTAAAATATCAGTATTTTGTCCAGGACCTGTTAATACGGAATTTAATAGGGTAGCAAAGGTTGAATTTTCTTTAAAAGGAATAAGCAGCGAATATGCGGCAAAATATGCGATAGATAAAGCCCTGGGAGGGAAACTTATAATTGTTCCGAGTTTTTCCATTAAAGCTGGTATATTTTTACGTAGATTTATAAGTGAAAAGCAAATGTTGAAAATATCATATAATATTCAGAAGAGAAAAAATTATAGATAAATTAAGACAACAGCGCAAAATTTGAATTTTCGGTATAGCCTTACCTGTCAGAATATTTATTAAAATAAAACACCCTTAAGCGATTAAAAAACTTTAAAACGCTTAAGGGTGTTTGTCTTTGTTTGAAATAAAAATATTAGTATACTGTCATAAGTGGGTTGAGAGTAGATTTTTGCGTTGCTATCTCGTCTATATAGTCACACGCCTTTAGACAGCCGTTTACAACGCATTTTTGAGGCTCATCGGCGATTTTTACTTTTATGCCGGTTTCTTTTTCCAAAAGCTCTCGCATACCGTATATTTTTGCAAGACCTCCGGTTAAGGTTATTCCGTCAGCATTTATATCGCTTACAAGCTCTGGAGGGGTTTCTTCTAAGACGTCAACAATGGTATTTACAATACTTACCCCGATATCGGCGATAGCGTACATGATTTCTGTTGATGTAACATCTACCCATTTTGGAAGTCCTCTGAGAGAATCGCGTCCTTTTAGTCTGAAAGTTTTTTTAGTGTCAGGCTTTATAACACAGGCTATTTCTTCTTTGCAAAGCTTAGCCATAGATTTTCCTATAATCAGGTTATGTTTTCTTCTGGCGTATTTTATAATTTCTTCATCCATTGCGTTTCCGGCAGCTTTAATTGTCTTTGTAACAGACACTCCGCCCAAGGTCATCACTGCAACGTCAATTGTGCCTGCTCCCATGTCGGCAAGCATAACTCCGTGAGGACTCATAATATCCAGACCGCAACCAAAGGCTGCGGCTTTTGTTGCTTCTATCAAAAGTACGCGTCTGACTCCAAAGCTCGATATAGCGTTGACAACAGCGCGTTTTTCAACCTCTGTTATTTCTCCGGGAATACAAGCTACTACACGTGGCATAACAACTTTTCCTGTACATATCTGATACATAAAAATATTAACCAGTTCTTCTACAAGTCCCGACTGGGCTATGACACCGCCTTCAAGCGGAAAAACAACTCTGTATTTGCTTGAAGTTCTGCCGAGCATTTTGTACGCTTCTTCTCCGTAGGATATAATTTCGTTATTTTCAACGTTATATGCAATTACCGATGGTTCGTCTATTTCTTTATTGTTATCTTTTGTCATAAGTCTTATATTTGCAGTACCTAAGTCAAAAGCGATATCCATATGTAACACCACCTTGGTTGTATTTTTAACCGTAAAATCTCATTCTTTGTTTTGAGAGATTTATAAATGATTACCGAAAAATCTTATATTTGCAAATCTATAGATTTTGAGACAAAAATACAATGAAATTTGGATTTTGTCAAAACGACAACAGTATGTTGGCGTTTATTTGGTAATCATTATATAGTATTTAATGAGTTTTTTCAAGGCTGTGAGGCGGGGTAAATTCTTACAATGTTTTAATATATAGAGGATAAAAACGATAAATAAAACGGGTTATAAAGGTTTATACAAAATTAGATCGAATTTTGTTGGATATCAAAATATTACATATGTAAAGCAATATCCCACGTCTGAATTTGCAGCATTGCCTTTTATAATTAAACACACGCGATTATGAAACTTAAGAAGTTTTTGCTAGCGTAAGACAACATATATTTTTCGGGTTTGCTTTTGACAGTTCTTTGCAGCATGAGGATAATGTTGTGCCGCTTGTAACAACATCGTCAATTATCAGCACGGATTTTTTCTGAATCAAAGATGGATGACTAAGTTCAAACGCGCCGTCAAGATTTGTTTTTCTTTCGCTTAATTTTAGACTATGCTGCGAAGGTGTTCTTTTAATTTTATTAAGAAGGTTGGCACATTTAATACCTGTAAGATTTGACAACTCTTTTGCCAAAAGTTCAGACTGATTATAACCTCGATTTTTAAAATCGTATTTGTGCATCGGCACATAAGTTATAATATCAAAATTTGTGTTTTGATATCCTTTTGCCAGGCTCTCTTTTAAAAAATATGCCAACTTTTCACAATAATAAGGCTTTGAGTAAAATTTAAAGTTTACTATCGATTTTCTGAAAATGCTGTTATATGGAAAAGATGAGACACAACTGTAGCCGTTTACGCCGCTAAAAATCGGCTCAGTATATTCATCTGTTATATCTTTGCAGTCTTTACAAGATATTTCGTAATTTTCAATTACCTTATTACAAAACGGACATCGATCGGGGAAAATCGCATGTAAAATAAAATCAAAAAAATTCATATAGTTTACCTTTTTATATTTTTTATAACTTGCTTTTGGTTTCTTATTTAAGGCTTTCTTAGGAATGGACTAACAGGTAGCTGTTAGTCCGGGATAATACTGCGGTTTTGTATAAGTGTAGTTTAGTTATCAATCAAGAAATATTTCAGCCCGGTATAACGTAAAATTTTTCTGTTATTGTTTATCATAGCATTAAGAGACTCATCGTTTCCGACGATTATCAACATCTTTTTTGCACGTGTTACAGCGGTATACAATAAATTTCTATACATAAGTTGAGGGGATGTGTTGAACATAGGCATAACAACGCAGTCAAATTCATTTCCCTGACTTTTATGTACTGTACAAGCATAGGCTAGCTCAAGGTCTGATATAGATGAACCGTCATATTCAGCAACTTTATCGTCAAAACGAACCTTAAATATTTGTGATGCGCTGTTGACTTCGGTCAGTACTCCTATATCGCCGTTATAAACGCCGTTTCCTTCTTCGCCGTTTCCTTTTTTCCAGGTGATATTATAGTTGTTTTTTGTTTGCATAACTTTATCGCCTTCACGAAGAGTATAATATCCAACTGCAGTTTCTCTTTTGGCTTTGTTTTTGCTTTTAGGATTTACAATTTCCTGCAATCTGCAGTTTAATTCATAGGTGCCTAACAAGCCTTTTTTTGTGGGGGAGAGGACCTGAATATTATTAATTAGATTATAGTCATATGTATTTTTCAGCCTTCTGGTACATATATCGGCAATGTTATATGCTATCTGTTCTCTGTTTTTTATTGGGATAAAAAAGAAATCGCTTCCTTTGTTTGACAAATCGGGCATTTCACCGTTTACAATTTTATGAGCATTGATTACAATCAGGCTTTTTCCTGATTGACGGAAAATTTTATTAAGTGCTACAACAGGAATTATATTTGATGAAATAATATCTAAAAGCACGTTACCGCAGTCGATCGACGGCAGCTGATTTGTATCTCCGACGAGAATTAATCTGCATGACAATGGCAGCGCTCTGATGAGCGATTCAAATAGCGCAGAATCTACCATTGACATTTCATCTACTATAAGTGCGTCACAGTTTAACGGGTGACGCTCATTCTTTTTAAAATAAGGTTTTTCATTATTATCAAATGTTACCTCAAGCAAACGATGTATAGTAGATGCATCTTCACCGGTTAATTCACTCATCCTGTTTGCTGCTCTGCCGGTTGGCGCACAGAGCATAACCTTCTGACCGCTTTGCTTTAGTATTTTTATGATAGCATTTAAGGTGGTGGTTTTTCCTGTTCCTGGGCCGCCGGTAAGAACCAGCAACCCTTTTGTCATAGCGTCTTTAATCGCCTGTTTTTGATAGGCGTCATATTCTATTCCAATTTGATTTTCTATATCAGATATTTTTTTATCTATATTATTTATTTTTGCAGCAGGAAAGTTTAGAAGAGTTTTTATTCTTGCTGCAATAAATTGTTCTTGTTTAAATTCTGAAGTTATAAATACAAATTGCTTTTCATCCAGATTATGTAAAATCAAAGTGGAATCCCGAATCATTTTATCAAGTACAGATTCTGTAACTGAGATGTCAATGTTCAATAGTTTTGCTGTTGTAATACTCAGTTTGTCATATGGCAGACAGGTATGACCGTTTAATCTGTTATGGGATAAAACATAAAATAATGCAGCTCGAATTCTGCATTGGTCTGAATTGTCTCGGTTTTGAGATTGTGAGATCAGATCGGCTGTTTCAAACGATATTCCGATATCTTCTTCGCACAATACAAAAGGATTGTCCTCTATAATGGATTGAGAGAGATTACCATATTTTTTCCAGATTTTCACTGCGTTTTGGGCTGATATTGAATATGCTGAAAGATATATCATAAGCTCTCTTATTCCAAGAGCTTGCTTTAGTTGATCACTGAATTCGTTAGCTTTTTCAAGTGATATTCCCTTTAGCTTTGCAACTCTTTGAGGTTCGTTTTCTAAGACTTTGAGGGTATCTACACCGAATTCTTTTATTAACCTTGTTGCTGTTGATACTCCTATTCCTTTTACAGCGCCACTTGATAAATATTTTAATATTCCGTCCAAGTCTTCCGGCATACAGCGTTCGCAAACTGAAACAGAGAATTGCTCACCATAGTTTGGATGGGTTGTAAATGCGCCGATAAGTTTCACATTTTCACCTATGTTCAACTCCGGCATAATACCTACCGCGGTTATCATTTCGTCTTCGCCTGCGACCTCAATTACGCAATAACCGTTTTCGTTATTTCGATAAACGACAGCTTCTACCTGTCCGCTTAGCTCATATAAATTTTCGTTTTTATAATTATCCATAAAAGCTTACCTAAAATAAAAATAATAATTGTTATTATTGTCGTTGAAATTTTTGTATTGATATCTTATAATATAACACATAAATAAAAATAATGGTATAGTTTCGGAGGATAAAAATGGAATTTGTTGCAAATCCGGGAAAAAATGTTGAAATAGAAGTAAACGGTGTTACCTATATGCGCCATGCGATAAAAACTCACTTTGTTAAAGAAGGCGAGAGTTATATTGATATTTTTAAGAAGTATTGCCTGCCTTTATATGAAAAAGGAGATATAATTTCATCAAGCGAGAAGATTATCGCTTTGTGTCAGGGAAGAGTAGTTCGCAGAGAGGAACTCAAAGTCGGCTTTTGGGCAAAGTTTTTGTCTAAATTTGCTTCGCATCCTGATACCGGCGTAGGCGTAGGTGAAACGATAAAAATGCAGTATGCTATTACAAAGGTAGGACTGCCCAAAGTTTTATGGGCGTCTTTTGCCGGGGGTATTTGTAAGATCTTTGGCAAAAGAGGAGTGTTTTATGAGATAGTAGGCAGCGATGTAGCGGGTTTGGATGGATTTTATGATCACGTTTGGGAAGAATACCGCGATATCGGTATAGAGAATCCTGAAAATCCTTCCGGGGTTTGCGACGAAATAAAAGAGAAATTGGGCATTTCTTGCATGATAGTAGACGCCAACGACCTTGGACAGGAAGTTTTGGGCTATTCTTCTGATATTACTTTGAGTGAAGAAGAGCTGCTTGGATTAATTAGGGACAACCCCTGCGGACAAGGTCAGCAGACTACACCGCTCATACTTATTCGTAAAAAACCGCAATAATATTTTTTATATAAGCATAAACTCAAATAAGCCGCATGGGTGGTTTTGCCTACTGCGAAAAACGCTTATAGTTATAATGTAAAAAATAAATTTAAAGCAAAAATCGGACTGTGCTCAGTCCGATTTTTTAGTATGTTTTTCTCTTACGGAAATTTCTATGTTTTTATAGTCTTTTTTTACAAATTCTATAATTGCTTTTGTCTCGTCATCGTTGCTGTCGCATATACAAATTATTTTTGTGTTTTTAAGGCGTTTTGAAGCCGATACAGCTTTTCTAAGTCTTATTTCGGTACTGTTTGGTTTCATTTTAGGAACAACTAAGATGTATCCGTCGCCATCATGCGCGTCCAAAAGCAGTCTGTATAGTCCTATGATAAAATGAGATACGCCGATAACAGCAAAAAATATAAGTATCACCATACAAACCATGTACATAAAATCACCTCGATATTATATTATTTTTTTAATATTTTTTTGTGCGTGTATTATTATGCATATTAAATAAAATTTTGAAAATAATATTATCGGCAGCTAAAATCTTAGACGCCAAATATTTTTAGAGGTGAAAAAGATGGATAAGAAAAACAATAATTCGAATTATTCTATTCACTGTACCGTAAAAGACTGTAAGTACAATAACTGTCAAGAAAATTATTGCTCTCTTGACAGTATAGATGTAGCAACGCATGAGAGTAATCCGACAGATGTTCAATGCGTAGACTGCAACAGTTTTGAATGCAAAGACAGCAATAAAGATTTGTTCTAAAATCAATATTCAAACAGCGCCGAATGGGGAAACTTATTCGGCGCTGTTGTTTTATAAACAGTTTGATGTACATATATGTAGGCTCGTATGGCTCACAATAGTTGAAGCGTTTTCATAATATAGTATGTAATGTTTTATCGAAACGGAGCGTTGTTATGAAATTTGCTATCATTGGCGGAGACAAACGAATGTTATTTTGTGCAAAGGCATTTTGTGATGATAATTACTGTGTGACTATGTTTGGGTTTGATAAGTTAGAAAGTATCGGTTCTATCAATATATCAAATGATTTTTATTCTATACACAACGCTGATATAGTGATACTGCCATATCCGTTGTCAACAAATAAAAACCCCGGCGATGGAAAAAAGCTTTTGATAAATGCGCCTTTTTCAAAACAAGAGATTTATATAGAGGACGTTTTAGATTTTATTAAAGATAAAATAGTCTTTTGCTCAAACAGCGAGAGACTTAAAGAATACGGGCTGACGCGGCTTTACGATTATTCGAAGAGCGAGTATTTGTTAACAGAGAATGCAGTATTGACTTCGGAAGGTGCATTGCAAACAGCTATGCGCGAGTATGAAGGGAGCATTTTTAAAAGCCGGTGTCTTGTATACGGATTTGGCAGAATAGGAAAAACGCTTTCTAAAATGCTGTTTAGCTTAAATGCCGACACTTATGTTTGTGCTCGTAAAGAAAAAGACAGAGCTATGGCTGAATCTTTTGGAATAAAAGCGTTGAGCAATTTTGAAAACTGTTCGCACGATTTCGATATTATATTTAACACAGTTCCGGCGTTGATAATAGATAAAAAAGTAATTGATAATCTAAATAGCGATACTCTTATTATAGATTTAGCCTCATATCCCGGCGGAGTAGATTTTGATTATGCCAAAAAGAAAAAAGTAGACGTGATTCATGCCTTAAAGCTGCCGGGAATATGTGCGCCTAAATCAGCCGGAACAATTATAAAAGATACAATAATAAGAATGACCAAGGAGGATCTAAGGTGGAAAAGACTTGCATAGGTTACGCGATGTGCGGCTCCTTTTGCACCTTTTCAAAAGCAATTTTTGAAATGTCAAAACTTGTAAGTATGGGCTATGATGTTTTACCGATCATGTCAGATAATGCTTATCATACGAACACTCGTTTTGGCAGAGCAGAGGATTTTGTAACAGAAATTGAGAATATTACTAAAAAAAGTGTTGTTCATACAATAACTACAGCAGAGCCGATAGGTCCAAAAGAAATGTGCGATGTACTTGTCGTAGCGCCTTGTACAGGAAATACGCTGTCAAAGATTTCTTTAGGTATCACCGATACGCCTGTTACAATGGCAGTCAAGTCTCAGCTTCGTATCGGACGTCCGGTGCTTTTAGCGCTTGCGTCAAACGACGCGCTTGGAGCGTCTGCACAAAATATCGGCAAGCTGTTAAATACAAAAAACATTTATTTTGTGCCTCTTTCACAGGATGATCCAATCAAAAAGCCCAACTCTCTTGTATCGCATTTTGAGCTTGTTCCAGACTGTGTAGAGCTTGCGCTAAAGGGTAAGCAGGTACAACCTGTTTTTTGTTAAAATTCAAGTTAAAGAGCGAAGCGGATTCTGTTGTACGCTTCGCTTTTTTGTTTTCAAAATCAATTCTTGCAATCGATTTTTGTTTATGTTATACTTCAAATGTTTAGTTTTTTATTTTGAATGCGGAGTTGGTTGTATGAGGTATTGTCCCGTTTGCAAACGTGTTTTTCTTGACAGCGATACTTATTGTTCCGATTGCAGGAAAAAAACCAAAGAGATAAAGGATATAAACGAGCCGATACGTTTGACGGTTGTCGGCGGAACTGAACGCGCTATGGTCAAGGGAATTTTAGACGACTCCGATATTCCATATCAGGAGGAAATTATTTCTCCCAGGGGAGTTGCTAACGATATTATTACAGGGTATGATGTAAAACTGTCAAACGTTTCCCTTTTAGTTCCGTTTTCCGCAGCAGCAAAAGCCAAGGAGCTTTTAAGCTCTCTTGAGCTTGAAGATAATTATATTGATCCTTTTTTAGACGCCATAAATGAAGAGGTCGAAAAATATAAAAACGGTGCTTCAGATAGCCTAAAGCCCATGAGTGCAGCAAAACGAACAACAATTAAGGTTTTTAGCGCGCTTTTGCTTTTTGCGCTTATAGCGCTTGTCGTTTTCGGTACGGATCATATTATTGAATTAATTAAAAAACTTTTTGGAGGTTAAGATATGAAAATCAATACTAAATGTATTCAGGCAGGCTACTCGCCTAAGAATTCAGAACCGCGTGTTGTCCCGATTGTTCAGAGCACAACATTTGCTTATGACACAGCTGAAACAATGGGAAATCTGTTCGACTTGAAAGAAGAAGGCTTTTTCTACACAAGACTTGGAAACCCAACTCTTGACGCAGTAGAAAAGAAGATTGCTGCCTTAGAAGGCGGTGTCGGCGCTATGCTTACATCATCCGGCCAGGCTGCTTCTTTAATCAGCATAACGAATATTTGTAAATCCGGTGATCATGTTATCTGTTCGGCTGCGATTTACGGCGGAACCTTTAATTTGTTTAATAAAACACTTAGAGATTTGGGTATAGAGTTTACTTTTGTTGACCCTGCTATTGATAAAGAAGAATTAAATTCAAAATTTAAAAGCAACACCAAAGCAGTGTTTGCAGAAACGCTGACTAACCCTTCTCTTGATATTACCGATATAGAGATGTTCGCACAGGTTGCTCACGCTCATCATGTTCCGCTGATTATTGACAATACTTTTGCAACACCTATTAATTGTCGTCCTTTTGAATGGGGCGCTGATATTGTAGTACATTCCACATCAAAATATATGGACGGACACGCTGTAGCCTTGGGCGGAGTTATTGTGGATTCCGGCAACTTTGACTGGAACAGCGGCGACTATAAGATGCTCACTACTCCGGATGAAACATATCACGGCGTTATATATACAGAGCAGTTTGGCAAGGCGGCTTATATCGTAAAAGCCCGCACTCATTTGATGCGCGATTTAGGACCTCAGCAATCGCCTCAAAATGCATTCTTGCTCAACTTAGGACTTGAAACCTTGCACCTTAGAATGCCTCGCCACTGCGAAAACGCAATGAAAGTAGCGCAATTTCTGGAAAAAAGCGATAAAGTTGAATGGATAAATTATCCGTCTTTAAAAGGCAACAAATACTATGATTTGGCTCAAAAATATATGCCGAACGGTACTTGCGGAGTTATTGCTTTCGGACCAAAGGGCGGAAAAGAAGGCGCAGCGCGTATGATGGAAGCGTTAAAACTTGCGAAAATTGTAATTCACGTTGCTGATGCACGCACCTGTGTTTTGCACCCGGCTACTACAACCCACAGACAGCTAAACGATGAGCAGCTCGCTGCGGCAGGCATTATGCCAAATATGATTCGCTTGTCTGTAGGGATAGAGGATATTGATGATATCCTAGAGGATATCGCTCAAGCGCTTGAAAAAGTATAATTCTATATTAAAATAATACGTTTATGAAAAAATATACATCCGCTATCATCGTAGCGGCAGGAAATTCTACCAGAATGGGTTTACCTGTATCAAAGCAGCTCGTTGAAATAAACGGTAAAAAAGCCATAGAATATACCTTGTCGGCATTCGAGAACTCTCCTGTAATAGACGAGATTGTTGTAGTATGCAGAAACGATGATTTAGAAGAAATCAAGAAGCTTACCGCTCAGTTTAGAAAGGTATCTGCCGTCACCTTAGGCGGAGAAAACAGAACACAAAGCGTTATAAACGGAGTAAAAGCCGCGAGTGAAAAATCAGAGTTTTTTGCGATTCATGACGGAGCTCGTATTTTGATTACAGAGGAAGAGATCGAAGCTGTTGTACAGCGGGCATACAAAGTTTCGTGCGCTGCAATAGCTACAAAGGTTACAGATACTATAAAAACTGCTGATGAAAAGATGCGGATTATTTCAACTTTGGACAGAAATACTTTATATCGAGTTCAAACGCCCCAAGTGTTTGAAAAACAAATTTTTATGGCGGCGGTCAAAAACGCTGTTAAAAATAATCTGAGTTTTACCGATGATTGTGCTATGGTAGAAGCAGTTGGTGCAGAGGTTGAACTTGTGATAGGCAAGGACACAAACATTAAATTGACAACGCAAACAGATATTTTGTTTACAAAGGCGATTTTATCAAAGAGGAAAAGTATATGAGAATAGGTCAGGGATATGACGTACATAGATTAGGCGAAAACAGAAAGCTGATATTAGGCGGGATTTGTGTGCCGCATACTATGGGGCTTATAGGACATTCCGACGCCGATGTTTTGCTTCATGCTGTTATGGATGCTCTTTTGGGAGCTGCGGCTTTGGGCGATATAGGAAAACACTTTCCCAACAACGATGATGCTTTTAAAGATGTGGACAGCATGTTGTTGTTAAAGAAGGTTGTTTCACTTTTGCGTGACAAAGGCTACAAGATTGTTAATATAGACTCAACCGTTGTTGCTCAAAAACCAAAGCTTAAAGAGTATATTGCTTCTATGCGAAAGAATATCGCTGATTGTTGCGATATAGATGTATCTTGTGTTAGTGTTAAAGCTACTACTGAAGAAAGGTTGGGCTTTACAGGTAATGAAGAGGGAATATCTGCTTGTGCAGTATGCTTGATCGAATGATTTTTACAGCAATATAACGTTTAATTAATCTTTGCTTTGCGACTTTTGCGGTGCTGCTTTAATTAAATATTTTGAATTTTTATATTAGAGAAAGGTTTGCATGTATACAAACCTTTCTTTTTTCATATTTATAAGCAGAGAGGTGCTGTTATGTTAAATATAAAAAACAAATTATTGAAAACTTTATCTTTATTTCTTTCGATTTTGATGACGCTTATGGCGTTTTCAAGCGTTTCTGTGTTTGCGTTGAGCGAGGATGATATCACGTCGCCGTCAGCGGTTTTAATTGAGGGAGACAGCGGAAAAATTCTTTATGATAAAAATTCTCACGATATCCGTGCGTGTGCGTCTATTACAAAGGTAATGACCTTGTTGCTTGTTATGGAGGCTTTAGACAGCGGAAAGATCTCGCTTGATGATACGGTAACCGCTTCTGCTCATGCAGCGTCTATGGGCGGATCGGATATTTGGCTGGAAGAGGGCGAGCAGATGAGCGTTGACGATATGATAAAAGCAACCGCTGTAGCTTCGGCTAATGATGCTGCTGTTGCTTTGGCAGAATTTGTATCCGGCAGCGAAGATGACTTTGTAGCTCAAATGAACAATAAAGCAAAAGAACTTGGAATGAACGATACAACTTTTAAAAATTGCAATGGCCTTGACGAAGAGGGACATTTAACCTCAGCGTATGATGTAGCACTGATGTCAAAAGAACTTATAAAACATGATAAAATTTTTGATTATACATCAATTTGGATAGATAACCTCCGTGGCGGAGAAACTCAGATTGTTAATACGAATAAATTGTTAAAATCATATGATGGAATAACAGGCTTAAAAACAGGGACAACAGGAGATGCAGGCTCGTGTATCAGTGCGACAGCAGAAAGAGACGGTATGAAGCTGATTGCAGTAGTACTTGGTGCAGATACAGGTACGAATCGTTTTAAAGATGCAGCTGCTTTGCTTGACTACGGCTTTGCAAATTATGAAACATCAGATTTGAAAGGCAAGCTTACGTCTGATAATATAAAAGTTAACAAAGGAATGGTTGACAGCGTTGGCGTAGAATGCAGTGATATAGGGTCGATTGTAGTGAAAAAAGGGGAAAAGGAGAGCATAAGCGTGGAGGAGAATATTGAAGAAAGTATAGAAGCTCCCTTTAAAAAAGGCACAAAGGTAGGTTTATTGACGTTTAAGCTTGGTGATGAGATAATAGATAAAAAAGATATTGTAACTAAAGAAGGTGCGGATAAAATCTCATTTTCTTCGGTTTTATCAATACTTATGAGTTCTTTGTTGAAATTGTAAGGCTATAATATAGGGTCAAAAATATAAAAATAATAAAAAAATTACAAATATTGTTGCAAAAAAACACTAAATATTGTATAATAGATCTACTAGTATAACAAGAGAATTCGATATTTCTCTTAAGGAATTTTAAGGAGGACGATTAATGCCTACATCACTTAGTGATAAACATCTGTCAGGTTTTGTAAATGAAGACGAATATGTCGGCATACAGCCTCAGGTCAAGGCGGCTCACGAAGCTTTGCACTCAGGCCAGGGACTTGGAAACGACTTTATTGGTTGGCTTACTTTACCGACTGATTATGACAAAGATGAATTTGCCCGCATCAAAAAGGCAGCTGAAAAAATTAAATCTAATTCCGATATTTTTGTAGTTATAGGTATCGGTGGATCTTATCTTGGAGCGAGAGCGGCTATTGAGTTCTTAAAATCGCCTAATTACAACGCGTTGTGTAAAGACACGCCCCAGATTTATTATACAGGAAATTCTATCAGCTCTAACGCTCTTTCGGAATTGTTAGAAATTTGCGAGGGCAAGGATATCTCCATTAATATGATTTCTAAATCCGGAACAACAACTGAGCCTGCTATTGCTTTTAGAGTATTCAGAGAGCTTTTGGAGAAAAAGTACGGTAAAGAGGGAGCAAAAGAACGCATTTTCTGTACAACAGATAAAGAACGCGGAACATTAAAGCAACTTGCAGACCGCGAGGGTTATGAGACCTTTGTGGTACCGGATGACGTAGGCGGTAGATATTCTGTATTGACAGCGGTAGGACTTTTGCCGATTGCTGTATCGGGTGCTGATATAGATGCTCTGATGAGCGGAGCTAAAAGTGCGCAGGATGAGTTTGATAATCCTGATTTAACGACAAATGATTGTTATAAATATGCAGCAATTCGCAATTTGCTTTACAGAAAAGGCAAATCTACTGAAATATTAGTTTCTTATGAACCATCGTTTGCGATGATGAACGAATGGTTTAAGCAGCTCTACGGCGAAAGCGAGGGCAAGGATAATAAAGGTATTTTCCCTGCTAGCGTAATATTCTCTACTGACTTGCACTCTATGGGACAGTATATACAAGACGGCAGACGCAATTTGTTTGAGACGGTGGTTATCTTTAATAAGTGCAATCGCGAGATAACCCTCGGCACAGACAGTGAAAACGTCGACGGCTTGAACTTTTTGTCCGGCAAAACAATGGATTTTGTAAACAAAAAAGCGTTTGAAGGAACTGTTTTGGCTCATAATGACGGAGGAGTACCCAACATTATTTTAAATGTTGAGAATCAAAGCGAGTTTGAGCTCGGATATTTGATATACTTTTTTGAGAAAGCATGCGCTATATCAGGCTATTTGCTCGGAGTAAATCCCTTCAATCAGCCCGGTGTTGAAAGTTATAAGAAGAACATGTTTGCTTTACTGGGTAAGCCGGGGTATGAGGACAGAAAAGCGATACTTGAGGAAAGACTGAAATAATTACTGTATATAAAACACAGGAGGACATAATTATGGTAACATTAATTATCGGCAAAAAAGGTTCGGGAAAAACAAAAAAACTTATACAACTGGCTAACGAAGCTGTTGCAAAGTCATCTGGCAACGTTGTAGTTGTAGAAAAGGGAGCAAAACTGACTTATGATGTAACTCATAAGGCCAGACTGATTGATACCGAGATTTACGGCATACACGGATATACTATGCTGCTTGGATTTTTGAGCGGTATTTGCGCCGGAAACTACGATGTAACCGATATTTTTGTCGATTCTACATTCAAAATTTGCCCTGAGGCGACTGAAGGTATTGAAGATTTTGTAAAGAAGCTTCATGACTTGTCTGAAGAGAGCGAGGCAAATATCACATTGCTCATATCTTCTGCCGAGACTGATTTGCCTGCAGGTATCAAAGCTGTATGTGAAGAAATTTAAATTATTAAATAAAAATTATATAATTATTAATGAAAAACACCAACACAACGTTGGTGTTTTTTTCAAAATTTTTCTTGACAATTAAAATGCTCTTATATATAATACTAGATAGTGTTTTAATATGTATTATTGTGTGTTGGAGGCATTTATGGTGCTTGATCTAAAAGATGTATTCGCTTGTGAGGGAGCATCTTACCATGTTGATACAACACTCAACTTAAAATGCGAGGAAATACGCGGCGGATATCCATTCAAATCCGATGTAAAAGTTTCCGCAGATGTTCAAAACCGTTCGGGAATGGTCACTTTGGAAATCGACGCTGATTTTGACTACACATCTAATTGTGATCGTTGCTGTGAAAGCGTTACAAAGCGCTTTGAATACAGCTTTTTTCATAGGCTTATTGCCAAGCTGGAAGAAGAGTATAACGATGAATATATTGAAACACCCGATATGACCTTGGATTTATCCGAACTTGTATTATCGGATATTTTGCTTGAGTTGCCGTCTAAATTTCTTTGCAGAAGAGACTGTCAAGGTCTCTGTCAAAAATGTGGACAAAATCTTAATTTGGGCGACTGCGGTTGTGAAAAACAAGAAATTGATCCGAGGCTTGAAAAATTAAAGCAATTACTAGATTAATTATAAAGGGAGGTTGTTTACATGGCTGTACCAACGAACAAACATTCACAAGCAAGAAGAGATAAAAGAAGAAGCAACGTATGGAAACTTCAGACTCCTGCTCTGTCTATTTGTCCTGAGTGCGGTGAGTACAAGGCTCCGCATAAAGTATGCCCTAACTGCGGTAAATATAACGGCAGACAGGTCATTGAAAAGGATGCCGATTAATAGTTATTAACAAAAGTACAGGCGGGCAGGGAACTGACCGCCCTTTTGTTTGTTACGAAAGTTGTATATTGTTAATATTATTACAGATAATGTCAGATATAAATGTGAAAGCTACAGGGTGTATAGAGCACCCGCTGTCAGCTGTTTTAAAAGGAGAGTGAGATTTTATGCCAATGCCGATAATTGCCGTTGTAGGAAGACCAAACGTAGGAAAAAGCACGCTTTTTAATAAACTGATAGGCGAGAGACTGTCTATAGTTGACGATACTCCCGGCGTTACCAGGGATCGTATATACGGAGAAGTAGAGTGGAACGGCAGAAAAGCAATATTGATTGATACGGGTGGAATAGAGCCGTTTTCTAACGATATAATACTCTCACAAATGAGAGAGCAGGCACAGCTTGCGATCGATACAGCTGATGTTATTATATTGGTAACAGATGTTCGTTCGGGAGTAGTTGCAAGCGATGAAGAAATTGCGCATATGCTCTTAAAAAGTTCTAAGCCAGTTGTGCTGTGTGTGAATAAATGTGATACAATAGGCGAGCCTCAGCCGGAATTTTATGAATTTTATAATTTAGCGCTTGAGCCTATAGGTGTATCTTCTGTACATGGACACGGAACCGGAGACCTTTTAGATGCAGTTTTTCAGCAATTGCCAGCGGAAGAGGAAGAAGAGCCGGATGGAGAAATAATAAAAGTGGCTGTTATCGGCAGACCAAATGTAGGAAAATCTTCTTTGATAAATAAAATAACAGGAGAAAACCGATGTATAGTTTCCGATATAGCAGGGACTACAAGAGATTCTATAGATACTAAAATAGAGAACAAACACGGAGTGTTTAATTTTATAGACACAGCGGGCATGCGAAGGAAAAGCAAGGTAACTGAAATGATAGAGCGCTACTCTGTCATACGTGCGAAAACCGCTATTGACAGAAGCGACGTTTGCGTTATTATGCTTGATGCAGAGGTTGGAATTACCGAACAGGATACTAAGGTTGCAGGTATTGCTCTTGAATCCGGAAAAAGTTGTGTAATTGCCGTAAATAAGTGGGATGCAATCGAAAAAGATGATAAAACCATGAATAACTTTAAAAAGGATATCGAACGTGATTTTGCTTTTATGAGTTATGCGCCCGTGGTGTTTATTTCAGCAAAAACCGGACAAAGACTTGATAATCTTTTTGAAGTGATAAAACACGTTGCAAACACCGCGAGCGTACGAATAAAAACCGGAATGCTCAACGAAGTTTTGAGTATGGCTACACAGCGGGTTCAACCGCCGACGGATAAAGGCAAACGCCTAAAAATTTATTACATGACTCAGGCATCTGTCAAACCGCCGACATTTGTATTTTTCTGTAATAATGCTGAGCTTTTTCATTTTTCATATCAGCGTTATTTAGAGAACAGACTCAGAGAAGCGTTTGATTTTTCAGGAACGCCGATAAAAATAGTTATAAGGGAGAGAAATGACAAATGATAGATATAATTTGGAGAGCAGCGCTCACCGCTGTAATAGCTTACTTGTTAGGAAGTCTCAGCTTTGCTGTTATTATTACACGTGTGAATAATAAAGGTGACATTCGTAATATGGGATCTGGCAATGCAGGCTTTACAAATGTACTCAGATCGGTAGGCGTTGTACCGGCGGTATTAACATTTGCTTTCGATTTTTTGAAGGGCGTTATAGCGGTATTAATCGGATGGTGGATTTTTTCTACAATAGATGCAGGTTCTACAGCAACAATTTTTGAATATACAAAATACGGAAGATATATTGCGGGTCTTTTTGCGATTGTCGGACATATGTTTCCTATTTATTTTAATTTTAAAGGTGGTAAAGGGGTTGTAACCCTAGCGGCGCTTATGGCGGTTGTTGATTGGCGCGTTCTATTGATGGGACTTGCAACATTTTTGATTATATTTGTCATTACAAGAATTATTTCTTTATCTTCAATTATCGCTACAAGTATGCTGACTGTATATACGTTTATTGTAACATTTTTCTTTGATTATTTGCCTAATCTTGGAACGCCAAATGAAGTGCGTGTACGATATATAGTTATATCAACGCTGTGCATAGCTGTTATAGGGTTATTGGTAGTTGTTAAACACAAAGAAAACATAGTTCGCCTTATGCACGGAGAAGAAAAGAAGCTTAAAGTTAAAAAGTCTTCATAAAATTATATTTTTGCGGGTGAAAAATATGAAAAAAGCAGTGGCCCTTATCATAATAGCTGTGATTTTTATCAGCACAACTATTTCAGCCGGAGCGCTTGATTATGGCTGCGATGTTGATACTACAACATCGGCTGTATATGTTGAAAACCTTGATACTGATACTGTTGTTTTGGATAAGGCTTCAGAACAGAAAATGTACCCTGCTTCTACAACTAAAATCATGACATATATAGTAGTAGCGGAAAATGTATCTGATTTTGAAAATACAATGGTGAAAATTGATGAAGATGTTCTTGCTGATATGGATCCCGAAAGTTCGGTTATGGGGCTTTTGGACCATATAGGGGAAGAGTTCTCTGTGCTAGATTTGTTGTATGGTCTTATGCTTCCGTCGGGAAACGATGCCGCTTTGGTACTAGCCCGGTATGTCGGAGAGAGCATAGACGGCTTTGCTGATATGATGAACAAAAAAGCAGAGACTCTTGGCTGTAAGAATACTCATTTTGTAAATCCTAACGGACTTTTTGATGAAAATCATTATACAACGGCTAGGGATATGGCTGTTATTACAAAATACGCTATGACGCTAGACCGCTTTAAAGAAATTACAAACACTAAGTCGTATATGCCGAAAGGCTTTTCAGAGCCGATAGAAACTACAAATTATATGATAGACAGCTCGCAAGAAGGCGGAAAATATTATTACGAATATGCAAAAGGAATCAAAACCGGCTATACTGCCGAGGCAGGAAAATGTTTGGTTTCTACTGCTCAAAGGGATGGATATACATATTTATGCGTTGCTTTAGGAGCGGACTATTCGGAAGTTGAGCAAATAAATTATGCAATGCTCGACAGCGCCGAGATTTACGACTGGGCATTTAATAATTTGTCATATCAAACTTTGTATTCAAAGGACGAAGCAATAAAAAGCGTTGCTGTTGATTATACACTGGGAAATAAAACAACGGATATAGTAGCTCAGAGTGATATAAAAACGCTTTTAAATAACAGTTATGATAAGTTGTTACTTACTTACAATATTGAATGTGAGGATAAGGTGGCCGCGCCGATTAAGAAAGGCGATGTGTTGGGAAAACTTACTATATATTATGATAACGAAGAAGTAGGCAGCGCGAATTTGGTTGCATCAGAGGATATCAAACGCAGCTTTTTAGTTTATGCCGCGCATAAGACCGGCGAATTTATATCTAGTCATTTGTGGCTTGTAATACTTCTTTTAATTATTATTGTTTTGATTATAGTTTTATTGTTGCTTAATAAACGACAAAAGCGTATTCAAAGAGAAAAAAGACAAAACCGTGTGCACAGATCGCACAGATACAGATAAATATTTTTCTGTATATAAATTATATTGACGAATGTAAAAGTAAAGTATAAAATAATTGTGTAATTATTTAGGAGGCAAATTATGGATAACTGTATTTTTTGCAAAATTATCAGCGGAGAGATTCCGTCAAATAAGGTGTATGAAGATGATAAAATTTTAGCTTTTTATGATTTATCCCCGCAGGCTCCTGTGCATGTATTAATTATTCCAAAAACACATATCTGTTGTGCAGATGAACTTGATTCTGAAAATTGTGAGATTGTGGGTTATATATTTTCCAAGATTCCTCAGATTGCAAAGAAACTAGGCCTTGAAAACGGCTATCGCGTAGTCAACAATTGCAAAGAGGAAGGCGGACAAAGTGTATTCCACCTGCATTTTCATCTGCTCGGAGGCAAAAAGCTGACTTTGCAAATGGCATAATTTCTTATAACACAAGAAGATAAGAAGGTAGAATTATGAGTAAAACATATAAGATGACTATCGCGGGTTTAGAACGCGAGCTTCCGCTTTGTGAAGTGAATGAAAAACTGGATATTGCTGCTTTTATTATGTTCGGCGATGTTGAGATAACAGAGAAATCAGCTGCGGAGCTTTTAAAAATCTGCCCTGAACACGATATCGTTATTACTGCAGAAGCAAAGGGTATTCCGCTTTGTTATGAAATAGCCCGCCAAGGCTGCGGTGATTATATCATAGCCAGAAAAGGAATAAAGGTTTATATGCCTGATCCTATAAGTATAAATGTAAATTCTATTACAACAAAAAACACCCAAACTTTATATCTGGGTAAAGATGACGCGGATAAGATGAAGGGCAAAAGAGTTTTGATTGTTGACGACGTTATTTCAACCGGAGACAGCCTCAAAGCCCTTGAAGCCTTGGTTGAAAAATCCGGAGGTGTTATCGTAGGCAAGGCGGCGGTTCTTGCAGAAGGTGACGCCGCAGACCGTGATGATATTATTTTTCTTGAAAAATTACCTTTGTTTTTTAAATAATGATTACTGAACCTCAGAATTATATAATGATTACTGTCAAACGCCAACCGTCATTGCGTTTTAATAAATTCTTTGATTTTTTATAAGTAATCATTTATAAATCCGCTAACGCAAAGAAAGAGTTTCTTTGTGTTATGCAAGGCTTTTGTTCATAAACGTTCAAAAATCTTGCACGAAACAATTCAAAAATAATTTATCAAGTTAGATGATTTATATATTTTTGAATGTTTTGCAGATAATTATATAAAGGATTGAAAAATTATGAAACGATTGCTCTCACAGATAGGAATGACTTACTTGTTTGTGCTTGCAGTCGTTTTTTATTTTAACAAATGGCTTACACTTGCTATAGCTTTTGTGTTTTTAGGTGTAACTGTTGTTTTGTTTCTTGTATATAAAACCAGAAAAACAGTATTCATGCCTGTTATGGCATTGTCTGCAGCAGTGGCGTGTTTAGTGAATTTTGTTTATACAATTTCTGTTTTTGAACCTACGGTAAATAAATATGACAATATTAGCTGTAAAATTGAAGCAACTTTGACCGATGAAGCATATAACTATTATTCTAACTATATTTATAAGCTCAAGACAAAGTCAGTTGACGGTAAAGATGAAAACATACGCATTATACTTATGAGCGAGGAAAAACTTGATATTGAACCTTTTGATATATTAACTTTTAATTCCAAACTAGAAAAAACCAATAATAAAACTTATATATCAAAGGGATATTTTCTTCAAACAAAGCCCGACGAACTTGAATATTCAGCTACAAAAGACGATGGGTTTCATCCTTATTTATATGCTATAAAAATACGTCAGTTTTTTAGAAAAAAGATAGATGCGCTGTTGCCCGAGAAAGAGGCAGGTTTATGCAAAGCAATATTAATCGGAGATAAATATTCGCTTGACGAAAGCATAAAGGAAAATTTCAAATACAGCGGAGCGTCGTATTTTATAGTAGTATCCGGAATGCATTTTACGATTTTATCAATAGCTTTTCTATGGATATTTAAAATATTTTTTAAAAAACGCTTTATTTACATTCCGGCAACTATGCTTTTTGCCTTGCTCTATATGGCTATAACAGGTTTTGCGCCGAGTGTTATACGTTCGGGTATAATGATACTTGTTACCTTATTTGCTATGCTGATAAAACGAGATGCCTATCCTTTTAACTCTTTAGGAATAGCGGTGGTTTTGATAAGCATATTTTTTACACCATACAGCCCGGGAGATATCGGACTTGTGTTATCATTTGCGGCTACTTTTTCAATATTGCTTTGGTCTAAGCCCATTTATAATAAAATCAAAATAAAGAGCAGTATTAAATATGAAAAGCTAATTAAAAAGACAAAGTCTACGAAGGATGAAAACAGCAAAAATACTACGGGAGATAAAAATAAAATTGAGCTAAAGAGAAAAATAAAAAATAATGTAAAGTGCATTTCTATACATACGTTAAATTGGTTTTTGTCAGCTTTGGCAGTTGCTTTGAGCGCAAATATTTTAGTGGTTCCGATAAGTATATTTGTATTTAAAAGCATATCACTTGTTACGTTGTTTTCGGCTTTGATACTCTATATTCCTGTTGAAATGATTTTGATATTTTCAGTTATATCTTGTATATTGTATGCGATTCCTGTTATAAAATTTTTAGGTATTATATTCTCGTGGGCATTGTATTTTTGCAGTAAGTTTGTTATCTTTATCGTAGATACATTATCAAGCTTTAAGTATTCTTATGTTTATGTAAGAGAAAATTTTGTGTTTTTATGGTTAGTTTTCTCAATTGTTTTAGGTTTGATAATACTGATGTATAAAAACAATTATAAATATTTTAAATACGCTGCACTGTCTAGCATATGTATTCTTCTTACTGGATTCTTGCTGACTACGGTTTTATCTTATAATAATCAAACGTTGAATGTATATAAATGCGATAAAGGACTCTCGGTATCTTATGATTCAAACGGCAGCGTAGCAATGTTAGATCTGAATTGCGATACATATTCTGCTTTTGATGTTGTTTCTAACCTAGAGACGAAAAACAAAGATGAAATTTCTTTTGCTCTTTGTCAAAATAAAAGAGAGATAAATAATTATTCAAAAGCAATGTCAGAAAAGCTTTCTATTTCAAATTTTCTGCTACAAGGGGAACTTGGCGAGAGTAAAATAAACAGTGATAAAATCTCAAAATATTCAAAGAAAACCGTAGTGAATATAGATAATCATACAAGCATCACAGTTATGGATATAGACGGGGTGTTAGTACAATTTATCAACAGCGGAGCTAAGACCGCTTTGATAATTCCGTCAAGAATTGATGCTCAAAAAATCCCTGACAAATACAGAGCGCCGGATATTATTGTAATCAATCGCATACCCGAAAATTTTAGCGTGCTTATCTGTGATACTTTAGTTGTGAGCGACACAAAGAATGATTCATATATAACGCTGCGTGAGATGAGAGATATATATAACAAGGCAATGATCTCCAATGACGGAGATATTAATATCAGAATGGAGAAATAAAAATGTTTTCAGACAGAGAATTAAAAAAACATTTGTCGTCAAAAGATTATAAAAATATATATTTTGTTTTTGGTGAAGAAAAATTTCTGGTTAAGCATTATGCAAAATTAATAGAAGAAGAGCTCTCCAACGGCGCCTTGAACGACATGAATTTTCATGTTATAACGCAGGACTTAAAGGACGCTTCTACCGGCAAAACGCTTTCAAATAAAGCGCTTTTGATGAGTATCAGTAATACAGTATCAACTTTGCCGTTTATGAGCAATATTAATATTGTTGAATTAAGGGATCTTTCAATAGACGCTTTTAGCAAAGATGATTTTGAAAACTTTATTAAGATTTTAAGCGATATACCGGATACAACTAAGGTTATTATTACAATTCCCACTTTGCTTTTTGATTCTAAAGACAAGAACGCTAATTTAAAACGGCTTATAAACTTTGTTGATAAAGAGGGCGTATGTGCCGAATTTACACATAAGGGAGAACTTGCTTTGGAAAGAGAAGTTTGCAAATGGGCAAAAGCAGGAGGCTCATCGATGAGCGAACTCACAGCAAGCTACTTGATAAGTTCTGTGGGAAACGACTTGAATGTACTGCACAGCGAAATGCAAAAACTTACAGCCTTTGCTTTGGAAGAGGAAATTACCAGAGAAACGATAGATCTTGTGGTGCATAAAAATATAGACGCTAATATCTTTGATTTGTTTTCATTTGTAATAAAGGGAGATACCGATAAAGCTCTGAATAATTTAAACACCCTTTTTTATCAGAAAGTAACTGCGATCAGTATAGTAATGAATTTATACAGAACTTATCGCGACGCCTACATAGCCAGAGTTGGTTTGTCTTGCGGCCAAAATATAAAAGACATCGCAAAAGATTTTGAATATAAGAACATGTCATGGAAGCTAGATAAAGCAAAACGTCTCAGCGGCAGTGTTACAACTATTTCGCTAAGGCGCAGTATAGATGAATTAAATAATACCTATATAGATTTGATTACAAAGTCTGTCAACGATACTCTTGAGGTTGAAAAACTTATATGCAAGCTTTCTTCTTTTGCAAAGGACAGATCCGATGAATAAAGAAAAAATGTATATAAAAGAAGCGATAATAGTAGAAGGAAAATATGACAAGATTAAGCTGAAAAATATAATTGCTTCTCCTATTATTCAAACGAACGGCTTTAGGATTTTTAAAGACAAAGAAAAGGTTAATATGATTCGAAAGGCAGCGGAAAATAAGGGCTTGCTTATTATGACAGATTCCGATTCCGCAGGCTTTGTGATAAGAAATTTTCTCAAAGGAATTGTTCCAAAAGAGAAAATAAAAAACTGCTATATCCCTGAGATTTTAGGCAAAGAAAAACGCAAGTCAGAATTTTCAAAAGAAGGCAAACTGGGAGTAGAGGGGATAGATGAAAATATTTTGCTGGATGCAATACATCGAAGCGGAGCTGTAATAATCGGAGAAAACGAGAATGATGCTATACAGCAGCAAATAGAAAAAATTGACTTTTATAATTTAGGTCTGACCGGAAGAGAGGACAGCGCAAAAAAAAGAACGTCTATATTAAAAGCATTGGATTTACCTACCTATATTACAACAAACGCTATGATAGAAACTGTAAATTATATTTTTTCTAAAAAAGAATTTTATGATTTTGTTGCTAAGCATATTAACGTAAACGAAAAAGAGCAGGACTGATGTCCCTGCTCTTTTATACAGTATTTTGTGTTTTCTTAGTAATTTTTATTTCTTTTTTGAGATATTTTCTACAAGTGCAAAGATGATGCGGTGATTTTTAACGCGCTTTACGATTAGTTTTATTCCTTCATATTCTACACTTTGACCGACAATTGGTATGTCGCCCAGGCTCTCTGCTATAAATCCGCCTACAGATATACTTTCAACGTCTTCGTTAGGTTCAATACCGAGCATTTCGAATAAATCCGATAAATCCATATCGCCCGATACAAGATATCGCCCGTTTTTTAATTTTGTGTAGGTATGTTCGATTTCTTCGTCCTCATCCCATATATCGCCTACAATTTCTTCGATCAAATCTTCCATGGTAACGATTCCGAGCATCCCGCCGTATTCATCTGTAACAATTGCAATGTGAAGCTTATTTGCTTTAAAATCATTTAATATATCAGAAAGCCGCAAAGTTTTGTAAATGAAGTGTGCAGGTGTGAGAAGAGCCTTTATGTCGATTTCTTCTTCCAAAATGATTTTTTCAAGATAATCGCGCGAGTGAAGTATACCGATGATATTATCAATATTATCTTTGTAAACAGGTATGCGTGAATAACGGTCCTTTAGTATGATATTTCGGATTTTGTCCGGGCTGTCATCAATATCAATTGCTGTAACATCTACTCTTGGAGTTAGGATTTCAAGGGCAGTTTTTTCATCAAAATCGAGCGCCGACTGTACAAGTTCAGATTCTTGTTCTTCAAGTATACCTTCTTCTTCAATAGATTCAATAATATATTTTAGCTCGTCTTCAGTAACCGACGGCGAGTCTTTGTTTACATGCGCGATTTTAAGCGCTAAGGTTTTTATCATAATAAAAAAGTAAACAAAAGGCAGCAGAAGATAGGTTAGCGCTCTCAGTATAAGTCCCGTGTGAAGTGTGATTTTATCCGTAGCTTCTTTGCCAAAACATTTGGGAATAACCTCACCGAACGTTAATACTAAAAGAGTGATAGAGCCCGTAGCAATAGCTGCGCCGTAATTTTGAAACAAGTTTATACATATTATCGTCGCAAGAGCAGAGCTTGCGATATTTACAATATTATTTCCGATCAGTATAGCGGTTAAAGCCTTGTCAAAATGATCGCAAATCCACAAGGCGTGTTTTGCTTTTTTGCTGCCGGAATTTTTGAGATTTTTAAGTCTTATTGTATTTGCACAAGAAAAAGCTGTTTCTACACACGAGAAGAAAGCTGACATCATCAGCAAAACAACAATAACGATAGCATAAGTTATATTTGTATTCACAGTATCCTCCATTAATATGAGTTTAGCATACTATAAACTGAATAAAATAATATTATTATTTAGAAATTTACTAATTTTTCTTGAAGAAAATACTAAATAATGTTATAATACCAATATCTGTATACATTATTTTGTACCTTTTCGGAAAACTATTTACGGAGGTGCATATAATGAAGCGCGATATTCATAGTATTTATAATGATAAAGACTGCGGCGACGAAAAGCCGGATGAAATACAATCAGAGCCTAAATCAGATGACGAAGAAAAAACCAATTTGGAAAGCGAAAATCATATTGACGCGATATTTCATACAGGCAGCGTTATTACTCATAGAGGTGAAGATCTTATTTATTGTCTGACTATTATAGGACAAATAGAAGGTCACTATGTTCTGCCGTCAAATACAAAAACTACAAAATACGAGCATATTATACCGCAACTTGTTGCAATTGATGAAGACGAAAATATTAAAGGTCTTTTACTGCTGTTAAATACAGTCGGCGGAGATGTTGAAGCAGGCCTTGCAATAGCAGAGATGATTTCCGGAATGAAAAAGCCGTCGGTATCAATCGTAATCGGTGGAGGACACTCTATAGGTATACCGCTTGCAGTTTCTGCCGATAAAAGCTTTATAGCAAAAAGCGCGTCTATGACAGTCCATCCGGTGCGTACTACAGGGCTTACTGTAGGAGTGCAGCAAACGTTTGAGTATTTTCAAAAAATGCAGGAGCGTATAACTCAGTTTATAGTTGATAATTCATCCATAAGCTTCGAAGATTATTCTGCACTTGTATTAAACACGGGAGAGCTTGTTACCGATATCGGAACGATTCTTCAGGGACAAGAGGCAGTAGACTGCGGCTTGATCGACGAGGTCGGAACTCTTGCTGACGCTACAGATTATCTATATGATATGATAAATAATGAAAACTATGAAAATGATGAAGAATAATCAATAACCACCCTAGCGGGTGTTACATAAGGAGTATTATTATGAGCATTTTTGATGCAGTCATTCAAGGGATTGTGCAGGGACTGACTGAGTTTTTGCCTGTTTCAAGCAGCGGGCATCTTACCATAACTCAGCATATTTTGGGTGTTTCCGACAACAATTTGTTTTTTAATGTTATGTTACATATAGGGACTCTTGTTGCAGTATGTGCGTTTTATTATAAGCTGATTTTCAGACTTATAAAAGAATTTTTCAAAATGATCGGAGATATATTTACCGGTAAGTTCTCGTGGAAAAACATGAGCCACGACCGCAGAATGATAATAATGCTGATTATCGGGCTTTTGCCGCTTTTCTTACTATTTATGCCTATTCCGTCAACAGATTTAAAAATCAAGGATTTGGCCGATCTGTTTACAGCTGACAGATTTTTTATAGTTGTAGGTATATCTTTGCTGGTTACCTCAGTTTTACTGTTGGCAGGAAATATAAAAAACAACAAAATGCTTTGTGTTGGAAAACATGGCAAATTTCAACAAGGAAGAACCGAAATGACTGTTTTAGATGCGCTGACGGTTGGTTTAGTTCAGTGCTGTGCGGCGATATTTCCCGGGCTCTCTCGCTCGGGTTCAACGCTTTCAGCCGGAGAACTCAGAGGAATTAATAAGCAGACGGCTTTTGACTACACGTTTGTTATAGCTATTCCTTCTATTATAGCAGCAGCTTTGTTAGAACTAAAAGATACGCTCGCATCACCACAGGGGATTAATATAGATTTGTCGGTAATTATTGTCGGTGTAGTCGTAGCGGCGGTAGTAGGATATCTTTCTATCGCGTTGTTTAAGTGGTTGCTTAAGACTGATAAAATGTATATATTTATTATATATACTGCAATAGTCGGTATCGCCATAATTGTTATCAGCATTTTGGAAATGACCAAGGGAGTCAATTTGTTTACAGGTTCACCGATTTAATTTACTGTAAAGAATGATATTGCAAACAGAATTTATTAAAAAGAATTATAAAAAATAGGAGTGATCAATTTGGCGGCTAAAAAATCGACCCGTTCCGCGTCGGCTACCAAAAGAACTTCAACCAAAAAGAATACAAAAACAACAAAAAAATCAACGCCGAAAAGCCGTTCCGGAAAACCTCAGAAAACCGCCTTGAATCCTCAGGTAAAGGCGATTATATTATGCGCTATAGCGGTGTTGTTTTTATCGTTAGTTATTATTAAGGGCGCAAAGGTTTGGTATAGTATAAGATCATTTTTCTTTGGTGTTTTTGGTATTTGTTTTTTACTTGTACCTTTTGTTTTCTTATATTTAGGCGTTATGACGGCAAAAGAAAAACAAATGTCGCATAAGGGTGCCAAAGTTATGCTATCGATATGTATTGTGGTGTTTGCATGTACTTTAATTTATCTTTGCGGACATGTTGATTATAACGATGGTAACGGATATTTTCAGGCGCTCTCATCAGCCTATCTGGGATCATTTGAAAGAGAGAGTATGTGCGGAATGTTAGGAGCAGTTTTAGGTTATCCTATGAGACTGTACTTAACAAACGCGCCGTCAATTATAGTTTGTATTTTGGTGCTTATAGTATGTATAATGCTGCTTACGGGTATTACATTGGTTGATATTGCCAATGTTGCGAAAAAGCAGTATAACCGTCATCTCGAGCATAGAGAGCGTCGCCGAATTGAGCGAGAAAAATATGCACAGGAATATGAAAATAATGAGAAAGATTCTTTTTCTTTGTTTGAGCGCAGCAGAAATGATAATACCAAAATTGACATAGCTTTGGACAATTCGCCTAAAAACAGGAAAAAAGCAAAAACACCTGAGCAAATGCAGGATCAAAATATAATTGATATTATAAATAACGCAAATTCAGGTATTACGCCCGATTCCGAGCTTGATGTTACGGCTGTTGCAAAGCGTATATCCAATAAGAAGAACACAAATCACATATCTGACGGTGCAAAACAGCCCGATCCCGAAACGGTACCAATTGATATTACAGAAGAAGAAAATGAAATCAAAAAGCAAATTTCAAACAATGCAGCTAAAGCTGCAAAAAATACAGACGAAACGAAAAAAGCAACCTATACATATCCTCCGGTCAAATTGCTTGATCCGGCAGTAGACAGCGAAACTGACAGCGCATATAACGAAATGCAGAGCAATGCTACCAAATTAGTAGAAACCTTAAAAAGCTTTGGTGTAAACGCAAGTATAATAAATATCTGCCGCGGACCTTCGGTAACGAGATATGAGCTGCAGCCAGCCGCAGGTGTTAAGATAAGCAAAATTACAAATTTGTCTGATGATATCGCTCTGAATTTAGCTGCAAATGGAGTAAGAATAGAAGCGCCTATTCCCGGCAAGGCTGCTGTGGGAATTGAAGTACCTAATAAGGTCAAGAGTATGGTAACGCTCAGAGAACTTATTGACTCTGATGATTTTAGAAAAGGGAAGAGTAAGCTTGATTGTGTCTTGGGCAGAGATATTTCCGGAACAATAGTGATTACTGATTTAGCATCGATGCCACATTTATTGATTGCAGGTACTACTGGCTCAGGTAAATCTGTATGCGTAAATTCTCTTTTAATGAGCATTTTGTTCAAGGCTTCTCCCGATGAAGTCAAGCTTTTGCTTATAGATCCTAAAATGGTTGAGTTTTCTAAATATAAGGGTATCCCGCATCTCTTGGTACCGGTTGTATCTGATGCAAAAAAAGCGGCAGGCGCGCTTAACTGGGCAGTGTCTGAAATGCTCAATCGTTACAGAATGTTTTCTGAATACGATTGTAAAGATATCAATTCCTACAATCAGTTGATTGATAAGAATTTAGCTTTTATAGAAGAACACAAGGATGAAAAAATTATAAACGAAGAGACCGGCGAAGAAGAGCAGGTCGTTATGGATGTAAACGGACTTAAAGTTCCTAAAGAACATCTAAGCCGCATTGTAATCGCGATTGATGAATTGGCAGATTTGATGATGGTAGCTCCCGGAGAGGTAGAAGAGGCCATTTGCCGCTTAGCACAGATGGCGCGTGCTGCCGGAATGCACTTGATTATTGCGACACAGCGTCCGTCCGTTAACGTTATTACCGGCGTTATTAAGGCGAATATCCCCAGCCGAATAGCATTAAAGGTTAGTTCAAATATTGACTCGCGTACGATTTTGGATGCAGGCGGTGCAGAAAAATTAATAGGCCGAGGCGATATGTTGTATTCTCCTGTTGGCTGTGCTAAACCGATACGCGTTCAGGGCTGTTTTGCACGCGATGAAGAGATAGAGCGCGTAACATCCTTTATTAAAAAATCGCATCAGGCAGATTATAACAGTGAAATTGAAGAAAAAATTCGCAAAATCGCTTCAGAAGAATTAAACGGCAACGGAAAATCTAAAGAAGGTTCGGCATCAGGTGATAACACAGATGTTGATCCGATGATGGAAGAAGCTATAAAAACTGTTATTGATGCGGGACAAGCCTCGACTTCGCTGCTGCAGCGGCGTTTAAAGGTTGGCTACGCCAGAGCAGGAAGAATGATAGACGATATGGAGCAGATGGGTATTGTAGGACCTCACCAAGGCTCTAAAGCCAGAGATGTTCTTATAACTTATAACGAATGGTTGGAACGCAATAATCTCCTGGGAGATGTACCTTCATCTGAAGAATAATTCTTTGCTGTAATTATTTTAAAGAATTAAAAAACTTTAATGTTTTGTGTCAGATAATAAAATAAATTGTCTTGACCTTTAAAGAAAGAAAATATATACTATTGATAAGGTTTTAATTTTTTTAAACAACTTTTTAGTTATTATTGATTGTTTTAGGAGGAAAGAGTTTGGGAGTATATGAAGAACTTGTAGAACGCGGGCTTATTGCCCAGGTTACTGACGAACAAGAAATAAAAACACTGGTCAATAACGGCAAGGCTGTATTTTACATAGGGTTTGATCCAACTGCCGATAGCTTGCACGTTGGACATTTTATGGCGCTTTGTCTTATGAAGCGTTTGCAGATGGCTGGAAACAAGCCGATAGCGCTTATCGGAGGCGGAACGGGAATGATAGGAGATCCTTCCGGCAGAACAGATATGCGCCAGATGCTGACAAAAGATACAATAGAGCACAATTGTAACTGCTTTAAAGAGCAGATGAGCAAATTCATTGACTTTTCCGATGATAAGGCGCTTATGGTTAACAACGCCGATTGGTTGTTAGATTTGAATTATGTTGAGCTTCTAAGAGAAGTCGGCGGTTGCTTTTCAGTTAATAATATGCTAAGAGCAGAGTGCTATAAGCAAAGAATGGAAAAAGGCCTGTCGTTTTTAGAGTTTAATTATATGATTATGCAGGCATATGATTTTTATGCTTTGTATCAGCGTTACGGATGCAACATGCAATTTGGCGGTGATGATCAGTGGAGCAACATGCTTGCAGGCACAGAGCTCATTAGAAGAAAACTTCAAAAAGACGCCTATGCTATGACAATAAATTTGCTCTTAAATTCCGAGGGCAAAAAAATGGGAAAAACACAAAAAGGAGCTGTTTGGCTTTCTGCCCAAAAAACAAGTCCTTTTGATTTTTATCAGTATTGGAGAAACGTTGATGATGCAGATGTTATCAAGTGTATGAAGATGCTGACGTTTTTACCGCTTGATAAAATAAAAGAATATGAAAAACTTTCCGGCAGCGAGCTAAATTCAGCTAAGGAAGTTTTAGCATATGAACTGACAAAAATGATCCACGGAGAAGAAGAAGCGATCAATGCTCAATCTGCTGCTAGAGCGCTGTTTTCTAACGGATCAAATACTGATAATATGCCGACAACGCAAATTTCAGAAGAAGATTTAACAGATGGGGAAATCTCTGTACTTGATTTAATGATAAAATGTTCTTTGATCCCCTCAAAGGGAGAGGGCAAGCGACTGATAACTCAAGGCGGCGTATCGGTTGATGATAAAAAGGTTACAGAAATTTTTGCAAAAATTTCAAAATCTGCTTTTGAAAAAGGATATGTAATTATTAAAAAAGGCAAAAAGGTTTATCATAAAGCAATAATAAAATAAAAATAAAAAAAGGGGAAGGTATTTATGAAAAAATTTTTTGGCGAGTTTAAAGAATTTATTATGCGTGGTAACGTAATGGATTTGGCGGTCGGCGTTATCATCGGCGGAGCTTTTCAAAATATAGTAAATTCATTTATAAACGATCTTATTATGCCGTTTATAGGCTTGCTGACCGGCGGAATTAATTTTACCGAGCAGTTTTTAATCCTAAAATTGCCTGAGGGCGTAGAGGCTTCACAGGTTACTGCAGCAAACGCTGCCGATTTAGGAGTTTCAATTTGGGCTTATGGCTCTTTTATAACTGCGGTAATCAACTTTTTGATTATGGCGTTTGTCATTTTCTTACTTGTAAAAACTATTAACAAAATTTCTGAAAAAACAAGAAAGAAAAAAGAGGAAGAAGAGGAAGCTACTACAAAAGAGTGCCCATATTGCTGTACTGAAATTGACATCAAAGCTACAAGATGCCCTCATTGTACCTCTCAGTTAACTGATGAAGAAGAAACACAGCAGGAATAATTATTAATCTATCATTGCTGCTTAAAATTTAATATCAAAAAAGCCCCGTACAATTTGAACTGCTCCAAATTGTACGGGACTTTTGTTTAGCTAACACTTTTTAATTGCAGTCTCAACTTATCGGAAATCATTGCGATAAATTCGCTGTTTGTAGGTTTACCTCTGCTTCCTTGTATGGTATATCCAAAGTAAGAGGTAAGCACTTCAACATCACCGCGATCCCATGCAACTTCGATAGCATGGCGAATAGCTCTTTCTACTCTGGATGATGTTGTTTCATACTTTTTTGCCACAGAAGGATATAATTTTTTAGTTACAGCGTTGATAATATCAGGTTTCTCAATAGCCATTATTATTGAATCGCGTAAATAATGATATCCTTTAATATGGGCAGGTACGCCTATTTGGTGTAGAATTTCAGTTACTTTCACTTCAACATCAAAATTTTCAACACCTGCAGATTTTATTCCGCCTTTTAATTTCAACTTCGCGCGTTTGTTAAGTCTTACAATGTTTTCAGCTAGATCTTTTATATTATAAGGCTTTAATACAAAGTATGTCGCTCCGCTTCCCATAACTTCCCTTTCGAGAACAGGACTGTCGAAGCTCGAATAAACTACAAACATCGGAAGTCGATCCGGAGTTTTTCTTTTTACTGCACGCATAACCCCGATACTATCAATCCTTGTCATAAAAAGATCCATCATAACTACATCCGGCATATCTGATAATATTCTGCTGATTAGTTCTTCTCCGTCTTTTGAGCAAAAAGAGGTAACGATGTCATATTGGGCGAGCGCATTTTGTGTTTCTGTGATATTTTCTGCTGAGTCTTGAGTCATCAAAAGTTTGATCTTTTCGGTCATTTTTACATCTCCCGTTTAAATTTGTAGCCTTATTTTACCATAAATTGGTAAACTTGGCAATAGAAAACAGAAAACTTTTTTAAAAAATTATTTTAGAAAAATTTTTCAAAAAACTCTATTGGTTGTAAAAATTAACCAAATTCATCGTAATTTGATAGCATATTGGATATTGTTATACCATACCCCTTGTCCGGAGAATTCACAAAAACATGGGTAACAGCTCCTATAAGCTTGCCGTTTTGTAATATTGGGCTTCCGCTCATTCCTTGAACGATACCACCCGTTTTTTCTAATAAATCCTTATCAACTACTTTAATAACCATATTTTGTCCCGAAACATCACTTAGATTTAAAGTTTCTATTTTTATATCATATGATTTTGGCTCTTCGCCTTCTATAGTAGTTATAATTTTTGCGTCGCCGGTAGTGATTTCTTTATCTAATGCAGTTTGGATCTCTTTGTTTCCCAAAAGAGTTGAATAACGACCATATACTCCGTATGCATTATTTAAAGTGATATTACCTATTGTTTGAGAATCAAAGTAACCGTTTAGTCCGCCGGCGCTGCCTTTTTGAGCTTTAGAAATACTGCTTATTTTTGCGCTTAAAATTTCACCGTTTTTTAAGGGCATTAAAATATTAGTGTCTTTGTCGCATATTCCGTGTCCGAGAGCGCCAAAGGACATTGTGCTTTGATCAAAATAGGTTATTGTTCCTATTCCGGCGGTGGAATCCCTGATCCACATACCGGCAACGTATTCACCATCTTTGTCTAAAGTCGGAGTCAGGTTCAAGGTTATTGTTTTGTTATCTCTTTGTACAGATAATTCAATATCCTCTCCGCTATAAGACTCGATAATGTTTTTTAGTTCTTCATTAGAATTAATTTCAGTGTCATTCGCTTTAAAAATAATATCATTTTCTTTTATGCCCGCATCGTAAGCAGATTTGTTTGAACTTTTATCTATATTAATAACGATAACTCCGTTAGTAAATATTTTTAGTCCAAACGGCATACCGCCTAAAATTACAGTTTTAGCATTCGTTTGAGCCTGAGCGGTAATAGAACTTGCTAATAAGAAAGCAGACATAATGGCAACAGCTAAAAATTTTTTAAAATTATTCATATAATCACCTTCTTTTTTGTTGCCTCTATTATTTTTTGATTTACAATTGATTTTAATATGGTAATATAAAATAAAAACAATATATATTGGTATGAATTATAGAATTTATTGCGATAATATCGCGATATTATTTGAAAACTGTTGATTTTATGATATAATGGAAAAAATTAAAAATTTTGGTGTATTATGAAAATTAATCTTCCTGAAAAAGCAAAAAAGATAATAGATATACTGGAAAAAAATTTATTTGAGTGTTATGCGGTAGGCGGCTGTGTTAGAGACAGTCTTTTAGGGCTTGAGCCTTCAGACTGGGATTTTACAACAAATGCCCGGCCGCATGAAATAGAAGAATGCTTTTGTGATTTTAAAACATTATCTATAGGAAAACGTTATGGCACAATTGCTGTTATTATAGACGGTAAACCTTATGAAATCACAACTTATAGATATGACGGAGAATATACCGATTTTCGCCATCCTGACAAAGTTAATTTTTCAAAAAATTTAAAAGATGATTTATCTCGACGCGACTTTACTGTTAATGCTATGGCTTATAATCCTAAAGAGGGGATAGTTGACTATTTTGGCGGAGAAAAGGACTTAAAGTACAAGGTGATTCGTTGTGTAGGTGATGCTGACAATAGGTTTAAAGAGGATGCGCTACGCATTTTGCGAGCGCTCAGATTTGCTTCTAAATATGGATTTTCTATAGAATTACAAACTCAAAAGGCTATTTTTGATAATAAAAATCTTATAAATAATATTTCAGCTGAACGCATAAGCGTTGAACTTTTACAGCTTCTTTGCGGTAATTATGTTGATGTGGTGCTGAGAATGTATAAAGAGATTGTTGCAGTTATAATCCCTGAGCTTTCGGTTACTTTTAATTTTGATCAGCGTTCGCCTCATCATAACCGAACTTTATATAAGCATATAGTTTGCGCTGTTAAGAATATAGAAGCTGACCCTATTTTACGTCTTACTATGCTTTTGCATGATATAGGAAAACCTATTACCATGAAAATAGATAAAAACGGAAGAGGCCATTTTTATAATCATCCCAAGGTTGGAGTTGGAATATCCATACGTATTATGAAAAGGCTTTGTTTGTCTAATACAGTTATAGATGAAGTGAGTATTTTAATTTTTCATCATGACGACCGGTTGAAGCCCGATAAAATAATGATAAAACATTTGTTAAATGAAATAGGCTTATATGAGTTTAAACGACTTATGAAAGTTCAGTACGCGGATATATGTGCTCAGTCTAATTATAAACGGGATGAAAAATTTGCATTGCACAAAGAAGTAATGAACTTATATAATAGTATAGTAGAAAACGGTGAGTGTTTTTCATTAGACAGTTTGGAAATTAACGGAAAAGATATTATTTCTCTTGGTGTAAGCAGAGGAGAAATTATTGGAAAAATATTAAATGAACTTCTTGAGATGGTAATTTGCAAACAAATAGAAAATGATAAAGAACAACTGTTGTATAAAGCTAAAGAAATGATAAATGTTTTAGAATAAATAATTATAACATATGTTAATTCTGATTTGACATTTTTATTATAGGTTATATAATAATATTTATGAGCAGATCGGGCAGTTGCGGGCAAAAGACCGAAAGGCTTTGTCCGAGGAAAGTCCGGGCTTTACAGAGCAAGGGTAACGGCTAACGGCCGCCGGGGGCGACCCTAGGGATAGTGCAACAGAAAATAACCACGTCGTAATTTTTGGTTCCTCAGCGGAGGCAGCGAATGACGGCGAAAGGGTGGAAAGGCGAGGTAAGAGCTCACCAAAGCAGGGGAGACTCTGCTGTTGTGTAAACCCTGCCCAAAGCAACACCGTGGAGAGACAAAAGGCCTGCTCGGCTGTCTTATGGAGGTGGCACCGAGTTTAGTCGGCAACGCTAAACCAAGATAGATGACTGCCAATTACAAAACCCGGCTTATAGATTTGCTCATAATAAAAAAGAGAGGCTTTTGCCTCTCTTTTTTATTATAGTTAAAGTTTATTTTTTGTGTTCCAGCAAGGTGTGTTTTATATCCCATAGTTTTTGCGACAGATCTACATAGTATTTGTGTGGGTTTTCAAAACGCTTGACTTCGTCCCACAGGGTATCCAGTTGTTTTTTACAGTAGTTTTTAACCGATTCTAATTCGGGCAACTCGCCGACAAATGAACCGTTTTTAAAATATTGTTTTCTAAGTTCAACAGCTTTATAATTTGTAACAAATTTTCTTTTCCATGTATATTCAGGATCAAAAAGCTCGTACGGCTTACTGTTGTCAATTGTTTCATCATTTAGTGTTATTACATCGGCAATAGCTTTATTAGTATCGTTATCATACAATCTGTAAATTTTTTTAAAACAGGGAGTTGTTATTTTCTCGATATTTTCGCTTATTTTGATTTTCGGGATAATGTCGCCGATAGAGTTTTCGACGCCCACTAATTTGTAAACGCCTCCAAACATTGGCTCCGAGGCTGAGGTTATCAAGCGTTCACCTACTCCAAAGGAATCAATTTTTGCTCCCTGATTGAGCATATCCCTTATAATATATTCATCCAGTGAGTTAGAAGCACAGATTTTACAGTCAGGAAAACCTGCGTCATCAAGCATTTTTCTGGCTTTTTTAGATAAATATGTTATGTCTCCTGAGTCTATGCGTATACCCTGAGGACGGATACCCTTTGGAACCAACTCTTCGTTAAATATTTTAATAGCGTTTGGTATACCGGATTTTAGTACATTGTAAGTGTCTACAAGCAAGGTGCAGGCATTTGGATATCTTTTTGCATAAGCTCTGAAGGCTTCTTCTTCCGAATCAAACATCTGAACCCAAGAATGAGCCATAGTGCCAAGAGCCGGAATTTTTAACTCTCTGTCAGCTATTGTACAGGCAGTTCCTACACAGCCGCCTATATAGGTTGCTCTTGCACCGTATACAGCGGCGTCAAATCCCTGTGCACGGCGTGAGCCGAATTCCATAACAGCCCTGCCGTTTGCGGCGCGTACAATTCTGTTGGCCTTTGTTGCTATTAAACTTTGATGGTTTATACATAATAAAACCATTGTTTCTACCAACTGAGCCTGGATAATAGGACCTCTTACTGTTACAAGCGGTTCTCCGGGAAAGATAGGAGTTCCTTCCGGGACAGCCCATACGTCACAGGAGAATTTGAAATTTTTTATATATTCAAGAAATTTTTCAGAAAATATATTCTTTGATCTAAGATAATCTATATCATCATCGGTGAATTTTAAATTTTTAAGGTATTCGACCAGCTGTTCAACGCCCGCCATAATAGCAAATCCGCCTTTGTCGGGATTTTTTCTGTAGAACATATCAAAATATGCTATTTTGTTTTCAAATCCGTTTTCGAAATAGCCGCCTGCCATAGTCAGCTCATAAAAATCGGTTAGCATAGTCAAATTTCTGTTTTCTTTGCTTAACATATACAAAACTCCATAATTATATTATAGTAAAAAATACACAAATTTTATTGCCAAATTTTTACTACTCGAACATTATACCATAATTATTTACAAAAATCACTAGTAAATTCCACTTAAAAATTAAAAAAATGTAACGAAATTGCGTAAAAAGTTTCATTTTTTTAAATTTTCTTACAAAAAAGACTTGTTTTTTTTCGAATAACGTATTATAATAGCGTTACGTTATTCATTTTGAGTTTAAAGAATTTCTATTTAGAATTATCATAAAGAATAATAATTTAAATTTTAATAAATTTGGGGAGTAGAAAATATGAGATTACGCAAGCAAGAATTAGGAGATCGTAACCTTGTTGGAGCGCGTGTTGAAGCAGCACGCAAAAAAAGGGGAATGAAACAAAAAGAGCTTTTGGCTCAGCTGCAGGTTAACGGAGTTGATATGAACGCGTCCGGTTTGTCAAAGTTAGAAGGACAGATAAGATTTGTAACCGATGTAGAACTTGTAGCTTTAGCAGATATACTTGAAGTATCTGTAGATTTTCTGCTTGGCAGAGCGCAGCAATAAGCGCTGTACAATTAATTAGAGTTTTTCGAGCATTTTGGTTTCTGTTTTTTCAGGCGGCGGAGTTTTTCTTCGTCGCCTGAATTTTTTTGTTTTTTTATCTAATAATTGTAATGTAATAAAATCTATTATTATAAGTTTAGGCTGTTGTTAGGTG
>DEKP01000013.1:267-515 GCA_002353935.1 Ruminococcaceae bacterium UBA2719 | reverse complement strand
AGAAAATGAAAGAAAAAATTTTAATATATAAACCGCAAATCAAGTTTTTTCTGGCGTTTACTATTATATTTTTTATTATTAAAATGTTGTTTTTATATTTGCTGCCATTTATTATTTCAATAATTTTTGCAGTTATGATGAAGCCTGTATATGATTTTATGAAACGGAAGTTATCATTTAAACCGTCGTTTTCCGCTACGGTAATCACATTGTTCATATACGGAATTATTATTGCTTTGATTATTTTT
>DEKP01000013.1:0-166 GCA_002353935.1 Ruminococcaceae bacterium UBA2719 | reverse complement strand
TTATAATTTTGATGTTTTTCAAAATTTATATAACATGATAGTAAACGGAAACTCTATGTTTTCAAAAGTTTCATCAATGGCAATTAGTGTGTTCAAGGTTGTACCTCTTGTTTTTACCTTATTGCTGATAACTTTTGTTTTGACAATATTTTTTCTAAATCACTTA
>DEKP01000002.1:8123-25876 GCA_002353935.1 Ruminococcaceae bacterium UBA2719 | reverse complement strand
CTATAATAAGCCTGTAAATATCATAAATATGCATATTAAATTGTTTGCCGAAGTTCATTATATCACATAACAAGCTAAGATTGCAATATATAGTTGCAAATAAAAAAGCACGCAAACGAGCTGCGTGCCGAAAAACACAACGCTCTTGCGCTAAAAATTACAACATACTAAGGCATGTGAGATTTTTGAGCATGTGTTTTTACATATAGTAAGCTCATATGCCTTATAAAATATACTATGCAATTTTTAGCGCAGATTAATTTTAACATACTATTAAACTGAATGCAATATAATTGGAAAATAAAAAAAGCGCGCAGCTTTAAGCTACTTTAACCGGACATGGTTTGTCGCATAAAGGACAAAATTTTTTTCTCTCTGCGCGAAACCGAGACTTGGGTCATGTTCATGATTTGAGCAGTTTGAGACTGGGTTTTGTGCTGAAAATACCTCAGCTCAATAAGGCGTTTGTCGTTTTGATCAAGCTTTGACAGCGCGTCGAACAGCGACATCTTCTCTACAAGCGACTCTTCAACGCTGTCCTCTTTGATGTCAAAATCAGAGTTGTCATCGTCATAAAAATGCGACAAAGACAGCACCGACTGAGAGGCTAAAAGCACCTCGTTTGTTTTATATATATCTATGCCGAGCATCTTTGAAAGTGTGGATACGGGAATATCACAGCCGTTGTTTTTTTTATAATCGTCGCAGATTTTTTTGGCTTTTAGGGAAAGCTCTTTTATGCTTCGACTGATTTTTACCGATCCGCCGTCTCTAAAGAGCCTTTTTATCTCTCCCAAAATCACAGGTACGGCATAGGTGGACAGCTTAAAGCCCTTACTCTCGTCAAAATTGTCGATAGCCTTTATCAGCCCTACGCACCCTGAGGAATACAGATCGTCGTATTCTATCCCTTTGCCGACAAATCTTTTGGCGCAGGCGTGGACAAGCCCGATATTAGCGTTGATTTTTTCATCGCGCGTCATACTTTTGAAATTATCTTCTCGAGAGTTACGGCGGTGCCTTTGCCGACGACCGATCTTACTTTCACTTTGTCGCAAAAGCTCTGCATAACAGCAAACCCCAGCCCTGCGCGTTCATCCGAAGAGGTAGTATAAAGCGGCTCCATCGCCTTTTTGATGTCGCTGATCCCAACACCTTTGTCACGTACTTTTATAATAACGCGCTTGTTATCAACGATTTTCATATCTATGTAGATAGTGCCATCGGTGTGAGGGTAAGCGTGAACAATACAGTTGGTTACCGCCTCGCTGACGGCGGTTTTGATATCGGCTATGTCGCTTACTGTAGGATCGGTAGGAAGCAAAAACGCCGACACTACGGCTCGCGCAAAGCTTTCGTTAGCACTTTTTGAAATAAAGGACAGCTTCATTTGATTTGTTACATTCATTTTAGTACCCCCAAGCGTTCGATTCCTGACAAAGATATTATACGTTTGAGCATATCGGGAACGTTTACTACTTCAAGCTTGCCGCCCAGATACGAAATCTGGCGGTACCGCCCCATAATCAGTCCGATCCCCGAGCTGTCCATAAACGAAACGCCTGAAAAATCCAGCACAAGTGTTTTTGGACGAAAGCTCTCGCACTTTGAATCTATGCTGCGGCGAATGTCAGGCGCGTTGTGGTGGTCTATCTCGCCTTTTAGCTTTGCGGTTACAGTGTTTTTAGAGCAGGTGATGTCTACCATTGAATCTCTCCGATCTTTTGATAATACGTATGCCTGTCCGCTTTTTACAGCCTACAGGCAAAAATAAAAGCCTATACTTTATATTATTAGTATAGGCTTAAAAAAACTGTTTTATTCGGTTGTCGTAAAATTTTATTTTTTCATATATTCAATAATATGAGGGCGAATCTCAGAGGCTAGGTACAGCGATCCACAGATGAAAACATCGTCTTTATATGACAAGGCGCGATACAAAGCGTCTTTAGGTTTTTGGATAACTTCTATATTTTTGGCTTTGTGCTTTAGTTTTTGATAAAGCTCTTTGGGGCTCATTGCACGCGGATTATTGATAGAGGTTATTATGATTCGCTCAAACATATCTAAGAGTATATCAATGCTGTCAGAGTCTTTATCTTTTAACATAGATACTATCAAAGTTTTTTTCGAACCTTTTGGAACGGGTGAGGAGTTTGAAGCTTGAATCTCGGCATTGAAATAGTAGTTTACGCTTGCTTTGAATGATAAAAGTCCGTTTTTGTTGTGCGCGCCGTCCAGGATTATTCTCGGATTTGTTTTGAACAGCTCAAAACGCGCGGGGTGAACTACGCTTTTAAGCCCTGCTTTTATGTTATCGCTATTTATGTTTAAAATTTGATTGTCGTTTAGCGCAGTCAGGGTTTTAACGGCGCATTTTATATTATCTATTTGGTGCAGTCCCAAGAGCGGACAGAAGTAGCTTTCGCCGTTATATAAAAAGGCTGTGCCGTTTAGATCTTGTTTTACACTTTCAAAGACAAGATCGTAGGATAGATATAGCTTGTTGCGCCTTTCTTGCGCGGTATTTTTGATTATACTAAGCGCGGTGTTGTTTTGAGCGGCGGTTACGGTGAGGGAGTTTTCTTTTATTATTCCGCATTTTTGATATGCGATTTCTTCTATGGTATCGCCCAAAACAGCAGTGTGGTCAAAGTCGATTTTTGTAATAACGCTGCACATCGGATTTTTGATGAGATTAGTAGAGTCCAAAAGCCCTCCCATGCCCACTTCGCACACGATAATGTCGCAGTTTTCCTGCTTGAAAATATAAAAAGCTACCGCTGTAAGCAGCTCAAATTCCGTGATTATTATGCCTTCGGCGTTGAGTTTTTCGACTTTCGGCTTGAAATATTTTATCGCTTCGCACAGCGCCTTTTCTGAGATCATACTGCCGTTTATCTGTATTCTTTCTCTAAAATCAACGATATAGGGCGAGATGAACAGTCCGGTTTTGTAACCGCAGGATGTGAGTACCGATGAGAGCAGAGTGCAAACAGAGCCTTTGCCGTTTGTTCCTGCTACATGTATAAATTTTTGGCTCAACAAATCTTCGCCATAAAGCTCTTCGTGTAAAGAAAACAGCTTTTGTATTCTGTCAAGCCCCGGCTTTGAGCCGAATTTGTCGAGTGAATGGATAAAGTTCAGTGCTTCTTGATAAGTCATAAATAAGATCCTTGAATATTTATATAAATTTCGGGTTGATATCTTGGTAAAAAGCCCGCTATCCGAAAACAGCGAATAGTGGTTATTCGGATTTATTATTTGCGATTATGGTTTTGTAAATATCGTTTTTCTTTATTTTATAAACCTGTGCGGCTTCTTTAGCGGCGTCTGTGGGTTTCATTCCGTCTTTTATCAGGCGGTTGGTATATTCTACGGCGTTATGAAGGGCGTTGGCGGATGTTTCATCCTGCTTTTTGCCCTCTAAGACAAGGACGATCTCGCCTTTTAAAGAATTGTCGGCATAAAGCTCTGAGGCTTTCTTTGTTGTTGTTCGGATAACCTCTTCGTGTATTTTTGTGATTTCTCGCACGATAGAAAGCCTGCGGTCGCCAAAATATTTATAAAAGTCGATTAAGGTTGCCCCAAGCTTGTGCGGCGCTTCGTAGAATATCATCGTGCGTTTTTCGTTGAGCAGAGATTCTATGTGATCTATGCGGCTTTTTTTGTTCACCGACAAAAAGCCCTCAAAGCAGAAGCGGCCGGTTTCAAGCCCTGATACCGCAAGAGCCGATATGACCGCTGAGGGGCCGGGAACAACGATGGTTTGTATGTCGTGTTTTTCGCACTGCTTTATAAGATCTTCTCCGGGATCGGAGATGCAGGGCATGCCGGCGTCTGTGACTATCGCACAGCTTTCGCCGGATAAAATCCGCTCTATTATTTGTTCACCCTTTGAGTGTTTGTTGTGTTCAAAATAATTGATAAGCGGTTTTTTTATATTAAAATGATTCAAAAGCTTTATTGTTACGCGTGTATCTTCGGCAGCGATAAAATCGACCGAGGATAAAACTTCTATTGCACGCGGAGACATATCGCCCAGATTTCCGATAGGCGTGCCGACAACATATAAAATATTATTCATCTTTATAGCCCTCTTTGTATTTTCCGTAAATTTTTAGCATTTCATCTGTAAAAGAGCCGTCGTCTTTTTCTATGATCAGCGTAGGGTCAACAGTTAAAAACCCCGGATTTGCGCCAAGGCGCGCTTCAAGCAAAAACAGCTTTGGCGGCTTTTGTGCTCTGCCCTGAACAAGCCGCAGTCGCTTTGGCTCTAAGTTGTATTTTTTTAGCGACATTATTATATCGCTCAGCCTTTGAGGCCGCTGACACAAACACAGTCTGCCTGAAAACTGCAAAAGCTTTGACGATATGCGGCAGATATCGTCTATCGTACATTCTGTTTCAAAATGAGCGGTGCTCTTTGATTCTTTAGGGGGCTTTATACCTGCGCCGTCTGAGGTGTAGGGTGGGTTGCAGGTGATGAGGGTGTATTTGCCCTTTTCTAAAATATTATCGAGGTCTTTTATATCAGCTAAAAGCGGGGATATGTTTTTTACGCTTTCTATCCCGTTTTTTGAGTTCATATCTATGCTGTCTTTTAAAAGCTCTATCGCTTCTTGTTGAATATCGACGGCGTCAATATGAAAAGGAGCGTTTTGGCGGCAAAACAAAAGAGGAATAGTGCCGCAGCCGGTACCAAGATCCGCGCACAAGTCTTTCTTTTTAGCGTTTGCAAAATTTGCGAGCAATATTGTGTCGGTAGTAAAGTGATGATTATCGCTTACAAATATCTTTATGTTATCGCCGAGCGGTTCTGTTCTTTTCATGTCGCTTTTTATAATAGAAACTATACTAAGACAGCTTTTATTATTTCTCCTTTCTTTATTTTCTCAGTCGTATTTTAGCACACTTTTGATTATTTAGCAATCAGCAATCGGGATCGTAAACGCAAATATCAATTGACACGAGAAGTTGTGTAGACGGCGCTTAATTTTGATGTACAGATTACGAAAATAATTGTGTTAATAGTAAAATTATAGTTTTGAGAAAGTGTGACAAAAAAGCAAAACGCCGAAGCGATATCGCTTCGGCGTTAAAATTTGCAGATAATTATTCAGCGTGTGGAGCTCCTACAGGACAAACAGATTCGCATGCACCGCACTCTGCACAAGTGTCAGCGTCGATAACATATTTGCCGTCGCCTTCGCTGATAGCGCCGCAAGGACATTCGTCAGCACAAGCACCGCAAGAGATGCAATCATCAGAAATTACATATGCCATAATATTAACCTCCTTATGTTTATGGTTTCATTGTAACATAATTTTTTAAAAAAGCAATTATTTTGACAAAATTTTTAGTTCAAAACCAAATAATTCTGACCTGTGCAGATGGATTTTTGAGCGGTATAACTCGACTATAAGAGGACAGGTCCTGCGGCATAAACAGTTTGGCATTGCAACGTATTTTGCAAAAAATGTCCTTTGTTTTATTCAAGGTCTTTTAATTCTTCAAGCTCCTGCTTGTTGACCTTGATGTATCCGTCTTTAATAATTTTTACATCTTTTACCTTAAAGGTCTGGGGTGCTGCATCGTTGGGGGTGTTATCCATTTTCACCTTTAATGTTGAAGAAAGCAGGTTGCTCTCTACCACCAGGCCTCTGCCCAACGGAGTTTTGACGATAGCTCCGACCTTAGGGGTGTGCTTTAGCATATCTATGTATGCGTCTTCTTCGTATTTTAAACAGCACATGAGGCGTCCACAGGTGCCCGAGATTTTAGTCGGTGAAAGCGACAAGCCCTGATCCTTTGCCATCTTTATTGAAACAGGCTGAAACTCTCCCAAGAAGCTCGAACAGCAAAACGGTTTTCCGCATACGCCCAGTCCGCCCAGCATTTTTGCTTCATCCCTGACGCCGATTTGTCTAAGCTCTATTCTGGTTTTGAAAACGCTTGCCAGATCTTTTACCAGCGCTCTGAAATCCACTCTGCCGTCTGAGGTAAAGTAGAATAAGATTTTAGAGTTATCAAAAGTATATTCAACATCTACAAGCTTCATGCTAAGTTTATGTTCAAGAATTTTTTTCTCGCAGATTTTTAAAGCTTCTTTTTCTTTCTTTTTGTTTTTTTCAAGGTGTTTTTTGTCTTCTTTTGTGGCGATTCTTATCATTTTTTTAAGCGGAAAAACAATCTGGTCTTCGCTTACCTCGTGGTTTTCCAGAGCCACCTCGCCGCATTCTATTCCGCGCGAGGTTTCTACTATAACGAGATCGCCGTTATTCGGCTTTTTGCCTACCGGATCAAAATAATATATTTTTCCTAAATCTTTAAATCTAACGCCTATTACTTCTGCCATGAAATCCTCCTGTATTTTGTGCATATAAAAGTACAAAGCAGTTTTGTATCTATGTTTGTTTTTGAATCAAGCTTTGCCTGACGGGTAACGTCGAGCAAAGACAGGATTCTCTCTTTTGTCAGTTTTTTAGATAGCTTTTGAGCGGTGAAAGAGCTTGAACTTTTTTGTTTTCCCGAACTTAACAGAGCAAGTCTTAAATACTCCTCGATGAATTTTAACACCTCGGTAAGCTGCGCGTTGTTTTTGATTTTATTGAGCTCGAGCAAAAGCTCGTACTCGTTTATTGAGATGATCGCGTCGGCTATTTTTTGAGCCAAAAGGCTTGTTTCGCTGTCAAAGTCTATAGAGGCGTTCAAGTTTATAACCTGAAGACGCGACAAAATCGTGGGCAAAAGCGCCAAAGAATTCTCAGCTGTGAAAATAAAAAGAACATCTGACGTAGGCTCTTCTACAGTTTTCAAGAGCGTGTTTTGAGAATCTTCCCGAAGAGTTTTGTCAGCGTCGAGAATTACAAAAACTTTTTTGTCCGCTTCGTTTGGAGCTATGTCGGCTTTTTTGAGCGCCTCGCGCAAATCTTTGAGCTTTACTATATTTGCTGCGCCCGAAGGGTTGATTTTTATAATATCGGGGTGGATATCATTTATAACCTTTTTGCACGGGTTACAGTCAAGACAGGGCTTTTGCTCACTTTTGCATACCGCATAGGCAGAAAAAAACTTTGCCGCCATATCTCTTGTCTCTTTATCTGTGCCCTCTAAAAGGATAGCGTTTTGCAAAAGATTTTTATTCAGAATATCGCTAAAATGTGTTTTAAAACGCGTTTTAATGTTCGCTTCAAAGCTTTTTTTTAAATCAGGGTTGATATTCGGTTTTAACTCTGATTTAATTTGCGGTTTAGAATTTTCAAAATTATATTCAGACATAAATTCACCCAACTATCTACCTTATTATTCTATCATATTTTTGAACTAAAGGCAATACTTCATAAATTGAATTTAGCGTTCATACGTCAGTAGGTATACCGATTATTTGTATATTCGACAAAAAATGCACCTCAACAAATCCGCACACCTGAATTGTACGGTATCGCCTAAAATATACAGTTAATTTATATTTAAAATATTTGTCAGAATTTTGCCGTTGTTGGTTTCGATTAGAGCATAGGTTGCGTTATAGCCTGAGCACGAGCCGGGGTTTATTATATACAGACCGTCGTCATAGTCGCAAAGTGATTGGTGCGTATGCCCGAACAAAAGAACGTTTGCCGAATTTTCTCTTGCCGCACAGATAAGGTTATACAGGGTGAGCTTTGCATTGTACAGGTGACCGTGCGTGACAAAAAATCTTATACCGTCCAAATCAAAGGTCAGGGTGTTTGGCAAGGTAGAGCCTAAGTCGCAGTTACCCTTGACTTCAAAGTACATTTTGTCCTTGTATATCATTTTCAGGCTGTCCATTTCACCGCGGCTGTCACCGCAATGAACGACAACGTCGGCGTTTTTGTGCATATCAAGTATTTTTTTTAGCTCATATGAAGAGCCGTGTGAGTCTGATACAACGATAATTTTCATACTAATCTCCTGACATAAAGTTTTTATATCTGCATAGTATATAATTGAGGTGAGTATATGTCTGACAATGAAAAAATAAATAAGCTGGCTTCTCAGCTCTCAAAAAAGATGAATATTCCTAAAGATCAGCTGATTTCTGCTATACAAAGCGGAAATTTGGACAATATGTTAAAAAACATGAGCACATCCGATAATGAAAAAATCCGCAGCCTTTTGGGCGATGAGGAAAGAGCAAAAAAATTTCTCGCCACACCTCAGGCTCAGGCGATAATTAAAAAATTGATGGGTTAATTATGGATGATTTAAGCAGTAAAATAAACGAACTGTTAAGCGACCCCGAGTCGCTTAAACAAATCAGGGAGCTTTCGTCGATGTTGGGCGGCGATAGCTTACATAGCGAAAATCAACCTTCCCCGCAGCCGCAAGTTGGCGCGTTGCCGGATTTTGGAAGTAACGTGTCGGCGCAGTCGATACCGCAAACACCGTTGGAACAATCAACGCAGCCACAAGCGGCTCAGTCACAAGAGCCTAATCAAAATCAGCTTCAAAATTTGCTTATGGGACTGTCGCAAAATCCTTCTCAGCAAAATCAAATCCAAAATCTTTTGGCAGGCTTGTCAAAAAACAACGCGCAGCAGTCTTCACCCATGTCGGACCTGTCAAGCCTGATGGGCGGGGATTCGCTTAGCATGATTACAAAGCTTGCGCCGATATTGGGCAGTTTAAGAAAAGAGGACGATACGACAAGGCTTTTGAATGCGATAAGGCCGTTTTTGTCTATAGAACGCAGAAAAAAGCTCGACGAAGCCGAAAAGATGATGAAAATGATGAGGCTTTTGCCGTACTTTAAAGATTTTTCACCGTTTTAAGAGAGGGGTAGCATATGCCGCAAAATTCTTATGAACAAGAAGCGCTCGAGAGAATACAACAGATGTATTCTCCGGCAAACCGATCGGGCAGCTCGCCATATGGCTCTCAAAACAACGCTCGCCGCAACAGTCAAGTTAACTTTCGCCGTGGGCAGTCTCATACCGAACATTCGCCAAATGAACCTTCGCAAAATAAAAGCTTTAATAATGAGCCTTTTCAAAACAGAGGAGGTCGGCAGGGCTTTTCGGAGAAAGGCGCTGCACAGGACGAATCTCCTCAAAAGGAACCTTTGCAAAAGGAACCTTCGCAAAAGGAACCTTCGCAAAAGGAACCTTTGCAAAAGGAACCTTTGCAAAAGGAACCTTCGCAAAAAGGGTCTTGGAACAATGATACCGTGCAGAATGCGTATTCTCAAAATTTGCCGACAAACAACGTCCACCTTAACTCCGGGACGGATATATTGGATTCATTTTTTAAGGATAAGGAAAAAACCCTTATTATGCTGCTCATAGCGATTTTATCTAACGACGGCGCTGACAGCTCGATTATATTAGCCTTGATGTATTTGATTATATAATGATTATAAGTTGTCAAACAAGGAGAAAGGCTCAAGCTGCTTTGTAGCTGTCATTAGATCTTAATACCGTCAGTATAGCATAAATGTTGAAAAAATAAAATATAAATTTGAGTCCACGATATATAAGCAGGCATAAATTGATCCACACCTTTAGACAATATAGGTAAGCGCCGTACTTTTAAGAGTTTTGCTATGTTGCGTCAGGGTTACATATAAACACCGCGCTTTTTGTATTTACAAAAGATAAGAGCTCGGTTATAATAGCTATAGTTATAAAAATTTAGAGAATCGGAGCAAAAAATGGAACTGACTGCAAATGAGAAAAAGCCCGTAAAAGCCCTGCTTGTTGGTGTGGATACCGGAGAATATGACGCAGAAAGCTCAATGGAGGAGCTCTTTGAGCTGGCAAAAAGCGCGGGAGCAGAGGCTATAGCCTCGATATCGCAAAAGCTCGACAAAAAAGAGCCTGCAACCTGTGTCAAAAGCGGAAAGCTGGAAGAAATCAAAACCTTTTGTGATCAAGAGGACATTGAGCTGATAATATTTGACACCGAGCTTACGCCTGTGCAAATCAGAAATATTGAAGAGATAACAGACGTTAGGGTTATTGACCGCACGATGCTGATTCTTGATATTTTTGCTCTGCGCGCCAAAAGCGCCGAGGGTAAAATTCAGGTGGAGCTTGCTCAGCTCAAATATATGCTTCCGCGTCTTTCGGGAAAAGGAGTTGCCTTGTCTCGGTTGGGCGGCGGCATAGGTACGCGCGGACCGGGAGAAACGAAGCTCGAGACCGACAGAAGACACATCAACACGCGCATCCAAACGCTTAAGACTCAACTGAAAAACGTTGAGGAGCACCGTGCGCTGTTGAGAAATCGCAGAAAAAAAGACGGCGTTATCACCGTAGCGATAGTTGGCTATACTAACGCAGGGAAAAGCACGCTGATGAATTTTTTGACCGACGCCGGGGTACTAAGCGAGGACAAGCTCTTTGCGACCTTGGATCCCACCTCGCGAGCGTTAAAGCTCAAAAACGGAGTTTCGGTTATGCTGATAGACACCGTAGGTCTTGTCAGACGTTTACCTCACCATTTGGTAGAGGCGTTTAAGTCTACGCTCGAAGAAGCCGCCGACGCGGATATTATCCTAAACGTATGCGATGCGTCCAGCGAAGAAGCAAGGCTGCACCTGGAAGTCACAAACAAGCTTTTGTATGAGCTGGGGTGTAAAGACAAGCCGATTATTCCTGTACTCAACAAGTGCGACTTGACCAAGTGTGACTTGACCAAGTGCGACTTGTTAAATAGCAGCTTTTCAAAAGGCGATTTATCCAAAGAAGTTTTGCCGCAAAGAGACAAGGTATCTGACGACAGCGTTAATGTTTCAGGTGCGGTTAGGATCAGCGCAAAATACGGCACAGGCATTGACAAGCTTTTAGAAGCAATAGAGGATAATTTGCCGAAAAAGGTCAAAAGGGTGAAGCTTTGTTTGCCGTTTGATAAGGCAAAAGTGGTGGGAGCTTTGAGAAAAGACTGCGTTGTCTACAGTGAGGAATACACTGACCGGGGCATAGAAGTAGACGCGTTGATAGACGAAATAACGTATAACAAACTTAGAAACTATCTTATGGACAGTTGAATCTAAAATTCAAGGGCAGTAGGGGTAAAAGCTGTACAATCAAATTATGCGCTTTCTTAAAGGCATTTAACACGGCATATATAGTAAATTAAATATACGGCGGAAGGCTTAAAAAGGGGAACTGCTCAGCGGCTGATTAACCTGAAAAAACGCTCCGCCTTGCTTTTTATATGTCATTGTGTTAAAATTAAGCGAGATTTTAAAAGCATAATCATAAATTTTTGCCCGATTTTGTCAGATTTATTATTAGAAAAAACGAGTTAAAAAAGCGATTATAACTCATTTGTGAAAGGTTTTGTAAATGGATATCAGAGTAGATGACATTTTGATAATGAAAAAACCCCATCCGTGCAAGAACAACGAGTTTCGGGTTCTTAGAATAGGCATGGATTTTAAGATAAAATGTATGGGCTGCGGACACGAGGTTATGGTACCGCGTAAAAAGGTTGAGCACAATATAAAAGCCGTTATGCGTAACGGTGAGAAAGTACAGGGATAAACAGAAGCTATGTTTAATAAATTAGAAATTTTTGATAAAAGATATAAAGAACTCCAGCAGAAGATGTACAGTGAAGAAGTTGTCAGCGATACAAAGGTCTACAACGAAGTGATGAAAGAGTTCTCATCTATCGAGCCGGTGGTAAACAAGTATCGCGAGTATAAAAAAGCTAAAGAGGATATAGAAGACGCGCTTGAAATCATAGCAGGCAGCTCATCAGACGACGAATTAAAGGAGCTGGCGGCGATGGATTTGGACGCTGCAAGACAAAAGCTGCCCGTGCTTGAAGAAGAGCTCAAGATTTTACTCCTTCCAAAGGACGAAAATGACGAAAGAAATGTTATAGTTGAAATCAGAGCAGGCACAGGAGGCGAAGAGTCGTCGCTGTTTTCTGCCGATTTGTTTAGGATGTACAGCATGTATGCTGAGAAAAAAGGCTACAAAATCGACATTATAAACGCAAACGAAACTGAGCTAGGAGGTTATAAGGAAATTTCCTTTACCGTGAACGGCGACAGGGCATATTCGAGGTTTAAGTTTGAATCAGGTATCCATCGTGTTCAGCGTGTGCCAAAAACCGAGAGCGGCGGCAGAATTCATACGTCGGCGGCAACGGTAGCGGTGCTTCCCGAAGCTGACGACGTTGAAATAGATTTGGACCCAAAGGATTTGCAGATAGATACGTTTCGCTCTTCGGGTGCAGGCGGTCAGCATATTAACAAAACTTCATCAGCTATCAGAATAACTCATATACCCACAGGCCTTGTGGTAGAATGCCAGGATGAGCGCAGTCAGTATAAAAACAAGGATAAGGCGTTAAAGGTTTTAAAGAGCAGGCTGTTAAAAATAAAACAAGACGAGCAAAACTCAGAGATTGCTCAAAACCGCCGCGACCAGGTGGGTTCAGGCGACAGAAGTGAGAAGATTCGCACCTATAATTTTCCCCAGTCGAGAATAACAGACCACAGAATAGGGCTGACTCTGTATAAATTAGAAGATGTTCTAAACGGTAATTTGGACGAAGTGATAGACGCGCTGATTACCGCTCAGCGCACGCAACAACTCAAAGAAAGCATGGAAAATCAATGAACACCTTATTACTCTCAAGCAGTAAAAAAGACATAAAAAAAGCCGCCGAAATCATTCGCTCGGGCGGCATTGTCGCTATGCCCACAGAGACGGTGTACGGTTTGGCATCAAATGCTCTTGACAGTAGTTGTGTTGATAAAATATACTCAGCGAAAGGCAGACCGAGCGACAATCCGCTTATAGTTCATATATCGGATATCAAGGATATTGAGAAATTTGAGTTGGTAAAAGAATTTCCAAAAAAGGCGAGGGATTTAGCAAGCCGTTTTTGGCCGGGACCGCTTACAATAATTTTTAAAAAAACCGACAAGGTGCCTGATAAGGTCAGCGGAGGCCTCGATACGGTGGCTATACGCTATCCTCAGCATAAGACAGCGCAAATGCTTATTAAAGAAAGCGGCTGTCCCCTTGCGGCGCCTTCTGCTAACAGCTCGGGAAAACCAAGCCCGACCTCGGCTGCTCATGTTTTGGCGGATTTAAACGGAAAAATCGACGCGGTTATCGACGGCGGAGTGTGTGACTGCGGGGTTGAGAGCACAGTGATTACTTTAGCGGAAGATGTGCCGCGCATACTGCGCCCGGGCATCATCACAAAAGAGCAGATAGAAGCGGTGATCGGGCGTACACAGATAGATTCTGCGGTGCTGTATAAGCCCCAAGATGGCAAAAAAGTCTCGTCCCCCGGAATGAAGTACAAGCACTATTCTCCGAACACAAAAATAGTTTTAGTCAGAGCAAACGACGAAAAATTTATAAATTTTATCAACAGAAGCTATGGCTCAAATCCTAAAATAGCCGCGCTTTGTTATAATGAAGACATAGATAAAATAAAATGTAAATGTATATCCCTAGGCTCAAAAGACGATTTAAAAGAACAGGCGAGCAGGCTGTTTGACGCGCTAAGGAAAACGGATACCCTGGGAGCAGATATGGTATATGCTCATTGCCCAAGAACGCAGGGAATCGGTATAACGCTGTATAACAGGCTGATTAGAGCAGCGGCTTATCAGGTGATTGATTTGCCCGATGTCAAGATCATAGGGCTCACCGGACAGTCGGGCTCGGGCAAAAGCGAGGTCGCGAGGATTTTGAGGGACTTTGTAGTTGACAAGAGCGATTTTGATAACTCTTGCAGGGATGAAAAATTTAAGCGTGACAAAAATTTTGAACCTTTTGTCGGTGATAAAGGCGGGATTATCGCTATAATAGACGCCGATGAGGTTGCCAGAGAAGCTGTAAAAGACAAGGATGTTTTAAAAAATCTGTGTTCACAGTTCGGCGATATACTAAATACCGACGGAACGCTTAACCGTAAAAAGCTTGCCGAAATTGCCTTTTCCTGTGAAGAGAACAAGAAAAAGCTCAATCAAATAACTCATCCTAAAATCCTCTCTATGATGCTTGAAAAAGCAAGAACGCTTGAGAAAAAGCAGGCTAAAGAAGAGTTATTAGAACAAGAAAATACAGACCGCAGCTTGAAATGCGACGAAGAAAAATCCTTGCAGTGCGGTGCTTTGCAGTGCGGTGCTTTGCAGTGCGGTGCTCTGCAGTGCGGTGCTTTGCAAAGTGTTGCCGGCACAGCGGTGGTGTTTGACGCGCCGCAGCTTTTTGAAGCAAAGTGCGATTTATACTGTGATGTGATTATCTCGGTAATTTCTGACGATGATTTGCGATTAAAACGGATAAAAGCGCGCGATAATATTACACAAGAAGAAGTAATATCAAGATTTAAAGCTCAGTACAGTAAAGAATTTTTTATAAAAAATTCCGATTATGTAATCGAGAACAACTCAAGTCTTGAAAAGCTCAGAGAAAAGACTCTCGAGCTTTTTGGAAAGGTTATTTAATACTGATTTTGATAAAAATAGGATGAGGTCCTAAACAACGCGATTAAGCGCTTCTAAATTCACAAAATAAAGACGGTCTGTTTTTATCAGAAATTAGTATAAGGTTATTGTATGGACGATTTTGAACATAGAAGTTACCGCGTATACAAAGGCGACGGTTACGAGTACAAGGAAGAAAAGGGAAGAGGACACGGCTGCCTGGGGGCAGTAGTTACTTTGTTTTTGATTGTATGCGTGATACTGGGGCTTTTGATGTTTTCAACGAATATCTTAGACGGAGTGAAAAACAAGGCGCTGTCAGTTTTTTATCCCCAAAAGTACAGCGAATATGTAACACAGTATTCAAAGCAGTTCGGTACTTCAGAGCCGCTTGTTTATGCTGTGATGAGAACCGAGAGCGGTTTTAGAGAAGAGGTCGAGTCTCACGCCGGAGCAGTGGGACTGATGCAGCTTATGCCCGAAACATTTGAATGGCTTCAAAATAACAAGGACGGCGAAGTAACGCTTTATGACTATGATCTGAAAAATCCTAGGGTGAACATCGAATACGGCACGTATTTTCTAAGCTACTTAAATTCACACTACGACGGTAACATAGAGCTTGTAGCGGCGGCCTATAACGCGGGCATAACAACTGTAGACAAATGGCTGGAGGATAAGACCTATTCTTCTGACGGAAAAACCCTTACCTATATTCCGTATGAAGAAACGTCGAAATATGTAAAAAAGGTTATAAATACATACGAAATGTATGAAACATTATATTATTGATAATATTAATTTCGGGAGGCTTTATTATGAGCGAAATAAAAGAATTGAAAGAAAAATTGATGATGAAAGAACGCAAGGGTACATCTACTGTATCAAAAGAAGAACTTGATTTAGCGAACAACTTTTGTATTGATTACAAAAAGTTTCTTGATAAAAGCCGCACAGAGCGCGAGGCTGTAAAGTATGCGGTAGCTCTTGCAAAAGAAAACGGCTTCACAGAATTTGAACAGGACAAAAAATACAACCCCGGCGACCGTGTTTATATCGTAAACAGAAACAAGGCTGTAGGACTTGCCGTGATCGGAAAAAACGGAACCAAAAACGGCGTCAAGCTCTCAATAGCGCATATCGACTCCCCGCGAATTGATATAAAGCCTAATCCGCTTTATGAGGATAACGGTCTGGCGCTTCTCAAAACCCACTATTACGGCGGAATTAAAAAGTATCAGTGGACAACTATACCGCTCTCGCTTTATGGCACAGTTGTGAAAACTGACGGCAGCAAGGTTGAGATCGCTGTCGGCGATAAGGATGACGACGAATGCTTTGTAATCACCGATCTTTTGCCGCACCTCGACAGGGAACAGGCGACAAAGACAATGAATAAGGCGTTTACAGGCGAACAGCTTAATGTTCTTGTCGGCTCTCAGGCTGTAGACGACAGCGACGAAAAAGATTTAGTAGCCTTAAATGTTATGAAGATACTAAACGAGCGCTACGGCATTACCGAGGGAGATTTTCTCTCGGCTGAGCTTAGCTTTGTGCCAAGCTACAAGACCCGCGACGTAGGCTTTGACCGCAGTCTTATAGGTGGTTACGGCCACGATGACCGCTGCTGCGCTTATCCGGCTCTTATGGCGGCGATAGATACAAAGACTCCCGAATCTACGGTTATCACTTATCTGACGGATAAAGAAGAGACCGGATCCGACGGGAACACGGGTATGCAGAGCGATTTTCTCAGATATTTTATCTATGATCTTGCAAAAGCAGACGGAGAAGAGGGCTACAGGGTGCTCTCAAAGAGCAAGTGCCTTTCTGCCGATGTAAACGCAGCTTTTGATCCTACCTATTCATCAGCATATGAAATCAAAAACGCAAGCTTTATAAACGAAGGCGTTGTTATCTCAAAATATACAGGTCACGGCGGAAAGTACGATACTTCCGACGCTTCTGCGGAGTATATGGGCGAGATTCGCTCGATGCTTAACAAAAACAACATCAAGTGGCAGATAGGAGAACTTGGCAAGGTTGATATCGGCGGCGGCGGTACAATTGCAAAGTACGTTGCCAATATGAACGTAGATGTAATAGACTTGGGCGTTGCGGTACTTTGTATGCATGCGCCGTTCGAGATTATATCTAAGTTTGACATTTATATGGCGTACAAGGCGTTTTATGCGCTGTTTAATGATTAATAAATTGCAGGGTAATTCACTTTTAGGGTTTAGCAAGTAAGTTGATTTGTGTTTTTGTTGCTATTATTTGAGCTGTGAATTATAGTTATAACCCGCCGCGGATTTTGCCTGTTCGCGGCGGGTTTTGTAATCTTATGAAAAAATTCCTGCTGATATATTGCTTTTGGAGTTCTGACAACGGTCGGTGTTTAGTATTAACTTTTATAATTGACACCAAAAACTGCAAATGATATACTGAACACAAATAAAAACACTGCAAAACGAGTTGATATTATGAAAAAGAAAAAAATGCGTCGCATGCTCAAGCGTGCTTTTCAAACAGCGGGAGCAGACAAAATCTTAGGCGCATATTTAATTTGGTTCTTTGTTGCAGCGATTCCGATTTGGATATTTGAGCCTAATATTAAAACTTATTTAGACAGTCTTTGGTTTTGCTTTGCTTCGGCAACCTCTATCGGTTACGGCGACTTTGCCGCAGTAACGCCGGTTGGTAGGATTGTTACAGTTATACTGACCGTGTACTCAATAGCTGTTATTGCGATTTTTACAGCAGTTATTACAAGCTTTTTTATGGATATAGCTCGCTTAAAGAAGAATGATAGCATAGGGAAATTTATTGATGATTTAGAGCATTTGCCCGAGCTGTCAAAGGAAGAATTGGAAGAGCTTTCGAAGAAGGTAAAGGAGTTTAACAAGAAAAGCAAGTAGAAAGTCTAAAAGTTACACAAAAATAAATTTATAGATTATAAAATGTTTTTCTTGCATTTTTAAAAATAGTGTGATAATATAAATGTTACGGCAAGCTACTCGTGACAAGTCACTTGTGGCGAACTGCTTTTGCGCTGGTAGCTCAGCTGGATAGAGTGTTTGGCTACGAACCAAAAGGTCGGGGGTTCGAGTCCCTTCCAGCGCGCCATAGTAGCCTGTGGAATCTTTTGATACCACAGGCTACTATTTTTATAATGCAAGCAGGGAGGGACTCGAACCCTGAGAGGGTAGAGCCGTAAAGAAAATGTGCCGGAGGGCACATTTTTAGGCTCGATGTCCGAAGCAGCTATGCTGCGAGGACGGAGGAATTTTCGAAGAAAATACATCGTCCCTTCCAGCGCGCCAT